>JAJZCY010000054.1 GCA_021828835.1 Acidobacteriota bacterium | reverse complement strand
GCGGTCTTGACCAGCGGCGAGTGGGCGATCGCCTTGGCCACGCGAAGGGCGTCCTGGTGATTGGCGGCGCCGCGGATGCGGAGTTCGACCACGTGCGAGATGCCTTCGCCGTCGGCCACGATCTGCTTGGCCAGCGAGATGCACACCTGGTTCAGCGCGGCCTCAAACGCCTGATCGCCCGCGCCGATCTGCACGCCGCTGGCGCCGGAGGCCAGCAGCAGGACCGTGTCGTTCGTCGAGGTATCGCCGTCCACCGAGATGCGGTTGAAGCTGCGGTCGATGGCGCCGCGCAGATAGGTGTCCAGGTCGGCAGACAGGATCTGCGCATCGGTGAGGATGTACACCAGCATGGTGGCGTGGGGCACCAGTTGCGGGTGAATCATCCCCGCGCCCTTGCCGAAGGCGGCGATGCGCACTTCCCGCGGCTCTTCGCCCTCGGCGGAATCCAGAACGATGCGCGCAAACGCAGTCTTCTCCACCGTGTCGGTGGTCAGGATGGCGGTGGCGGCCTCCAGAAAGCGATCCGACTCCGCGCCCAGCGCCACCTGCGGCATGGCGACGATCAGCTTATCGGCGGGCAGGGGCACGCCGATGACGCCTGTCGAGGAAGGAAAGACCTCCTCCGCACGGCAATGGAAGAGACTGCCGGCGGCGGCGCAGGTGGCGCGCGCGGCGTCAATCCCTGCCTGCCCGGCCGCGCAATTGGCGTTGCCGGCGTTGATGGCCACCACCCGTACTTTGCCGCCGGTGGTCCGCATGTGTTCCTTATCGACGATCAGCGGCGCGGCCGTCACGCGGTTCGAGGTGAAGGCGGCGGCGGCGTTGGCCGGCACGTCGGCCACAATCATGGCAAAATCGGCGCGGCCGCTGGCCTTGATGCCAGCCTTGGTTGCGCCAAATCGAAATCCGCGGGGTATGAGAAGGGGCGACAGATCGCTCATGGGGTAACGCATTTAATCTAACAGTGAACAGTGGACAGTGAACAGTGGACAGGACCTGCGTTCCCGCACTCCGGGGCCATTGCCAGCTGCTCCCAATTCCCGATTAACGACTACCAGCCCCGTGACCCCTGACCACGAATTCCTCGAGCTTCGCAATGTGAACGTCGCCCGCGGCGACCGCCTGGTGCTGCACGACGTGAACCTGAGCATCCGTACCGGCGAGCATGTGGCCATCATGGGCCCTAACGGCTGCGGCAAGTCCACGCTCATCCTCACCATGAACTGCCAGATCTATCCCATCGTCCGGCCCGGCATGCAGGTGCGCATCTTCGGCCGCGAGCATTGGGTGCTGACCGAACTGCGGCGGCACTTTGGGGTAGTGGGCACCGATCTTCCCGGCGAGCGCACCGCCGTGACCACCGGCCTGGACGCGGTCATCGCGGGGTTCTTTTCCGCTTCCAGCATCTGGCCCAATCTGGAAGTGACCGCCGAGATGCGCGAGCGCGCCTACGAAGCGCTGGAGCGCATGGAAGCCACCAAGCTTGCGAGCCAGTTGGTCGGCACCATGTCGGCCGGCGAGAAGCGGCGCATCGTGATTGCCCGCGCCCTGGTGCACCGCCCGCGGCAACTGCTGCTCGATGAGCCGTCCAACGCGCTGGACCTGGCTGCGCAGCGCGAACTGCGCGACACCCTGCGCCGCCTGGCCAGAGAAGGCACCGGCCTGGTGCTGGTCACGCATCACCTCGGCGATATCCTGCCGGAGATCGAGCGGGTCATCTTCATGGACCAGGGCCGCATCGTGGGCGATGGGCCGCGCGAAGAATTGCTGACCGAGGAGCGGCTCAGCAGGTTATTTCATACCAACGTGCGCATCGGCCGCGACGAGGAGTGGATGCATAGCTGGTAGGCGACGCTTCGCCGACTTGGGACTTCTCGCGCATGCGGTTCACGCTGGGCGTGCCCTTGCCGCCGCAGCCTCACCCGCGCCGACATTGATATTCCTTTCAGTTACGCTGCGGCTCTTGACTCGCTGCTTAGCCCGGCGTAGGTTGAAGACACACGGGAAAGGAGGTTGATCCAGCGAATGAAAATTGATTGTTGCAGTAGTACCCTACGTGAGGTGACTGAGGCCTGAGGCCCTTGCGCCTACGGCTCAGATAAGACCCCGGTGGAGGGCACTCCACCATCGGCTCTGGCATTCGCCCCAAGCGCGAAGGCCTCAGTCCAATCCCAACTGATCACCGGCAGCGGCCCGCCAACGCAAGTTCCCGGGCCGCTGTTGTTTTCACGCCAAAGCCCTTCTTGGAAAACAGGACCGGTTGCAGCAGCATCTCACCTAAAAAGGGGCCGCGAGAGACGGTGGAGATTCTTGCTTTCTTAGAAAAGAATTGGCAAAGCCTCGCCTGGTCGGCAGGCATCCTGGCCGGCGTCATCGTGGCGGCACTACTGCTGCGCGCCGTCGTGTTCTGGGGATTGCGCAAGGTCGCGCACCGCAAGGGCTCAGTGGTCGGCGCCTCGCTGCTGA
Organism: Acidobacteriota bacterium; assembly: GCA_021828835.1. Classification (GTDB taxonomy): domain Bacteria; phylum Acidobacteriota; class Terriglobia; order Terriglobales; family Acidobacteriaceae; genus Telmatobacter. Next base: position 16,077 of record JAJZCY010000054.1, on the reverse strand, counting down.
AACATGGGCAGCAGCCCACCCACTGGATCTTTCCGCTGCTCGCGGTGCTTGTCATTCTGCCGGGCCTGCCGCTGCCCCACGAGCTCATGACGGTGCTCGAGCACGCCGCCGGCCTGGGCCTGATTGCCGCCTGCGCCTGGCTGGCGGTTCTGGTCATCGAGATTGTCTCCGATATGGTGGCCGGACGCTACCGCATCGATGTGGAGGACAATCTCATGGCGCGCCGGGTGCAGACCCAATTCCAAATGCTGCACCGCATCGCCATGGTGGTGGTGATCGTCGTGGCGCTGTCGGTGGCGCTGATGACCTTCCCGGCCATCAAGCACATCGGCATGAGCATTCTGGCTTCGGCGGGGCTGGCCAGCTTGATCGTGGGCATGGCGATGAAAGGCACGCTCTCGAACCTGGTTGCGGGCGTGCAGATTGCCTTCGCCCAGCCGTTTCGGGTGGAAGACGCGGTGGTCATCGACGGCGAGTGGGGATGGATTGAAGAGATCGGCATGATGTACGTGGTGGTGCGCATCTGGGATCTGCGCCGGCTGGTGGTCCCGCTCTCGTACTTCCTCGACCACTCCTTTCAGAACTGGACCCGCACCAGCGCCGATCTGCTGGGCCACTGCTACATCTACACCGACTACACGGTGCCGGTGGACGAACTGCGCGCGGAGCTGCGCAGGATCTGCGAATCGACGCCGCTGTGGAACAAGAAGGTGTGCGTGCTTCAGGTCTCCGATGCGTTTCAGAACACCCTGCAACTGCGGGCCTTGATGGACGCGCGCAACTCCGGCGAAGCCTGGGACCTGCGCTGCTACGTGCGCGAGAAGCTGGTGGACTTCCTGCAAAAGAAGTATCCCGGCAGCCTGCCTCGCTATCGCGCCGAGGTGGAGACTCTGATCCAGGCTCATGCCGCACAGGACGGCGACCCGGAGCCGCGCAGGACCGCTGCGCCACAGCTCCCAGGCGAGAATGGACGGCGCAACGCCACGCAACCTGCCTGAGCGATAACGGGCTTCGCCGGCCAGCCCAGTTTTCCGGGGCTGCCCTCGTATGCCGTAGAATCGGCAGTAGATGAAGTGTCCTTATTGCGGATTTGGGCAGGATCGCGTAGTCGATTCGCGCGAGAGCAAAGAAGCCGATTCCATCCGGCGGCGGCGGGAGTGTGAACGCTGCAACCGGCGCTTTACTACCTATGAACGTATCGACGAGATTCCTTACATGGTCGTCAAGAAGGACGGCCGGCGCGAGCGCTTCGAGCGGCAGAAGGTATTGAGCGGTCTGCTGCGCGCCTGCGAAAAGCGCCCGGTCTCCTCCATGCAACTGGAGAAGATCGTCGATCTGGCCGAGGCCTTTGTTGTGGATGCTCCGGAGCGGGAGCGCTCCACGCGCGAAATCGGCGAACTGATCATGGACGAGCTCAAGGGCCTCGATACGGTCGCCTATATCCGGTTTGCATCGGTCTATCGCGACTTCACGGATGTGCACGAGTTCAAGGAAGAGCTGGAAGGATTGCTGCGCAGCCACGGCGCGAAGAAGAGCTAGCCGTCAGCGCTCAGGCCCCAGCCGGCGCATGTGCCAGCGCAGCGGACTTGGATCGAACCCCCAACCTCGGAATCAGCTCGAAGCCTGTAACGGCACTTTAAAACTGAGAGATCAAAGCTGCTTCGCTGAAAGGAAAAAATGTCAGAGACCAAGACTCATAAAGTTACCCTTATCCCCGGCGACGGCATCGGCCCGGAGGTGACCCAGGCAGTGCTGCGCATCCTCGAGGCCACCGGCGTCAAGTTCGAGTGGGAGCGGTTCTCCGCCGGCGCCGAAGCCTTCGAGACCCAGGGCGAGTACATTCCTGCCGCGCTCTATGAGTCCATCGAGCGCAACAAGGTGGCCCTCAAAGGCCCGGTGACCACGCCCATCGGCGGCGGCTTCAAGAGCATCAACGTCACCCTGCGCAAGCGCTTCGATCTCTACGCCAACTTCCGTCCCATCCGCAATCTTCCCGGTCTGGAGACGCATTGGCCCGGGGTGGACATTATTGTGGTGCGCGAAAACACCGAGGGCGAGTATGTCGGTCTGGAGCACGAGGTGATTCCCGGCGTGGTGGAAAGCCTGAAGGTCATCACCGACAAGGGCTCCACGCGCATCGCCCGCTTTGCCTTTGAGTACGCGCGCAAGCACGGGCGGAAGAAGATCCACTCCATCCACAAGGCCAACATCATGAAGATGTCCGACGGCCTGTTCCTGCGCTGCGCGCGCAAGGTTTCGGAGGAATTTCCCGAGGTACAGTACGGGGAGCACATCATCGACAACACCTGCATGCAACTGGTGATGAATCCCTTCCAATACGACATGCTGCTGCTCGAGAACCTGTACGGCGACATCGTCAGCGACCTGTGCGCCGGCCTGGTCGGCGGGCTCGGTCTGGTCCCCGGCGCCAACCTCGGCGCCGACTGCGCCATCTTCGAGGCGGTGCACGGCTCGGCGCCCGACATTGCCGGCAAGGATGTCGCCAACCCCACCGCGCTGCTCCAGTCCGGCATCCTCATGCTTCGCCACCTGGATGAGATGACGGCCGCCGACCGGGCCGAAGTCGCGCTTGAAAAGGTGTACGCCGAGCGCAAGACCCTGACCCGCGACGTGGGCGGGACGGCCGGCACCACCCAGTTTGCCGAGGCCGTGCTGGCGGCGATGGGCTGATGAACAGAGGGCCTGTCGATCGGATTGGCGCTTGACAGGCCCTCGCAACCGTTCCATGATGGGTGCCTCGGGTCTCGTCTTTACCTCCTGACCCGGTTTTTCTCCTGCACGCGATCCGGTAATTCTTCGCTCGTCGATTGACCGGTCCCCGCTCTCGTCCGAGGGCCAAAACCAGGAGTCCCGTCATGACCAGGAGCATCCCCCTTGCTCTCGTCGCCGTGCTGGCAGCGCCGTTGGCGGCGCATGCCGGCGAACGCCTGATTCCCGCCGGCGCGCTGATCCAGTGCACCGTGTCGGAGCCCAGGCTCTCTTCCCAGACCGAATCGGTGGGCGACCCCGTGCTCTGCGAGGCCGGCTACAGCGAGTACAACCGCTTCAGCCTGCCCTATGACAGTTATCTGGTCGGCCGTTTCCAGGACTTCAAGGATCCCGGCCATTTTGTTGGCAAGGGCTGGATGGAGCTGGACTTCGATCACGTGGTCATCGAGCCGGACACGATCGTGCCTATCAACGCGAAGGTCGTGGATGTACCCGGCTACAAGATCGACCGGCAGGGCCGCATTCTGGGCAAAGGACATCCCGTCCGCGACACGCTGGCCTGGATGGTCCCGGTGCTGTGGCCCATCGATCTCATCAACCTGCCGCGCCGCGGGCCGCGCCCTACGCTCAAAGGAGAGACCCGGCTGACCCTGAAGCTCATGGACGATGTCGCGGTTCCCGCCGGCAATCCGCTCCAGCGCGATCCTTCAGGTTTGCTGCGCCGTCAGCCCAGCGCCTACGTGCAGCCGTCCCAACCCGCGCCGCAGTCCGTGCCCGTGGCTGTCACGCCCGATCCGGCTCCCCAGGAGCCTTCAGCTTACAGTCAGCCGGCGCCGCCGCCGGTATACCCGGTCGATGCCTACCGGCCCGCATACGCGCCCGCCGCCTGGCAAGCGCCGCCACCGCCGCGCCCGTTGTATGTGCTGCCGAACGGGGCAGTGTGGCCCCCGCCGATGATCATCGTCTATGGCAATGGCTACAGCTATCCCGTCTACGATCCATATTGATCGCATCCCGTTCCTGCGGTTCATCCGGTGGAATACGGAATGCAGCATTCCTGTACACTGAGGTGTACAGGCCATGAAAAACAAGATTCCCATCGGCATCCTTGGCGCCACCGGCATGGTCGGTCAGCGCTACATCCAGCTCCTCGAAAACCATCCCTGGTTTGAGATCGCCTGGCTCGCGGCCAGCGACCGCTCCAGCGGCAAGAAGTACGGAGAAGCCGCCAAATGGCGGCTCGATACTCCTCTTCCGCGGCGCGTCGCCGAGATGACCGTTTCGCCGGCGGAGCCGGCGGGCGCGCCCAAGGTGATCTTCGCCAGCGTCGATGCCGCCATTGCCCGCGAGATGGAGCCGGCCTTTGCCAACGCCGGATGCGCCGTCGTATCCAACTCCAGCGCTTTCCGGATGTCGCCCAATGTGCCCCTGGTCATCCCCGAGGTCAACGGCGATCACCTGGAGATGATCGAGGAACAGCCCTCGCGCCAGCAGTCCGGCGGCTACATCGTCACCAATCCCAACTGTTCCACCATCGGCCTGGTGATGGCGCTCAAGCCCATCGAAGAGCGCTTTGGCATCGAGCAGATCTTTGTGACCACCATGCAGGCGGTCTCCGGCGCCGGCTATCCCGGCGTCGCATCCATGGACATTCTCGACAACGTGGTGCCCTACATCGGCAGTGAAGAAGAGAAGATGGAGGCCGAGACGCTGAAGCTGCTGGGACGCGTGGACGGGCATGCCGTGCAGCCCCTCCAGGCCGGAATTACCGCCCATTGCAACCGCGTGGCCGTGGTGGACGGCCACACCGAATGCGTTTCCCTCAAGCTGCGCCGCCCAGCCACGCGCGAGCAGATCCTTCAGGCCTGGGGCGATTTCCGTCCTTTGGCCGGACGCGATCTTCCCTTCGCACCCGAGCAGCCGGTGGAGTGGGCGGAGCAGCCCGACCGTCCCCAGCCCCGCCTCGACCGCAACCGCGGGCGCGGCATGGCGGTCACCGTGGGCCGGCTGCGGCCCTGCAACCTGCTCGACTGGAAGTTCGTTCTGCTTTCGCACAATACGGTGCGCGGCGCGGCCGGAGCCACCATCCTCAACGCGGAGCTGCTGGCCAGCCTGGGCAAACTGGAACCTGCTGCCGTAGCGGCCGCGCGCGCGTAACGGTCTTTCCCAGCTCCGCCGATGTGCAGATTGCCAGCGGCGCGCTTGCAGCACTTGGCGGGGTCCGCTATCAACGGGGCTCCGCAACCCAACTGAGAGCTGACAGCCGAGAGCTGACAGCTGCTTTCGGAATCTCGCATGAACCTTGTCGTGATGAAGTTTGGCGGCACGTCGGTGGAAGATCCGGCGGCTATTGGGCGTACTGCGGCGATCGTTGCCGGGCGCGTGGCGATGGGCAAGAGCCCTGTGGTGGTGGTGAGCGCCATGGCCAAGGTGACGGACCAACTCTTGCGCGCCGCGGAATCCGCTTCGCAGGGAGATCGCACCGGCGCGCTGGCCATCAGCTCGCGCCTGCGCGGACGCCACCGCGATACCGCCGTGGCCCTGGTCCCCCAAACCGAGGAACAGAAGGCGCTGCTTAAGCACATCGACGAGAAGTTCGACGCGCTGGACGAGGTGCTGCGCGGCCTTGCCGCCATCCTCGAGTTGACCCCGCGTATCTCCGATCTGATTGTCAGCTTCGGCGAGCGCATCTCCAGCCAGATTGTGGCGGCCGCCTTCCGCGATAAAGGCATCAACGCTGTCCACGTGGACGCGCGCGAGATCATCATCACCGATTCGCAGTTCCAGAAGGCCATTCCCCAGGACGAGATCATCGACAAGAAGGTCCCGGAGAAGCTGCTGCCCCTGGTCAGTGAAGGCAAGGTGCCGGTGATGGGCGGCTTCATCGCTTCCAACGAGGCGGGCCTCACCACTACGCTGGGCCGCGGCGGCTCCGACTTCACCGGCGCCATCGTAGGTGGCGCGCTCAGCGCCGAAGCCATCGAGATCTGGACCGATGTGGACGGCATCATGACCACCGACCCGCGCGTCTGCCCCGATGCGCTGCGCGTCAAGGTCATCAGCTTCGAAGAGGCGGCCGAGCTGGCCTACTTCGGGGCCAAGGTGCTGCACCCCGCCACCATCCTGCCGGCGGTGCGCAAAAACATCCCGGTGCTGGTGCTCAACAGTCGCAACGCCGCCTGCGAGGGCACGCGCATCATCTCCCTGGCGCCGCACTGCAACAGTCCCTTCAAGTGCATCGCCGTCAAGAAGAAGCTGAGCATCATTGACGTGGTGGCCAGCCGCATGCTGATGACCCACGGCTACCTGCGCCAGATCTTCGAGGTCTTCGATAAGCACAAATGCGCGGTCGATATGGTCTCCACCAGCGAGGTCTCGGTCTCGCTTACGGTGGACTCCAACAGCAAGCTGCCCGAGATCGCCGCCGACCTGAGCAAGCTGGCCGATGTGAAATACGAAGGCAAGAAGGCGCTGGTCTGCATGGTGGGCGAGGATATCCGCGGCCAGAACGGCATCGCCGCCCAGGTCTTCAACGCCATTCGCCACGTGAACGTGCGCATGATCTCGCAGGGCGCCAGCGAGATCAATATGAGCTTTATGATCGAAGAGGACGATGCCGACGAAGCGGTGCGCTCGCTGCATGCAGCGTTCTTCCAGAATCCCGATCCGGCCATCTTCGACGTGGAAGCGAGAAAACAGGTTCCAGTGAACAATTGACAGCCGGCCCACTGTTCACTGCCCACTGTTCACTGTTCACTGTTCACTGTCCACTGTCCCAAGGAGCCCCATGCTGATCCTCGTTCTCGGTAAAGGCAAGACCGGCAGCCTGGTTGCGGAGATCGCGCGCGAGCGCGGCCATGGCGTGCGCGCTCTCGACATCACGGAAAACCAGCATGCCTCGGCGCTCACGGCGCCCAATCTGGCTGGCGTCGATGTGGTCGTGGACTTCACCGCGCCCGAGGCGGCGCTCGAAAACATGCGCGCGGTGCTCTCACTGGGCGGCCGCATCGTGGTTGGCACCACCGGCTGGTACTCTCATCTGGACGCGATGAAGTCCTTAGCGCAAAAGCGCGGAAGCGCGCTTCTCTACGGCACTAACTTTTCCATCGGCGTGCAGAAGTTCTTCCGTCTCACCGCCGAGCTGGCCAAGCTAGAAGGCTACCGCTTCTCCATCGATGAGACCCACCACGTCACCAAGCTCGATGCGCCTTCGGGCACCGCGCTCACGCTCAAGGAGATCATCCTCGCCGAGCGGCCCGGCATCGACGTTTCCATCGAGGCCCACCGCATCGCCGACGCCAAAGGCGAGCACATCGTGAAGGCCACCAGTGACGTGGACGAGATCGAGATCCGCCACGACGCCTCCAGCCGCCGCGGCTTCGCCTTGGGTGCGGTGCGCGCCGCCGAGTGGCTGGCCGGCAAGTCCGGCGCCTGGGACTTCCGCGAGATCTTCGATCAGCTCTAGTCTCTCTGGCCACTCGATGCCTATCTGATTCTCTACCGAGTGCAGCCGGATCCTATCGACGTGTTGGCTGTCACACAAGGATCTTGCGATATTCACTTCCCATCTGTGGCGGCATACCTGATCCGTGCCGCTTCATTTAAACTTGCTCTGTCATGGAAACAACAGGCTGCGGTACGGCAATCATTACGCCCTTTCGGGCAGACGGCTCAATCGACGAGCCCACGCTCACAGCGCTGGTGAACTGGCAGATCGAGTCGGGCATCGACTTCCTGGTGGCCTGCGGCTCCACCGGCGAGGCCGCTACCCTCGACGAGGGCGAGTGGCTGCACGCCATCCAGATTGTGATTGAAGCGGCGGCCGGCCGCGTGCCGGTGTGGGGCGGCTGCACACACAACTGCACCAGGACGCTGCTGGAGCAGGCGGCGCTGCTCAAGCGCGTGCACGGCCTCAGCGCGGTGCTCTCCGCCAATCCGTACTACAACAAACCCACCCAGGAAGGGCAGTACCAGCACTTCCTGGCGCTGGCCCGCGCCGTCGATCCGCTGCCGGTCTGCGTCTATAACGTGCCCGGCCGCACTGGCTCCAATTTGGAGCCGGCCACGGTCGCCCGCCTAGCCGCGGCCGCTCCCAACATCCAGGCCATCAAGGAGGCCAGCGGCCGCGTCACGCAGATGGCCGAGCTGGTGCGCCTGCTGCCGCATGGCTTCCGAGTCTTCTCGGGCGATGACAATCTCGCTCTCGCCGCCATCGCCGTCGGCGGTCACGGCCTCATCAGCGTGGCCTCCAACGAACTGCCCAAAGAGGTCACGCGCATGGTCCGCGACGCGCTCAGCAACAACTGGGCCGAGGCGCGCGAACTGGAAGCGCAGTACGCCACCCTCTTCGAGGCCAACTTCTGGGAGTCCAATCCCGGCCCCGTAAAAACCGTGATGAGCCTGATGGGCTGGTGCAGCGATCATGTGCGCCTGCCGCTCGTGCCGCCCACCGCCGCCACGCGCGCGCGTCTCGAGAAGCTCGCCGGCGAACTGGGCCTGCTCAAGAGCGCTCCCTCTCCGGCCACCTACCGCGCCTGAGGTCTGAGCACCGCCGGCCCGGCGGTCGGCGCCGCATAGCTGAGGAGCGCCGGCTGTCGTGTGGGCCTCCCGGCCCACACCTTCCATACCGGGCAATCTGCCGGGGCTGCCGGACCCCTTGTGCTGCCCGTTGTTCTCACCTTCGATCCACTCCACAAAAAAGTTTTTTATCCGGCGCAACTTCTTTGCTGCTCCTGGTGTTTCCACGAACGGCAGCAGGCTTCAGTTCAAACCACAGCCCTGCCGCAAGTTCTGTTTCAGCGTTGCTCTCTGCGCGCACGCGCCGGGAGTTTCGTCCCTGATCTCTGCCTTCAGCACATTCGGATTCCGCTCCCAGGGCGTGGTGTCCCCACGCGTCTGCCGCGGTTGCTCGTCCGCGTGTGCGCTTCGCTCCCAGTTCTCTCCGCCGCGGGCGTGAGCCTGCCACGAGGGGATTGCCTGGTTTTGGCAGAGCGGCTCAGCGAGCCCGCTCGGTTGCGCTCAACTCAACGAACCGCTGAGGAGGTATTGCATGTTCCACGCATTGGATGGCAAGTTACGCAAATTTGCTCTGGTCCCGCTCGGGGCCGCAGCGCTGCTGGCCGCGGGCTGCAGCAGCAATCTCAACGGAGCAGCCAGCTCCGCCGTCACCGCTCCCGCCTTTGTGGTCGGCACAGATGCGCCGATGGCCGCCGTCACCTCATTCCAGGCGCAGTTGGTGAGCGTTGACGCTATCGACGCGAGCGGCAATGCCGTCTCCCTCATCAGCGGTTCGCCCACCGTCGATTTCGCGCGCTATAACGGCTTGCAGACGCTGCTCGATATGAACAACGTGCCGGTGGGCACCTATACCTCGGTGAAGGTCACGCTGGGCTCCAATGCCACGCTCGGTTATCTGGTTACCGGCAGCGGCGCGCCCACCATCAAGACCGAGGCAGCCACGCTGACCACCAATACCGTGACCGTGACTCTGGCAAAGCCGCTGGTGATTGCCAAGGCCAGTGCGCCCGCCGGATTGCGCGTCGACTTCAATCTGGGTAAATCCATCCAGGTGGATTCCAGCGGCAACATCACCGGCACGGTGAATCCCACCTTCAAGATCAGCGCGGTGGGCGAGGGCGACAGCGACGCGCACATTGACGAGTACACCGCGAGCGTGATGAGCGTGGATGCGGCGGCGCAGACCTTCGTCGTGGCCGGCCCGCATGGCGAGCAGTTCACCATCAAGGTCAACGCGCAGACGGAGTGGGATGGCAACGCGACCATCAGCGCCCTGACCACCAACAGCATCGTGCAGGTCTCAGGCCACCTCGATCCGGCAGACCAGACCCTGGATGCCGGCGAGGTGGACATCATCTCGCAACATGGCTTCTTCGCCAGCGGCCAGGTCACCTATGTCACGCCGGCGACGGGCACCGCCACCAGCTTCGATCTCTACGTGCGCAGCCTCGAGCCTGCCTCCGGCACCGGCATCACGCTCGGCCAAATTGCCACGGTTGACCTCAGCGGCAGCGAGAAGTTCGAAGTCTTCCGCATGCACAACGACATCACGCAGTTTCTGTTCAACGCCAGCGCCATCGTCCCCGGCCAGTCGATTGCAGTGGGTGGACCGGCGACCGGCGCCGCGAATGCCAGCGCCGTCAGCGTCACGCGCGTCTCGCTGCGCCCCTGGGGCTTTAACGGCACGGTGGTGGCCAACAGCGTGAACAGCAGCCAGGGCACCTTCCAGATGCAGATCAACGGCTTTGCGGGCGTGCTGGTGCCGCAAACCGTCACGGTCTACATCGGTTCCGACGCCGAGTACCGCGACGGCTTCTCTGACTTCTCGGAGATCAGCGCCAATGCCAACATTCGCGTCGTCGGACTGCTGCTCCGCGACCCCACCTCGGGGAACCTGGTGCTGCTGGCCCGCTACGTCGATCAGATGAATTAAAGCTGGGGAAAGCCTTTGGCCGGTGCCGCTTGCAGGCGGCTCCGGCCCTTTTTTTGACACCACCGATGGGTGAAAGTGGCTGGCGGTGGCGCTGAGGTCTCCCAAGTCCCCCAAAGGCAGGGAACATGGCTCACCCGCTCTCGAAGAGGGATACTTTACTTTTGATAGAATGTAAAGGGAGGGGTGTGATGCTGGAAGCCACGCTCAGCAGCAAAGGACAGGCTACGATTCCCAAGGCGGTTCGTGAACGGTTGCAGATCAAGCCGGGCGACCGGTTCAAGTTTTTCTTCCATCCGGACGGGGTGATCATTTTGCCCAGGATTTCCACCAGGCGCCTCAAGGGGAGCGTTCCCAAAGTGGGGCAACCGGCCTCACTTCAAGAGATCGATCGAGCCATTGAGTCAGGCGCTACAGAGAGATTCCGGCGGAAGAGATGATCGGCGAAGAGAGGATCGGTCTCGACACGAATATTCTCTTGCGCTACCTGGCGCAAGACGAACCGGCGCAGTCGCGCAAGGCGGCGGAGATCATCGAGGGCCAGCTGACGAGAGAGAATCCCGGATTTGTCAGCTTGGTGTGTGTCCTCGAAATCGTCTGGGTTTTGGGAAGCCTGTACAGGCGTTCGCCGGAGGAGATCGCCGGCCATATCGAAATGATCCTGGCGGCCGACACACTCGAAGTGCAAAACGAGCAGGAAGTCTATCAAGCCGTTGTTGCGCTCAGAAATGGGGCCGGGAGCTTTGAAGACGCTCTGATTGGCGCGCTGGGGGACTGGTGGGGATGCTCGGCAACCCTGACCTTCGATCGGAACGCCGCCAAGCGACTGCACGGATTCCGGCTCGCCTAGTATCCTGCGGCAGAGATTTCACCACCAGGCCCCACCGCAGGCGGATGGCTCGTAAGCCCCGCGCTTCAGCGTAGGGAACACTATCCGGAAAAAATGAACGGCCGGGATAATCCCGACCGTCCATCGTCAGCCATCGATCCGATTCATTTATCCGCGCCGCGCGCGCACCGCTTCCTTGGCCTCCACGGCGCCGTTGGCCGGCACCTCGGGAACCTCGGCTTTCACCGCACCCACATTGAGGCGCTTGCGCAGTTCGGCATCCATCTTCGCGAAGGTGTCTGGATTCTCCTTGAGGAAGCTGCGGGTATTCTCGCGTCCCTGGCCGATGCGCTCGCCGCTGTAGCTGTACCAGGCGCCCGACTTCTCCACGATGTTGTTGGTCACGGCCAGATCGAGCACGTCGCCCTCGCGGCTGATGCCCTCGCCGTAGAGAATGTCGAACTCCGCTTCCCGGAAGGGCGCGGCCACCTTGTTCTTCACGATCTTGACCTTGGTGCGCGAGCCCACCACGGTGTCGCCTTCCTTGACAGCGGCGATGCGGCGGATATCGATGCGCACCGACGAGTAAAACTTGAGCGCGCGGCCGCCTGTCGTGGTCTCGGGGTTGCCGAACATGACGCCGATCTTCTCGCGAATCTGGTTGATGAAAATGAGCGCGGTGCGCGACTTCGACACCGCGCCGGTCAGCTTGCGCAGCGCCTGCGACATCAGGCGCGCCTGGAGTCCGACGTGGCTGTCGCCCATCTCGCCGTCCAGCTCGGCCTTGGGCACCAGCGCGGCCACGGAGTCCACCACCAGCACGTCGATGGCGCCGGAGCGGACCAGGGCCTCCGTAATCTCCAACGCCTGCTCGCCCGAGTCGGGCTGCGAAACCAGCAGGTTGTCGGTGTCCACGCCCAGCTTCTTGGCGTAGGTGGGATCGAGCGCGTGCTCGGCGTCCACAAAGGCGGCCATGCCGCCGTTGCGCTGCGCCTCGGCGATCACCTGGAGCGTGATGGTCGTCTTGCCGGAGGACTCGGGACCGTAGATCTCGGTCACGCGGCCGCGAGGGATGCCCCCCACGCCGAGCGCGGCGTCGAAGCTGATCGAGCCGGTCGAAATCACCGAGACGGGCATCAGGGCTTCGCGCGAGCCCAGCCGCACAATGGATCCCTTACCAAACTGTTTTTCGATCTGGGCGAGGGCAAGTTCAACCGCTTTGGCGCGGTCATCGACGATGGCCATGAAGTACTCCTGATTTCATGATGGCTCGGCCTGCGCCTCTTGCGTGTTTACGGCAGAAAACGGCGGGTGGCCATAGATTGGATATCGAGGGGATTGTAGCAGGACGGGACAGAGGAAAACAGAGAAAAATGGCGAAAGAACGGAGAAGAACTCAAGACGCCTAAACTGGCCGCGGCGCGAACACCCTCCAGAAGGCTGTCGCCATTCTTCAATCGCTCAGGGGCAGTCCCGGCTATGGTTACTGGCCTATTTCCGAGGCTGATAGCTGGGTAGCTGTCACCGCTCCGTTCGCGGCGCGCATTTCGGGCCACCAGCAGGCGACCGATGCGTATCTGCTGGGCCTGGCCATCAAGAATGACGGCGTGCTGATCACCTTCGACCGTGGCCTCAAGTACATGGCCGCCGTGAATACAGCCGGAACCTGCTGATCCTCGCATAAACCACGCCAACTGGCCCCCATCAGGCCCTTCATCTCGAACGGCGGGATGGGAGCATTTTCCCTGTTGCTCCACGCGGCGGCTGGTAGAGTCTGGTAGCTGGTAGGGTCTGGTAGGCTGTTGCGAGAGGTCAATTCGATGTTGAAGCAGCCTGTCCTGTACGGCCTGGGTGGCCTTGGGCTCCTCGCCTGTGCGGCTCCGATATATGGTGCGCAAAAATTCACGCAGTTTCCTGTTCGGCAAGCGAACGATTACAAGATCTCGGCGCAGCAAGATGGGGTTTCTGTCGCGATCCAGCCCGTGGAGTCTCGTCAGGACCAGATGACCTATTTCCACATCGAGCTGTCTCCCAAAGGCTTTCTTCCTGTCTTTGTGGTCATTCACAACGGGTCGAAGGTCGATAGCCTGCTGCTGGATGAATCCGGCATCAGGTACGGCTTGGGCGGCTCGAAGGCAGAGGGCCCGAACGAGAACATCGTAGGGCGAAACGCCGGCATAGCGAGCACAGCACTCGTTCCTCTTCTCGGAGGATTTGCCGTAGTCGGCGCCTTCGTTGCCGCGGGGATGGCGAGAGACGCATCCGAGGTGAGTCAAAACATGATCCTGCAGCAACTGCAAAGCTGTACGCTTTCGCCGGGCGAAACGGCCCACGGATTTCTGTTCATTCCGATCCCGAAGAAAGGCCCGCAGCCGAAGCTCCAGATTCAGGTGCCGATCGCATGGGCCGGATCGGATAAAACCTCGGTGGTCCATTTGAATTTCTGAGGAGAATCGCAATGACCAAGGCTCGCCAAACTCTGTTCGCAGCGCTCAGTGGCTGCCTCATCCTGGCTCCGGCATCGATCCGTGCCGTGCAGCCCCAATCCGCGCCAGCTGCCGGCGCCAAACTCCCGCTCAACGCGGTTTTAGTGCTCACTCCGCAGTTTTGCGCTACCAAGTTCAAGCAAGGCTCTTTTTGGACTACCGGCCGGGAGACGTATCAGGTAGGAAAGATGGCCTGCGCTGAGCTGGCGCCAGCGCTCATGCCGGCCTTTGCCAAATTGACTGTAGCTTCCGCGCCTCCGGCTAACGGAGACGCACAGCTTGTCCTGATTCCGAACTTCGCCAATGCCCATGCAACAACGGCGGTGTTCGCCTTTTCGAACCGCGAGATGGATGTGCTGCTGCAGTGGACAGCGAAGGCGGCCGACGGCAAGATCGTTTGGCTGCAAACGGTCCAGGGCGAGTCGAAACATCACATGGGCAACCTTTTCACGCACGCCCACGACGTCACTTTAGTCGCCCGGGATTCAGTGAAGGACGCTGCGGCGCAGTCGGTGATTAAGATGGAGGCCGCGCCCGAGCTGCGTAAGCTGGGTTCGGAGGGCGCAAGCGCGGCGAACTAGATTGAGGCAATCCGTCTTCGCAGCGATGTGGACCCACCGCGGAGGGATGCCTGCGCGCTCCCGGCGGAAGCGCGCAGGTTCAGCCTGTATACGCCCCGATGCGGGTCTCTTTAGCGGTGAGCGCGTCGCAGGCGCGATCCAGAGCTTCGTACTCCTTGTCGTGCTGCCTGCGGAAGGCGCGGAACTCGTCCTCGCTGGCCCAGCGGTCTATGGTGAGATAGCTGCCCGGGACATAGGCGTCGCGAAGCAGCTCGGTCCCGTGATAATTGGGCGAGGAGCGGAAGAGCTGGGCCCAGGAGCCCTCCGGCCCATAGGCGGCTTCAAACCCGGCGACATTTTTCTCAGCGACCTCGAACTGCCATATCACCACAAACATAGATGAGAACAGCCTCTGCTCCTCATGGTAGCTCACCCCGGCAGCGCGCAGCATGCGGCGCCCAGCGGGGATATGGAAGACGCCGCTCGGCCCAGGCCACCGCCCCCGGGAGCAGCTCGGGAGATTACGATAAGGTCTGGGCATTATTCGCCTAAGTCCTTGCAAATCAGAGGATTTACAGTTACCATGAGCGTACCGCTAAACGAGATGCCGTCTCCGCTGATGAGTGCATACTAGTGGATAGGAACTACCCTCCCCTTGGGGCTTCCTGCTCCCGCATCGCAGGCAAGCAGGCAGACAACCACCATCCGGGGGACGCCGAGTTCGGCCAGACCTGCCAGCAGACGCAAAGAACCTTGCAAAGTTCTCGACACTGCACGTGTCCGTAGAGAGGAATGTATGAAGAAAGCAGCTCGTTTCCCAGGCATCCGCATCACCGCCAACGGCAATCAGCTCGTCTCGTACTACACCGAGACCCGCATCGCCGACGCCGGCGTGTTTTATCCCATCACGCCTTCCACCGAAGGCGGCGAGCTCTTTCAGCAGGCCTATGCCGAAGGGCACCTGAACGTCTTCGGCGGCAACACCATCGCCATTGAGACGGAGGGCGAGCATGCCGCCCAGGGCGGCGCCATCGCCCACTCGGTGTGCGGCAAGCGCGTGGTCAACTTCACCTCCGGACAAGGCGTGGTGTACGGCGTGGAGCAGTACTACCATGCGCCCGGCAAGGGCTCGACCATGGTGCTGGAGGTGGGCGCCCGCGCCCTCACCAAGCACGCCCTCAACGTCCACTGCGGCCACGACGACGTCTACGGCGCGCTCGACACCGGCTGGATCATGCTCTTTGGCAAGGACGCCCAGCAGGCCGCCGACCAGGCGCTGATCCTGCGCCGCGTCACCGAGCTGTCGCTCACGCCGGGCATGAACATCATGGACGGCTTCCTGACCACGCACCTGGAGCGCACCTTCTATAAGCACGAGTCGGAGCTGATCCGCGAGTACCTGGGCGCTCCCGACGACATCATCGAGTGCCCCACCGAGGCGCAGCGCACGCTCTTCGGGCCGACCCGCCGGCGCGTGCCCAAGATGATGGACCTGACCAATCCCGTGCTGATGGGGCCGGTGCAGAACCAGGAACACTACATGCAGGGCGTGGTGGCGCGGCGCAACAACTTTACCGAGCCCATCCTCGGCTTCCTGGAGGATGCCTACCAGCAGTTCGGCGAACTCACCGGCCGCTTTTACGGCCTGGTCACGCAGTACAAGTGCGACGACGCCGACACCGTCTTTGTCTCGCTCGGCTCCGCCGCGGAAAACATCGAGGCCGCTGTCGATTACCTGCGCGCCACGCGCGGCGTCAAGGTCGGCTCCGTGCACCTCAACGTGATTCGCCCCTTCCCCGAGGCCGCGGTGATCAACGCGCTCAAGGGCAAGAAGAACGTCATCATCCTGGAGCGCACCGACGAGGCGATGGCCGGCGACAACCCCATGGGCCGCGACATCCGCACCGCCTTCTCCAAGGCCGTGCAGGGCACCACCGGCCTGCCCGCCGTCACCCTGAACGAGGTGCCGCGCTTCTTCGGCGGCAGCTACGGCTTGGGTTCGCGCGACTTCCGTCCCGAGCACAT
>JAJZCY010000053.1 GCA_021828835.1 Acidobacteriota bacterium | reverse complement strand
TGGTTGAAATGCCGCGATTCAGCGCGAGCGATGCCGGCGTGAAGCGCTCTTCGCCTGGCGCGAGAGGGCGGCATGGCTCGCCGTATTTTTAGGCTCGCGCTTCAGCGCCTTGGTACGGGCGCGGCTGCGCGGCGAGTTACTGGATTTGTGTTTGTGCTGCGGCTCATGCTGGCCCTTTTCGTAGTCGCGTTCCGCTTTCTTGCGGGTGCCAGCGCTGGTGGCGCCTTTCTTGGGCGGCTTCACCGGAATCCCTGCGCGCCGCGCCTCGCTGAGACCGATGGCGATGGCCTGCTTCGGCGAGCGTGCGCCGTGTTTGCCCTGGCGCACGTGATGAATCTCCTCGCGTACAAACTCGCCCGCCGCAGTCGAGGGCTTCTTGCCTTCGCGCAAATACCGCTTGGCTTTCTCGACGACTCTTTTTTCCGGCATGGCTTCCTCCCTGTGGATTGAGTAGTTGCAGCGTGCGATGCGGGATCCGGCTGGAGGGGATGCCTTCGCGGGGCAGCCTAGCTGTGCCGCTTGAAGTATTGAATCTCGCGTTCGTGCTGCTGCGCCTGCTCGCGCGTGCCGAAGGTGCCCAGGTTGCGACGCCGGCCGGTGTGCGCGTTCTTCTTGCGCGAGTAAATGCGAAACTGCCCGGATTTGAGTTTGCGAATCATGGGACGTGGGATGCGCCGACCTGGCGGGCGGAGGTCTCCACTGCGGGATTCTCCGGCCATCTTTACGGGAGCAGGAAGAGGCATCCGCCGAGCAGTACGAAGCCCACCATGCACCAGACCACGTAGTCGCCGGGATGGCCGCTCTGCAATTTGCGCAGCGGGAACATGGGGCCTTCGAGGTGTGTGGCGCCGCGGAATCCGCGCGGCAGGGCGAGATGGAAGACGGCCCAGGAAGCCAGCAGTAAGGCGCAGACAACCGCGATGGCGCCGTGCATCAGGGTGGAACCGAGATCGCTGTGCGGCGCAGGGGGCAAGACGTAATGCACCGGCTGAGCGTAGATGCGCGCGATGTAGAGCGATTGCGCCAGGAAGCGGTGCGCGGCGTTGAAGAACCACCGGCCGAAGCCCGGGATGTAGGCGGGCGCGGCGGAGAGCGCGATGCAGAGGGCGGCGGGGAGGAACATGCGCGCCGGGATGTGATGCTGCTCTTCCGGGCCATCGGGCGCTTCGTCGATCTTTGCGGCCCGGTCGGCGGGGCCGGCGTCGCCCAAACCGAAGAACACTCTCATGCCCACGCGGAATACGGCTGCGCCGGTCATGGCGCTGGTGAAGAAAAACATCAGCGTCACCCAGAGGTGGATGGCGTGCGCGTGGGTGGCGGACTCGATGAGGTCTTCGCCGTTGGAAAGGCCGAAGGGCGGCAGGGCGGCGAGCGCGATGCCCCCCAGCAGCCACAGCACAGCCGTGAAGCGCAGCGGACGGCCGCGCTTGAAGAGTTGCGGTTCGCTCATACTTTGCAGGCGGTGCAGCAGGATGCCGGCGGTGAAAAACAGCCCCGCCTTGGCCATGGCATGCGCGAAGAGGTAGGTGAGCCAGCCGGTGATCGCGGCGGGAGTGCCGATGGCGACGCCCAGCAGCATGGCCCCGCCGTGGCTGATGGTGGAGAAAGCAAGGACGCGCTTGAGGTGATGCTCGGCAAAGCACATCAGGCCGCCCCACACCACGGTAAGACTGCCGAGCAGCAGCAGGGTAGCACGGAAGGCGGAGTGGGGCTGCAACAGGCTTTGGCCGAACATCACGGAGGTCATGCGCAGTACAGCGAAAGCCCCCAACTCAACCATCAATCCGGAGAAGAGCACGCAGACAGGCGTTGGCGCCACGGAGTGCGCATCCGGCAGCCAGAAGTGGAAGGGCGCGATGGCTGCCTTGATGAGAAATCCAGAGCAGAGAAATGCGGCGGCGGCAATCACCAGCAGATCGTGACGCGAGCCGAGGAGGAAGCCGATCTGTGCCATGTTGAGTGCGCCGGTGACGGCGTAGACCAGCGCGATTCCGGTAAGGATGAGGAATGCGCCGACGGTGTTGGTGACGGCGAAGTTGAAGGCGCCCTGCAAGGGGGCGGGCTCGTGGGTCTTGAGCCCGCACAGGGCAAAGGCGGCGGTGCTCATCAGTTCGAAAAAGACGAACAGGTTGAAGAGGTCGGCGGTCATAGCGAACCCGCACATGGCAGCCATGAAAATCAGCATGAGCGGCTGAAAGAGATCGCGGCCGCTATCGGTGATGCGCCACGAATAGATGAAGCCGAGCAGTGTGAGCAGGCAGGCGAGGGTGGCTAGTCCCGCGCCCACCGGATCGACTTCAAAGCCGATGCCGACGACCATGCGCCCGCGCGGAAACCAATTACCGAACCAGTAGACGATGTTGCTGTGCCAGGAGGCACGCAGCAGCGCGGTGCAGAGCCAGAGGTTCGCTGCGGCGGTTGCTGTGGCGATCAGGTCGGCCAACCAGCGGCGCAGGAACTTCCTCAGGCCGGCGAGGAATGCGGCGGCGACCAGGGGTACGGCGATTGGCAATGCTGGAGAGGGCGTAATCATTCAACCGCGCATCAATCGCAGATCGTCGGGCGAGAGGGTGCCCGCCTTTTCATAGGCTTTAACCACCATGGCCAGCAGCAGCGCCATCACAGTGGCTTCCACCACGACGTCGGTGAGCATCAGTGCCTGCACGATGGGATCGACCGTCGTGATGCCTGGTGAGATGTCGGCGAAGACCGGCGCTGCGCCGCCGGTGCGGAAGCCAATGTTGAGCAACAGAACGTACGTGGAGGTCTGCACGACGGCAAGGGAGATGACCGTGTGCACCAGGTGACGGCTGGTGGCGATGCCGTACAGGCCGCAGAGAAACACCCAGCCGGCCACGAGATAAGGAAAGATGTGGACAATCTGGTTCATCCGCCTTCTCCTGTCTCGGAGACGATCTCTTCAAGGTAGGTGTAGCCGAGCATAAGGAATGCCGCGGTAACCTCCAGCCCCACACAGGCGCTGATGGCGGCGATGGTCCCGGAGGAAAAGACGTCGCCGGTTTTGCCCAGCGGCATCCAGTTGGTGAGAAAGGGCGCAGAGAAGAGGAAGGCCGAGAGGCCGATGGCGGCATAGCCGGCGGCGCCGAGCGCATCCAGTGCCTCCACGATGGGGTGCGAGGTGATGCGCTTGAAGACGCGGAAATCCTCAGCGATGTAGATAAGCATGGAGGCGGTAGCGAGAATCACGCCGCCCTGGAAGCCGCCTCCCGGGGTGAGTTGTCCGTGGGTCGTCATGTACAAGCCGAAGACCAGCAGCGCGGCGTAACTGCCGGCGGCGCCGAAGCGCGTGGCTTGTCCCATGTTGCCGCTCCGCGAGATGCCTTTGTTCTTTTCGGGATCGCGCAGCAGCAGCATGACGCCCAGCACCGAGGTGAAGAGGATGAACTCTTCGCCCAGTGTGTCAAAGCCGCGGTAGTCGTAGTCGATTGCATTCACCACGTCGGTGGTGTGGCGCTGAAAGACCGAGGAGGTGGCCATCACGTCGCCGTAGGGGCCGCGATAATGACCCCAGGGCGGCAGGTTGCGAACCGCCAGGAAATAGAGACAGGCGAAGCCGGCGGCGGCCAGAAAGAAGATGCGCATGCGCCAGGCGCCGTTCATTTTGCCTCCTGCTTCTTCTTCTGCTGCTCGCTGCTGTGTTTCATGCGCGCCAGCGCCAGCATGACCATCAAGGGCAGAGCGACCGCGCCGACGGCGATCTGCGAGAGCGCCACGTCGGGCGCCTGGAAGACGAAGAACATGACGGCCAGGAGCAGGCCGTAAAAGCTGAGAGCAAGCACCTGACAGGTGGTATCGCGGGTGCGTACTACGCCGAGCGCGGTGATGCCGACCAGCAGAAGGATCAGATAACGGAAAACGATCATTGCGGCTCACTCCCATCGAGGTAGTCGAGCCGGTCACCCTCCCGCGGCTGCCAGTGGCCGAGTTTGCGGACTCTGAAGGCGCGCGCGGTGGCATGGGCCACGACCGAGTTGGAGGCCAGCAGAAACAGGGCGATGAGCCCAGCCTTGAGCGTGGCCACCGACCAGCCAGTCACACACCAGACAGCCAGCGGCAACAGCGGCGCGGCAATGCTGCTGGGCAACGAGACATAGTGCAGCGCCTGGGTGGCATTGCGCATGCGCAACATGCCGATGCAGCCCAACCAGCAGGTGAGCGCGAGCACTGCGAGCACCGCATTCTGAAGCCAGTCGATCACAGATGCTTCTCCAGGAAGCGGGCGAAGACGAGTCCGGCACCGAGGGTGAGGATGGCCAACGTCAAGGGCAAGTCCATGAAGACCAGGCGGTTGGTTGTAACGGCGAACAGGGCCAGCAGAAAGGTAACGATCACACTGCTCATCTCCAGGCCCACCATGCGTTTTTCCGGCGATCCGCGGAGGCACATGATGGCGCAGGGCACGAGACAAGCGGCTACTGCATAGGTTGCGGATTGCCAGGTATTCATGCGCATGCTCCAAGATCCCGCGCGGTTTTGGGGATATCGCTGGGAGCGAGCTGATGAAAGATCATCAAGCCTTGCTCCGGATCGATGCCGATCACAATGGAATTGGGCGCAGCGGTGCTGTAGACGATGGCCAGCACGCGCCGCAGCGTGCCGCGCGGGCTGTGGCGGATCTCGAATGGGCAGACGCGGAACAGGGAACCGGCGTTCCGTTTGCCGAGCAGATCGAGCGCGAGCACGCGAAGGATGGCCCAACTGTCGCTGAGAATGTACCAGGGGACGCGCCAGCCGCTGAGGTAATCGGCAACGGTGCCGTGGGCTTTCAATCCCATGGCACGCCAGGTGAGCAGGCTGGCTGCGGCGGCAACCAGGGCGCAGGCGATGCCCAGGACGCACTCGTCAAATTCGAAGGTGCCTACGAAGGCCAGCCAGGCGAGGTACGCGAAGGCAGCGACGCCCAGCGACCATAGACTCCAGCCGGCTTTTCTCATGGCGCCTCCGCAAGCGGCTTCGCTTGCTCAACTCCTTTGGATGCTTCGCGAACAGCGGGGGTGGTCCTCTCGCAGGCGTGACGCCAGCCCTCGGCAACCGCTGCCGCACAGCGGCCATCCCATCCCGTTGCGGAGAAAGTGTTGATGAGCACAACGCGCAAAGCATCGCAGCCCAGAAAAGGCGCGGGCACGCTGGCCATTGTTGTGGAGACTCCGCGGGGGAGCCGCAACAAATACAAATACGAGGAAAAGACCGGCCGCATGAAGCTCTCGAAGGTGATGCCCGAGGGCATGATGTTCCCGTATGACTTCGGTTTTGTGCCGGACACGACGGGTGAGGATGGCGATCCGCTGGATGTGCTGGTGCTGAGCGACGCGCCGACGTTCGCCGGTTGCGAGGTGAATTGCCGCCTGATCGGTGTGCTTGAGGCGGAGCAGACCGAGCAGGGGAAGACGGAACGCAACGACCGGATCATCGCGGTTGCGGAAGTCTCGATTCTTTACTCAGGCGTCCGAGAGATTGAAGAACTTGATCCCACGTTGCTGCGCCAGATCGAAGCATTCTTTGTGAATTACCAAAAGGTGCGGGATATTGGGTACAAGGTGATTGCGCGCAAAGGCTCGCGCGCAGCGCAGGAACTGGTGAAGGCGGGACGGAAGAAGTAGAAGTTGCGATCAGCCGAGGAAGCGCATCAGTCCGCGCGGCTTGAGGTCCGGGGCAAGGAATTTCTGCTTCTGACCAAGCGCACCGCAGAGTGCCTCGGCGGACAGGTGCCCACTGCGGGCGGCGCTCTCCATGGTGGAGGGCCAACCGGTGTGGGTCCAGTCTCCGGCCAGGAAGCTATGCGGCCAAGGGCTGTCGGCAGCAGCCGGCCGGCAGGCGTCGATGCCTGGCGGCACGCCGAAGGTGGCGCGCACTTCCTTTACCAGCGCTGCTTTGACCAGCCGGGCGGAAGGAACAGCGGGGAAAAACTCGGCGAGCTCACGCAGTGTGAGTGCAATGGCTTCGTTCCGTTCTCGCGCGGCATAGATGCGCGACGCGCTGACCTCAACCTCAATGTAGCTGCCCTCCGTCTTGCGCCAGGGTTGGAGCTTGCCGCGGTTGAAGAGCCAGTGGACCTCTCGATCGAGCATCACGGCGTGGTCCAGTTCGGTGATCTCGCGGTCGAACCAGAGGTGCGCGCTGCAGATGGGCCAGTGCTGGTGGTGCGCGATCTGGCGTTGGAGCGCCTCGACGCCTGCGGCTGGCGGCATCTGCGGCAGCAGCTTGGCCATGGCCTCGAAGGGAAGCGCCAGAATGAGGTAGTCAGCGGTGATAGCCGCGGTGCGCGCGAATACCCTCCACTGAGAGGTTTGCTGGTTCCATTCCAGCCGTTCGACGTTTGAGTTCAGGTGGACGGAGGAGCCATTCTTGCCGAGCAGGCCCTCGACACCGGCATAGAGTTCGCTCAGCGGCACGGTATTGATGCCCATGCGGCCGGCTTCGGCGGAGTTCATGAAGAGCTCGCGGATGACCTTGGCTGCGTAGGGGACGGCGATCTGGTCGATATCCGCGTTCAGCGCGCTGGCGATCACCAGCTTCCAGAAGCGATCGACGGCGCCGGGGGATTGGCGATGACGCGCGAGCCAGTCTGCGAGGGACTCCGTTGGGGAATTCTTTGGATCGAATCTTAGGATCGCGGAGAACGCGCGGGCGAGGGAGAGCTTGTCCTGGAGCGTGAATGCTGAGGAGGTGAGCAGGCGCGGCAGGCCATGCAAAGGAGCCGGCAACGGCGAAGGGCCGAGCGTGGAGCGCTGGCCGCCCGGCTCGATCATGGTCATGTCGCTGGTCCAGTGGATTTTCTCACTGGCTCCGATGCGACGGTAGAAGGCGAGGAGGTTGGTGCAGCAGCCGAAGAGCACGTGCTGACAGTTGTCGATGACCTCGTTGACGCCGGGGTGCAGATACGAGCTGGCGCGCCCGCCGAGGTAGCCGCGGCGCTCGATGAGATGCACCTGAAGTCCGCTCCCGGCGAGAGCGCAGGCGGCGGCGAGGCCGGCGATGCCGCCGCCAACGATGGCGACGGACTCGTTGTGGGTGGAGTCCGGGATAACTTCCTCAAGGGCTAAGGCCCGAATGATTTCAGTTCCTGTGATCGGCACGACTCAAGTCGTGCCCTTTCCAAGCGTTCTGGCAAAGGGATCATCCGAAAGCTCGGGCCCAGGCCATGCGCGCCATGCCGACCATGAGGATGGCCATTTTTTGCACAGTGGGCACGCTCGCGCGGCGCGAGAAGACATCGTAGTCGGCCGCTTCAATGCGCTTGAGCAACGCGTGATAGATGGTGACCAGCACCCACAGCGCGGGCCGGCTTTCGCGATGGATGAGCGGGATCAGGGTTTGCGCCGATTGGTAGTAATTCTCCGCGCGGCGGGCATACTCGGCCAGCAGCGCTCGTTCGGCGGGGTTCGGCGGAGCCTTGGGCAAGCGATGCAGCAGCGCGCCCACGGTCAGGCTCTGCGCCTTGAGGTCCTCCACAGCCAGATAGACGCGGTTGCGTGCGGCATCCTCGGGCACGTCGCGCAGAATGTTGGTGAGCTGGAAGGCGATGCCGGTTTCTTCCGCAAGCTGCTCAGCGATCGGATCGGAGTAGCCAAAGATGCGAATGGAGACCAGGCCCACCACGGAAGCGACCAGATAGCAGTAGCGGTAGAGCTCGGAGAAGGTCGCGTAGGTGTCCGGGTCGCCGCTTGCGGCGCGATCCAGGTCCATGGAGACGCCGTCCACCAGTTCCTCGAGCAGCTTGAGGGGAATCTGGAAGCGTTGGGTAGCATCGTAGGCGGCAACAAAGGCCGGATTGGCAGACGAGCCGCCTTTGCAGACGCTGCGCCACTCGGCCAGCCAGGCTTCCAGATTGCGGCGGCGCTGGTCGCGGGAGATGGATTCGTCGTCGGCCAGGTCGTCGGCCTGGCGCATGAAAGCATAGATCGCGCAGATGCCGTCCCGCCGCTCGCGGGTCAGCGCCCGGAACGCGTAATAGAAGTTCTTGGCCTCGCGGCGCGCGATGGTGCGGCAGGCGGCGTAGGCCTGATCGAGAGACGAGGGGGGCGCGGATTGCGGCAAGGCTGCGGTCACAGGGCTGCGAAGCTCAATGCGATTTTACCGTGCGCAGCAGCCTTATTTGCGGAGGCGGAGGAAGGGGAGCGCTTTGGCGCTGAGGGCTCGGAAGGCGAGTGCTATTTTGGCCGGCTTGGAGATGGCCGGCCGGGCGCTGAGCACATCGTAGTTACGGCGTTCGATGGCGCGCAGGATCTCCAGGCCGCCGCGGCTGAAGAGGTCGAGATCGACGGCCAAGTCGCGCTGGACGCGGCCGATCAGCGGCAATCCATCCAGGAAAAGAGAGCGCGCGAAGTCCACTTCCTTCTTCATCAGGGCACGGAAGGCGGGGGTGGCTGCTCCGGAGGCAATGGTCTCGTCGCTCACGCCGTGGGCGCGCATGTCGGCCTGGGGCAGGTACACGCGGCCCTTGCCCCAATCCACGCGCACGTCCTGCCAGAAATTGGCGAGCTGGAGCGCCGAGCAGGTGGCGTCGGAGAGGCGGAAGTTCTCCTCGCTGATATCGCCACAGGCATAGAGCACCAGCCGTCCTACTGGATTGGCGGAGTAGCGGCAGTAGCCCAGCAGGTCCTGCATGGTCTCGTAGCGGGTCACCGTCTGGTCCTGGCGGAAGGCGGTCAGCAGGTCGGCAAAGGGTTCTTTGGGAATTGCACAGGTGCGGATCGTCTCCGCCAGCGCCACGAAGACGGGATGCCGCGCGCGGCCGGCATAGCAGGCGTCGAGCTCGTTGCCCCATAGATCGAGGAGGGCCAGCGCCGCGGCGGTGTCGGGGACTTCGTCGCCCAGATCGTCGGAGATGCGGCAGTAGGCGTAGATAGCGTGGAAGTGCGGTCGCAGGCGCTCGGGAAGAAACCAGGTTGCGACGTGGAAGTTCTCGTAGTGGGTCTCGGCGAGATGCTGGCACCAGGCCAGCGCCTCGGCGAGCGTGGGCGTCTTGTCGGGAATGCGGTACGAGGCCGGCAGCGCGGCCCAGCCACGGGCCAGCAGTTCGGATTGGGCGGCAGTCGGCATGGGTCTATTTTAGCGGCACCTGCGGTGTGGCAGACGGCGCTTGCGGCCAGGTGGTGGGTTGTCTCGCAGGTAGGCGCAACCGACGCGCCAGACCTGGGTCACGCGGATTCCGTGATTGGACAGAGAGGTTAGCCTCTACGGCACGATCGCGGTCTTGATCTCGGTCGACCGGTTCATCAACGTTTCGAAGACCCGGTTCAGCTCGTAGAGGTGAGCGTGGCCGGTGATGAAGGCGCTGGCCTGGAAGCGTCCGTCCGCGATCAGGTCGAGCGCCTTGCGGCAGATCTCCGGTGTGTGATGGAAGGTGGCGCGCAGGGTGATGTCGCTGTAGTGGAGGCGATTGGTATCGAGCGAAACGTGCGTGCCCGCCGCGCAGCCGCCGAAGAAGTTTACGGTGCCGCCCTTGCGGACGAGCTCGACGGCTTCCTGCCAGGCCTCAGGCACGCCGACGGCTTCAATGGCGATGTCGACGCCGCGTTTGTTGGGCGTGAGCGCACGGGTGGCTTCGACCGCCTCGGTAATGCTGCGCGTCTGGACCACATGAGTTGCGCCCAGCAGCTTGGCTGCCACGGCCTGTCCCTCGCGGCGCACCAGGGCGATGGTTTCGTAGCCGGCCAGCGCCGCCACGTGCAGAATCATGAGGCCGAGGGGGCCTCCGCCAATCACCGCGATGGTGTCGCCGGGGCGCGGACCGGAGTCTTCAAACCCGTGCACGGCGCAGGCCAGCGGCTCCGTCAGGGCGGCATGTTCCAGGGGCACGCCCTTGGGAACGACGTGCGTGTTCTTGGCGACGATGCGGGCGGGAACGCGAATGAACTCGGCATAGGCGCCGTTGTTGAAGAGCAGGTCGTCGCACAGGTTCTCCTGCCCGCGGGAACAGTAGTAGCACTCGCCACACGGGGCGGAGTTGAGGGCAACGACGCGGTCGCCGGGCTGGAAGGCCGTCACGCCTTCGCCTGCCTCCACCACCGTGCCGGCCATCTCGTGGCCGAACAGGGCAGGGGGTACGATCATGCGGGCGTGGTAGCCGCGGCGAAAGACCTTCAAATCGGTGCCGCAGGTGAGGGCCGCACCCACCTGGACGACGAGCTCGCCCGGCCCGGCGCTGGGGACCGGCACATCCTCGATGCGGACGTCTTCGCGGCCGTGGAGGACGGCAGCCTGCATGGTGCGTCCGCCGTGGAGGAAGCGACTCTCAACGGTGCGGCGGCCGCGGCTGACGGCAGTTTCCACCTTCCTGCGCCCTTCCACAACGACCGTCTCGACGGTGTTAAAGCCGACTTCGACGACCGTTTCGACCTTGTTGAGGCCTTCCTCGACGACGTTTTCGACCTTGCGGCGTCCCTCCTCGACTACGGTTTCAACCGTCTTGCGGCCGCGTCGAATCGCATCTTTTACCGTCTTGGGCATCGAAGTTCTCCTACAGCGCGCCAGCGCCAGGCACAGGTTCCACCATGATCTTCATGGACCCGGGCCGGGGGTTGGATGCAACTTCAATACCTGCGACGGCTTCTTCGAGCGGGAAACGATGGGAGATGAGCTGCGTCAGATCGAATCCGTTGCGGTAGCCGTCGAAGACGAGGCCTGTGACCTCGTCGAGGATAGAGAAGGAAGATGAATAGGAACCGAGAAGGGTTTTCTCGTCGACGCAAACTGCGGCGGGATCGATGATGGCCTCTCCGTGCTGGGTCTGGGCAAAGAGCATGACCTTGCCGCCCGGCCGAGCGGCATCCATGGCGGTGCGGATAAGGGCGCTGCCTGCCACGCAGAGGATGACGGCATCGGCGCCGCGGCGCTCGGTGGCGGCCATCACCCGCTCGACGACGTTCTCTTCGCCGGCATGAATCGGCTCGTTGAGGCCAAACTGGGCGGCAACGGCATGCCGCTCGGCGAAGAGATCGGAGGTGAGCACGCGGGCGCCGGTTCTGCGCGCCAGCGCGGCGTGCATGAGGCCGATGGGGCCCTGGCCGATGACGAGAACGGTGTCGTCCGCCTGCAGATTGAGCATCTTGACGCCCTTCATCACGGTATTCAGCGGCTCGATGAAGGCGGCCTGCTCGAAGGGAATGCCATCGGGAATGCGCACCACGCCGCGGTTGCGGACCACGAAGTCCATGACGCGGATGTAATGAGCGAAGCCGCCGCCGGAGGGCTCAAAGCCCGCGGTGACGCCAGTCTTCTTGTAGAGCGGACACTGCGCGGGCGTTCCCTTGCGGCAGTAATAGCACTCGCCGCAGGGTACGTGGTGAAAGGTCATTACACGGTCGCCCACGGCATAATCGGTTACGCCTTCGCCCACCGCAGCGATCACGCCAGCCATTTCATGGCCGAAGATGCGGGGAGCCGAGTGCGAACCCACGTGGATCTTCTTGAGGTCGGTGCCGCAGATACCGCAGGTGGCAATCTTCACCAGGAGTTCGCCGGCGCCGATGCCGGGAACGGGGACGGTTTCCAGGCGCACGTCGTTGATGCCGCGATAGACGGCGGCGCGCATGGTGCTGGGAAGCGGCGAATCAATGGGAAGGGCCGGAGTGGAGATCTGGGTTGCCATGCCTATACGTGTGACCTCGTTCACGAGAGAAAAGCGCGTAGCGACTCCGCGATGTTTTGGGAAGCCTGCTTACTATTTTCGCCCATTCGGATGAGCGCGGGCCAGTAAATCGGGCGCAGCGCGGCAAACAGGACAAACCGGGCGGTCTGGAAGCGCCCGGCGGCGTCGATGAAGCGGTTGAAGTCGGGCAGGCGGTCGTGCAGGGCGTCGCTCACCCCCTTGATGCAGTAGAAGGGGATTTCGCGCATGGCGGCCAGGCGGGCAATGGCGGCGGCCTCCATATCGACCAGGGAGGCATTGTAGGCCGCCCCGAGCCGCAGCTTCTCCGATTCTTTGGCGACTGTGGGGCTGGTGGCCAGCCATAGGTCGCCGGCGCCCGCATCGCAGCGGAAGCGCTCGCCGGTGCGCACGTCAATCACGCCGGCCAGGTTGTGGGCGCTGCCGGGAGCAACCTCCTCGGTGAGCGCGCCGGCCCAGCCGACGGAGAAGACCAGATCGATGGGTCCTCCGTCTTCAATGGCGGCGAAGGCGCGCGTGGCTGCGGCCTGGCCAGCCCCGGCGCAGGCGGCGATCCACTCGTCCTCTTCATTGCGCTCAGCCCAGAACTCGATGCCATTCCTGGTGCTGTGCGGCCAGCCGTGCACCAGTGGCTTGAGCTCTCCGGGGAGTGCGGCGATGATGGCGGTGCGGGTCATGCGGCGGGTGCGTGATCCTGGAAGTTTTTTGGATATGCGGCAAAATGAGCCATGCCCCAAAGACATTATGGCGCGTAGCCGTGGCTGCGGAACCAGTCGATGGCGGCGCGCATGGCCGGGTATACCGGCAGCACCCGGAAGCCCAACTCCTGCTCGGCGCGCGCGCTCGAGGCGAACATTTTTTTGCGGCCCATGCGCACCTCTTCCAGCGTGGCCCGCGGCTCCTTGCCACGGATGCGGCCGGTAATCAGCTCTTCAAAAAACGCATAGGTTGCCGCCACCGCGAAGGGGATCTTCACCGTCGGCGAAGGAATTCCGGTGATGGCCGCCATCTTGTCGAGAATCTGCTTGAGGGTCAGGTTTTCGCCGCCCAGAATGTAGCGCCGCCCGGGCGTGCCTTGCGTCAGGGCGAGCACGTGCGCGCGCGCCACCTCCGCCACATCCACCAGATTCAGGCCGGTGTCTACGTAGGCGGGGAACTTGCGGTTGAGGAAGTCGACGAAGATGCGGCCGGTGGGCGTGGGCTTCACGTCGTGCGGTCCGATGGGCGTGGTCGGGTTGAGGATGATGACCTGCTGACCATCCTGGGCGGCGGCGATGGCGTGCTGTTCGGCCATGAACTTGGTGCGCTTGTAGTGGCCCACCATATCCTCGAGCGAGACCGGGGTGTCCTCGTCGCTCAACATGCCGGTGGTGAAGAAGTGCATGGTCGCCACCGAAGAGGTGTAGACCACGCGCCGCACCCCGGCGTTACGCGCCGCGCGCAGCAGGTCGCGGGTGCCGTCCACGTTCGCTCGGTACATGGCGTCGGGGTCGGGAATCCACAGCCGGTAATCGGCGGCGACGTGCACCACCGCGTCGCATTCCTGGAGCGCGGGCGCGTAAGTTTCGGCGCGCATCAGGTCGCCGACCACGGTGTCGCCCTCGATGCCTTCAAGATTGGCGAGATTGCTGGATTTGCGCACCAGCAGGCGCAGCTCGGCGCCCTCCGCGGCCAATGCGCGGGCAACGTGATAGCCGACAAAGCCAGTGGCGCCGGTCACGAAGATCTTCATTCGAGTTTCCATTGTAGACGTTTGGCTCTCTCAGGCCGATACGGGCCGATTGCCAATTATTGCCAATAGCGCTAGCATCGAGTCGGAGAGTGCTCATGCCGACCCGCAACATCAATCTGACCCCGCAGATGGACAAATTTGTCGAATCCAAGATTCGCAAGGGCGAGTACGCCAACGCCAGCGAGGTGCTGCGGGCCGGGCTCCGGGCACTCGAGAAGAGCGAGCGAGAAGATGCGGTGAAGCTCCAGGCTCTTCGCGAGGCAATCATCGCCGGCGAGAACAGCGGCGTCTTCGAGGGCGACATCGTCGAGGACATGAATGCGTATCTGAAGCAGCTTGCGGCAGGGAAGAGCGTTGCCTAGATACCGCCTGGCCAATCGAGCCCGCGCCGACCTCAGAGAGATCGCGCGCTACACATTCCACGCCTGGGGACTCGAGCAGGCACAGCGCTATACCAGGGATCTCTTGCAGTGTTTCGAGAGGATCGCCGAGCTACCCCTGCTTGGCAGGCCTTGCGACCGGGTGCAGAAGGGCTATCGCCGCCTGGAGCACGGACGGCACGTCATCTTTTACCGGCTGGATGGGGACGGTGTGTTCATAGGGCGCATTCTGCACCAGCGCATGTTGCCGGATCAGCGGGTGATGGATGAGGAGACGCGATGAAGGCAGCTTCCGATTTTCGCAACAGCAAGCGAGGGCGGGTTGCGCCGCCCGAGGTCGAGCTGCGCGGCAAGACGCGCATTACGATTCGACTCGATGAGGATTTGGTTGACCATTTTCTCAAAGAAGCCGATGCGTCCGGCGGCGCCAAGGGCTATCAGACGCTGATCAACGAGGCGCTGCGGCAGCATGTGGAGGGCAAAGCTCCCAAGCCGGCAGATACCCTGCGCAAGATTGTGCGCAAGGACCTTCGGGCGGCGGGGTGAGGGACGTGCTTTCCCACTTAAGCCGCAAGAGGCGCTAAGGGGATGAGGTGTACCCGGGATTCGGCGGTAGAATGGGGGCACGAAAAAGGGGTAATTCATGCGTCCTCTTGCAATAGCGGCGGCTAGTGCGGCAGTTATGTGCCTGTTTGGAACAAAGAGCGCATACGCCACACATAGGAAACCAAAGGTGGATCAAGCCATAAGTTCCTACCCCGAGTGTGCTTTGCGTGACAGATCTGTCAGCGAAAGTGAATGTGAGGCTAGATTGAACCTTACGGAAGACTGGGTGCAGCTTCCAGAGTGCGAGAACCTCTATGGCGAAGCGTACAGGCTGTGCGCGGTAAAGGTTCCAACGAAATGGTCTGGTCAGTTGGCCCCGCTGAAGCCAGAGTATCTACCCACTCCCAGGGAAGCAGCGTCAAAAGCGCAGCGCGACGCTGCTGCGGCTGGAAGGCTGGCTACTGCAGCAGAGATCACGAAGGCTTATAACGACGCGCTATCGGCAGAAAAGCAGGCTTTGGCGGCAGGCAAAGAGAGTCTCGTCGAGCCAGGAGAGAGAGACGAAATCAGGCAAGAGATGGAAACCGAGGCTCGCGCTAAGGCTCTCGCTCGCGAAAGGGTTGGCTGTCCCGATGAAGTCGAGATTGGAGAGCGTGAATCTGAGGTATATCGCTGCATCGGTTATCCAGACCATGTGAATGACGAGTTGCAAGGCCTGAGGCAGTTGGTTTACCCCAATGAGGTTTACATCTATATCGATACAGATACCGGCCTAGTCGAGAACGTGCAGTGGACCCACGACTAGGGCTGGTCGGCGCTCCAATTTTAAACGCAGGGAGTTTGACTACTCTTCCGCATCCGGCTCCAGCGCAATATTCTTTTCGCCGGCGGCCTTGCGCTCGTTGTAGGCCTTCACCCAGTCTTCCCAGTGCTTGCCGGCGGCGCGGTCTTTACCGGTGAACTCCAGGCGCGCAATCTGGTCGTAAGCCAGCTTCTGCTTGCCGTCCACATTGGGCTCGAAGTACTGCACCCATGAGTCGGCCAGCTTGGCGCCGGTGTGGCGATTGAAGATGTAGGCCTCGATCTTCTTGCCGGCCCTGGTGGTGATGGTCACGTCGCCGCGGTAGTCGAAGGCCTTCTCCAGCGCGTTCTTCAAGTCGTCTTCGCTGGCCAGCTCGGGCACCCAGCCTTCGAGCTGTTCGTGCTCGAAGCCGGGAGCGAGTTCGAGCGATTCGATCTGTTCGAGCGTGTACTTCTGGACTTCGGCGGTCATGCGGACCTCGGCGGCTTGTGAGTGAGCGGGTGGGTGTTGTGGTCTCCCAGGTCCCCAAGAGCGGGGGACCTGGGGCACCCGGCGTTCGTAATTCAACCTTAGAACTTGTGGTCTCCCAGGTCTCAAAAGCGAGACCTGGGGCACCCGGTTGGATTCGCTATGCGGGTCTGGAAACCCGCACGACAGCCGGTCTGGAGACCGGCGCTACATCCTACAGCTTGGCCATCTCGCGGGCAGGCTGTTCGATCTGGACAAGTTGCCCCGGCCCATGCGGCGCCGGCTCGTTCAGCAGCTTGAGCGCGTGCTCGTCGGGATAGAGGCTGAAGGTACCCTTGATCATGCCCCAGAAGCCTTTGAGCGATCCGAAGCCGTCGATCACGGCGGTGGGCTCGTAGCCGCAGCTCACCATGCAATTCGCGCACTTCGGGTTGCCGCTGGCGACGCCGTATCCTTCCCAGTTGGTCGTCTCCATCAACTCCTTGAAGCTGTCGGCGTAGCCGTCCTGAAGCAGGTAGCAAGGCCGCTGCCATCCGAAGATGTTGTAGGCCGGCGAGCCCCAGGGGGTGCACTCGTACTTGCGGTCGCCCATCAGGAACTCGAGGAAGAGCGGCGACATGTTGAACTTCCAGCTCTTCTTGCGGTTCGAGAGGATGGCGCGGAACAGGCGCCGCACGCGGGCGCGGCCCAGGAAACGGTTCTGGTCGGGCGCCTTCTCGTAGCTGTAGCCCGGCGAAAGTACGACGCCTTCCACGCCCATGGCCATCACTTCATCAAAGAAGGCGCGCACGGAGTTGGGATCCGTGCCGTCGAAGAAGGTGGCATTGGTGGTCACGCGGAAGCCGCGCTTCACGGCCTCCTTGATGCCGTCGGTGGCCAGGTCCCAGCCGCCTTCGCGGCAAACGGAGAAGTCGTGGTGCTCGCGGTCACCATCCAGGTGCACGGAGAAGGTCAGGTACTTCGACGGCGTGAACTCGTGGATGCGGCGCTTCAATTCAAGGGCGTTGGTGCACAGGTAGATGTACTTCTTGCGCGCAACGAGACCGTTGACGATCTCCACGATCTGCGGATGCAGCAGCGGCTCGCCGCCGGGAATCGACACCATAGGTGCGCCGCACTCTTCGACGGCGGCAAAGCACTCGGCGGGCGTCAACATGCGCTTGAGCACGTGGGGCGGATACTGCACCTTGCCGCAGCCGGCGCAGGCCAGGTTGCAGCGGAAGAGCGGCTCCAGCATCAGCACCAGCGGATAGCGCTTTTGCCCGGTGAACCGCTTCTTCAGAACATAGCTTGCGACCGTAGCCATCTGGGAGATCGGAACTGCCATCTGCGTTTATCCTCAGGGGCGGTGGCCCCGGTCCGTTTCAAGCTGCTGGCGCCCCGCCTCTAGCTCCTAGATGCGTTCGCTGTCCTCGAAGCAGCTAATCGAGGCGCGAAGGGCTAGAGGCTGAAGGTTAAAGGCTTTCTTTCGGCTCCATGGCCCGCTTGTAGGTGGTGAGCGCCATCAGCGGGAAGTACTCACGATACATGGTGTAAGCCAGATAAAAGACCTTGGGGAAACCTGTCCCCGTAATGATACTTTGCCGGGTTTCGCCTTCGCTCATGGATTCGTCCCAACTGCCGTCGGGGCGTTGCCTTTCCAGTAACCAGCGCACGCCTTTGGCGATGGAGTCAGAACGGTCGTCGCCCGCCGCCAGCAATCCCAGCAGCGCCCAGGCCGTCTGGGAGGGCGTGCTGGTGCCTACGCCGCGCAGGTTGGGATCGTCGTAGCTGCCGCAGGTCTCGCCCCAGCCGCCGTCCGGATTCTGCACCATGCGGATCCACTCGGCGGCCTGCTGCATCTGCGGCTCGTTGCGGTCCACGCCGATGGCCTCCAGCCCGCGCAGCACCAGGTAGGTGCCGTAGAGGTAGTTCACGCCCCAGCGGCCGAACCAGCTGCCGTCCGGTTCCTGTTCCTTGAAGATGAAGTCGATGGCCTTTTTGACGCGCTTGTCGTCGCGCGTATAGCCGTAGGCGGCAAGCATCTCCAGCAGTCTCCCGGTGATGTCCGCGGTGGGCGGATCGAGCATCGCGTTGTGGTCCGCGAAGGGGATGTACTGGAAGATCATCTTGGTGTTGTCTTTGTCGAAGCTGCCCCAGCCGCCGTTGCGGCACTGCATGGCCATCTCCCACTCGATGGCGCGCTGGCACACCTGGTACTGATAGCGCTCCCGGGGATTATCGACCTTGCTCAATGCGAGCAGCACCTGCGCCGTGTCATCGGTGTCGGGGTAGAACTCGTTGGCGAACTCGAAGTACCAGCCGCCCGGCTCAGTGTTAGGCACCTTCACGGCCCAGTCGCCCTTGTGACGGACTTCCTTGGACAGAATCCAGTCTGCGGCCTTCACCATGCGCGGATCGTCACGCGAAATCCCGGCTTCGCCCAGGGCAAACATGGCCTGCGCCGTGTCCCACACGGGGGAGACGCAGGGCTGCATGCGGAAGGTGGGGTAGGGAATCTCCTGTGTGTGCGCTTGCTCGATGCCCAGCTTCTCGAACTCGTCGCGTGCACGGATAACCTGGGGATCGTCTTCCGAGTAGCCCAGGCAGCGCAGCGCGATGATGGCGTTCATCATGGCCGGATAGATGGCGCCCAGGCCATCGGTCATCTCCAGGCGCTCCAGCATCCACTTTTCGGCTCTGCGGATGGCCAGGCGGCGCAGCGGACGGATATGCACGGCTTCAAACCAGTGCGTAACCCTGTCCATGACCAGGAAGAAGTTGCGCCACGACACCTTGTTCTTGCGGTCCATGTGCAGGCGCAGGCTGGAGTTGGCGCGACCGCCCACGAAGAGCTCGTCAATACCCTGCTCGGCGGGAATCTTCTTGAACGGCTTCTTGGCGTAGATGATGGCCAGCGGAACCAGGATGGAGCGCGACCACGAGGAGATCTCGTAGATGTTGAAGTAGAACCAGTTGGGGAAGAGAACGATCTCCGGCGGAATGGCGGGCACGGCGTCGTAGTCGTACTGCCCCATGGCGCAGAGATACATCTTGGTGAAGGTGTTGCAGGCCACCACGCCGCCGTTGGCCAGCACCCAAGATCGG
>JAJZCY010000052.1 GCA_021828835.1 Acidobacteriota bacterium | reverse complement strand
CTCGCCTTGGAACCACCAGAGCCTTCGTCCTCCGCCTCGTCTGAGGCAATTTTCCCGCGCAACGCCATCCGTTCGGGTAGTGTGAACAGGCCCTAGTTTTGACCGCCGATATCGTGGGCTGCTCAGTCTTTGCCACGATGCGGCTGCCATTCCCCCAAAGCCAGGGGCCAAACGCGCAGAGACAACCTGTCCCTTCCCGGCTGAATCTTCTTGACCAGCAGGAGGGGAACCGCATGGCGTCTTCCAAAACCACCCGCAATCATGAAGAGATCCGCAAATGGGCGGAGGCGCGCAAGGCTGTCCCCGTCGAAGTCTCCGGAACAGAACGCAATGGGGAAACCGGGATTCTGCGCTTCGAGTTCCCCAACGCGCCCAACCGCAATGACAAGAACCTGAAAGAGATCTCCTGGGACGAGTTCTTCCAGAAGTTCGACGAGAACAACCTGGAACTGCTCTACCAGGAGCAGACCGCCGAAGGCGCGCAGAGCAACTTCAACAAGCTGATACACCCGGAGAGCGAGAAGGGGACGGAACACCGCTCAGAGAGCGGCAGCAAGTCTGGCTCACACAGCAAGCATCGCGCCGCATAGTGCGGGCGGGGTCTCTCGCCCAACACCATCGGCTCATCTTCTCCCCGGCTCCTCCTCGCATGGCGGGGCCGGGGACCGTCTCTGCCGACGGCTCCCGATACACATCCGCGATCCCACGGAGCAGTGCATGCACGTCGTAATCTTTGGCCTGTCCATCTCCTCATCGTGGGGCAATGGGCATGCCACGCTCTGGCGCGGCCTGGTGCGTGCGCTGACGCGGCGGGGGCACACCATCTCGTTTTACGAACGAGATGTGCCTTACTATGCCTCTACCCGCGATGGATGGGCCGCTCCGGCGGGGCTTTCTCTGTGTCTCTACGACTCGCTCCAAGAGATTGCCGGTTGCGCACGCCGCGACCTGAACGAAGCTGATCTCGCGCTCTTTACCAGCTTCTGTCCGGATGGAGCCGACGCCGCGCGTATGATTCTGGACTCGCGCGCGAGCGTCAAGGCCTTCTATGACCTAGACACTCCGGTGACTTTGCAGGGCTTACAGACGGGGAAGCGGCCGGCCTATCTGCCCCCCTTCGATCTGAGCGGCTTTGACCTGGTGTTGAGCTTCACCGGCGGTAAAGCTCTGAAGGCGCTGCGCACCCATCTGGGAGCCCGCAATGTTGCGCCGCTGTACGGGTTCGTGGACCCAGAGGCGCACCTCCCGGCCCCGGCGATCGAGCGCTTCCGCGGATCGCTCTCCTATCTGGGAACCTATGCTGCTGACCGGCAACGAAAGCTGGAAGAGCTTTTTGTAGAACCGGCCAGGCGGATGACAGCGGCCCAGTTCCAACTTGCCGGCGCGCAATTCCCGCAGGATTTTCCATGGCAGCCGAATATCCACTTCATTCCGCACCTGGAGCCGGCTCTGCACCCGGCGTTCTTCTGCTCCTCGCGCGCCACACTCAACGTGACCCGGGGGGTAATGGCGGAATTGGGTTACTGCCCTTCCGGGAGGCTGTTTGAAGCGGCGGCTTGCGGAGCGCCGTTGCTCAGCGACACCTGGGAGGGGCTGGACTGCTTCTTTACCCCTGGCAGAGAGATTCTGTACGTGCAAAGCGCTTCCGACGTGACGGATGCGCTTTCGCTCTCTGACACAGAGTTGCGCGCCATTGCCGAAGCGGGCCGGGCCCGGGTCCTCGCCGACCATACCGCCGCGCACCGCGCCCGACAGCTTGAGTCGGCATGCGATGAGATCGCGCGTGGAACAACCGCAACCGCACTTGCATCTTGAAACAACGGAGGCACAGATCCATGTGGGGCATTGTTCCAGCCGCAGGAGCTGGCAATCGCATTCAGCCGCTCGCCTTCTCCAAGGAGCTGCTGCCGGTAGGCAGTCGCGTGGAAGGGGGCGAAGAGCGTCCGCGCGCCGTCAGCGAGTATCTCCTCGAACGCTTGATTCGCGGCGGCGCCGACAAGCTGTGCATGATTATCTCGCCCGGCAAAGGCGATATTCTGCACTACTACGGATCGCGCGCTTGGGGTGCCGATATCGTCTACGCCGTGCAGCCTCACCCCGGCGGCCTCTGCGATGCGGTCTTCCGGGCCCGGCCTTTGATTCATGCCGACGAGCCGGTGGCCATCGGGCTGCCCGATACCATCTGGTTTCCAGAGGACGCCCTGCGGCACCTGCCCGATGACGCGCTCTCGCTTCTGCTCTTTCCGGTCGAACGGCCGGAGTTTTTCGACGCAGTTGTTACGGACGAATCGGGTGCGGTGCAGGAAATCCAGGTAAAGAGCAAGAACGCGCGGAGCAACTGGATCTGGGGCGCCATCAAGATGCCCGGGCATGTTTTTCACAGTCTGTACGATTTGTGGCGCGCGCCGGAGCGTGGCGATGAATATTTCGGAACTCTCATCAACGCATGGATTGCCCGCGGCGGGTCGGCAGTCGCCGTGCGCGCCGGTCGCGGCTACGTGGACGTAGGCACGTTACACGGATACCGCGAAGCCATTCGCCTGCTCCAGGGCGACAATCCCGCCCTCTCGAGCCAACCGCGCATCGCGCAGGATGAACACGCCAATGCTATCGACATCGTCTCCCGCTGAAGATCGGATTGCCGATCTTGAAGAGCGCATTTCCGCGCTCGGACCGTGGTTTCACAATCTTCGTTTGGGCGGTGTGCAGACCGCGCCGCAGCACTTTCTGGGCGACTACCCGCAGGTGAAGTATGAACGTTTTGCCCAAGCCCTGCCCACGGATCTGAGCGGCAAGAGCGTGCTCGATATCGGCTGCAACGCCGGCTTCTATTCGTTTGAGATGAAGCGCCGCGGGGCCGAGCGCGTTGTAGGCATCGACAGCGATGAGCATTACCTGGCACAGGCCCGTTTTGCGGCCGGCGTACTGGGTGCTGAAGTTGAGTTTCGAAAAATGACCGTGTGGGAGATCGGCGCCCTGGCAGAAAGATTCGATGTGGTGATCTTCATGGGCGTCCTGTACCACTTGCGTCACCCGCTGCTCGCGCTGGACCTGATCCATGAGCACGTGGCCCGCGATCTGCTGCTTTTCCAAAGCATGCAGCGCGGCAGCCGGACAGTCGCACCCGTGAGCGAGGATTACGACTTTCTCGACAAGGATCACTTTGAAGAGCCGGGCTATCCAAAGATGTCCTTTGTCGAGCACAAGTACGCGCACGATGAAACCAACTGGTGGGTGCCAAACCGCGCCTGCGCTGAAGCCATGCTGCGATCTTCAGGGTTCCGGATTGAGTCACAGCCTGAGGACGAAGTCTACCTCTGCCGGTGGACAGAGCTCAGCGACCCGCCCGATGGCCCACGCTGCGTTTATCCCGCGCGGGGATGATGCTGGCGATGGAGAAGTCCTGCGGCGCTTTTACTGAACCTGCACAGGACTGGACGAGCGTGCAGAACGGCCGCTTGGCGAGGGCCTATTCGACCGAAGTTGCATCTCCTCATCATCGCCGGATGGCTGGGGCCGAGTTCCAGAGCAGCAGCGCTCGAGCATCTCTTCAAATTCCAGGGCGCGATGCGAGGCGGTGTGCTGCTCCAGAACGCGCTCGCGGGCATTCAAGCCGATGCGCACCCGTTCTTCGTCCGGAAACTTGCGCAGGATCTCGGCGACCTCATAGGCATCCTTGGGCAGAAGCATCTCGCGGCCAGGGGTGAGGAATTGTTCCAGGCCGCTCCACGGATCAGAAAGAATCGTCGCGCCGCAGGCCGAGGCTTCAAACAATCGCACCGAAGGAGAATACCCAGCCGCGACCATGCTGTCGCGTGTGAGATTGAGTGTAAAGCGCGAAGAACAATAGAACGCCGGATGCTCTGGCGGGGAAAGGTGAACGATGCGCTCCACGTTCGGAGCCCAAGCTTCAGCCTTGGGGTACTGTGCTCCGGCAACGATGAATCGCGATTGCGGCAGCATGGTTGCCGGCTGATTGAGGAGTTGCATCAGCTTGGGCTGGCGGTCGCTGGCGTAGGTTCCCAGGTAGCTCAAATCGCAGCGGAACGCTTCGCGCTTGTGGGTGGGCCGGTACAGCTCGGGATCAACAGAGCAGTAGAACGGCAATGCGCACCGTGCGCCAAACCTCTCTTCCAGCTCGTGCAGGATTGGGCCGCCGGTGAAGCTGAGATAGGCGGCGAAATGCGGGATCTGCGCGGCCTCAAGGTAGGACGTTTTTCCTTCGGCGCGCAGCCGCTCGATGGTGATGGGCGTGTCGATATCGTAGAAGACCAGGGGTCCGCGGCCGGCATGCACCAGTTCATCGGTGGCGGCAATCGCGTCGGGGAAATAGGAGCCGATGACGACCACGTCGGCATCCTTTGTCAGCCGCAGAAAACTGCGCCTGCTTGCTGCCCAGTCGTCGTACATATGAACTGTACAGAAATCCGGATTGGGAAGATCCCTATTATTCCGATACCACTCCAGGTCCTTCTCGACGAATTCGATGCGGTGCCCGCGCCGCGCGAGTGCCTTGCACAGCGAGCGGTAGGTTGTGCCGTGTCCGTTGCCCCATGAGGAAGTGATGGCCAGTCCAAAGATGACAATCTTCATACGTGCTCTCCGGGAAGGACGCCTGCGGCAGGTTGCGCGACGCGCACCGGAGTCTGCCGGCGACGCAGACAATCCCGGAAGGCGGCGTCGGCCGTCTCAGCGCGGCGCGCGTAGCTATGATGGCGGAGCGCGCGATCGCGCAGCGCAGTGCCGATGCGGTGTCGGTCCTGGGGAGAATGCCGGCGCAGAGTCTCTACGATTTCCTGGGCGGTGCGCGCCACCAGGATTTCCTTTTCCGGCTCGAAGAAGCTGTCGATTCCCGGCCACTCGTCGCAGAGCAGGCATGCCCCTGCGCCGGCGGCTTCAAATACCCGGGTAGGTGGGGAAAAGCCGCAATTGGCCATGGAAGCGCGGTTAATGTTGAGCACCATGCCCGCCGAGCAGTTGATGCGATTGTGGTCGGCGGTAGGAACATGCCCGATCCAGCGCACATTGTCCGGCAGCCGCTTGTCGCCCCATCCTTCTCCTCCCAAGAGGAAGCGCTTTTCCGGCGCCAATCCGGCGGCCTGCAAGAACAGCTCATTCACGCGCGCTTCCCGATCGGGCAGGCGGTTACCGATGAAGGCCAGATCACAGCTCAGCTCGGCGTCGGGCGGAACTGGAAAATGAGTTTCCGGATCGAGGCCGTTGTAGATGCTGGAGTAGCTCCGGGCGCCAAGGCCAAGGTAGGCATTGCGAATCTCTGGACCGCCGCCGTAGGTAAAGATGGCGTCATAGCGCGGAATGGCGCGATGAAACGCGTCGCCGGGGTTTTCGTGCAGCCGCGCGATGGTGGCGGGCGCATCGACATCCCAGAAGATCACCACGCTGCGGGTAAGGCACTCCAGCACACGCTGCTCCAGCAGTTCGTCATCCACCCCGATGCCGCTGTGCTTGATGACAACGTCGGCCATGGCGGCCCGGCGCAACATCGCATCGATGTCGGTGGCCGGACGGTAGACGACCGACTCCACGTAGGAGAAGTCGCCCTGGTCCCGATGTTGCTGGCGCCCATAGGCATCGGGCTCGGCGAATACAATCCGATGGCCCATGTGCGCCAGATACTTATAGCATCCGCGGTAGTAGGTGGCGGCGCCATTCCAGTAGGACGACGTGATGCTCGAACCAAAGACAAACAGGTTCAACGGAGGACCTCCTCGCAAATGCCCGTAAGCTGCTCGGCGCGATGCCGGCAGGTGTGACGCGCCAGAACTGTTTCGAGACCGCGGGCGGCCTGCTGTTCCGCCGCCTTGCTGTCGGTGAGCAAGGTGCGCAATGCTGCGACCATCTCGCTGGTGCTGTGGACGACGCGGAAATCGCCGGGGCGGAAGAGTTGTTCGCTGTCGATCCATGGCGCGCTCACCAGGGGGATGCCGCAGGCAAGAGCTTCAAAGACGCGGATCGTCGGAATCCCCGCCATCGCCCGCACATATTGCTGACGCGGAATGTGAACGGTAACTCGCGACTGCGCGAAGGTTGCCGGGCCGTCCAGATTGGGAAGATAGCCGCCGTAGTGGGTACGGGCATATTCAAGCGCCGCCAGCGCCTGCTGCGGGTAACGCACCCCGAAGACTTTGAAATGGTATTCTGGCATCTCAGCGCTGGGGCGCAACAGATACTTGCAGATCTCCGCCGAGCGCTCGTCGTCGCCCCAGTTGCCGATCCACACCACATCGATCGATTTCGCGGGAGCCTTCAGCGGCCGGAAGACGGTGGTGTCGGCGGCTTCATGCAGGGTCCAGGTGTGCGGGATATTGAAGCCGATGCGGTAGATTTTGCGCAGCGCTTCTCCGAATGCGATCACGCCATCCATCCGGTCCACGCCGAGCAGGCGAATCTGTTCCGGCGTAGAAGACGCGCGATGATGAGTATCGTGGAAGAGCAGCCGGAAGCCCAGCTGGTCGCGGAGCGCGAGCAGGTGCTGCGCCAATTGCGGCGGGTTCCACTCGTGCAGAATGACGATGTCGGTATCGCGCAACAGGTGCTGCCAGCGCTCCAGCTTGCTGAAGGCGTCCTGGTTCTCGCGATCATACGGATATACATGCAGATCGGGATAAGCGTCAGAAAAGGCCCGCAGAGATCGATCGCCCAGGGTTTCTTCACGCAGGTTGCAGATGGACCATTCCTCGGCAGGCTCGAAGACAGTAACGTCATGGCCGCATTCACCCAGGGCGCGCA
Organism: Acidobacteriota bacterium; assembly: GCA_021828835.1. Classification (GTDB taxonomy): domain Bacteria; phylum Acidobacteriota; class Terriglobia; order Terriglobales; family Acidobacteriaceae; genus Telmatobacter. Next base: position 12,167 of record JAJZCY010000052.1, on the reverse strand, counting down.
GCAGTCCGCGCAGAAAATGAGCGTTGCCGTTGTTCCAGTCGGAGCGCACGGCATGGGCAAAGTAGGCGATGCGGAACTTACCGGTCATAGTGGCGATCTTTATGCGACAGAGTGCTCCGCAAGGACAGGCTGCGAAACGGAGAGGAGAAGGTGGAGATAGCTCTTTGCCATCTTACGGGCGGTGAACTGCTGGGCTCTGCGACGGGAGCGCGCCCGGGCTCGCGCCAGCAAGCCTCCATCCGCTGCCAGCGCAGCCAGTAGAGAAGAAAGGGAAGCTGAATCTTTGAAGTAGAGCGCGGCGTCGCTCCACACTTCGCGAAGAGAGGGAATGTCGTTGGCCACTACCGCACAGCCGCAAAGCGCAGCTTCCAGCGGGGCCAGTCCGAATGGCTCATAGCTGGAGGTGCAGATATAAACGGCGCTCTGCCGCATTACCTCCAGCAACTCTTCCTCGGTGAGCCGGCCCAGCAGCCGTGCCTGTCCGCAGCTCTCTTCCATGTACGACATCTCGTGTTCGGTTTCGCCCGCGACCAGGATCGGGATGGGCGATTTGACGTCGCTGAGCATCTTCAGGTTCTTGCCTTCGTCCCAGAGGCGGCCGGCAGTAATGGCCTGCATGTAGCACGAGGGGATTCGTGACGGCGAGTCGATCGTGCGGCCATTTGGGATGACGTATGTTTCCTCAGGCAGCTGGTAGTTTGCCGCGAGCGCATCCAGCATCCATCGTGTGGGAGCAACTACGGCATCGGCCTCGCGTAATCCATCCTGGACCAACCGGTTGTATCGATCCAGCCAGTCCGAGGACGGCAGGGATCCACTGCGGCAGGCTTTGGCCCAGCTAAGCACATCGCTATGTGCGACGACGATGCGCGGCATGGTCCCCTTGAGCGCACCCAGGCAGAATTGGCTGCTAAGGAGGATGTCCGGGCAGAACTCCCGCACGATGCGCTTCAGGAGAGGCTCAGCCTCGCTCATGGCGCCCCAGTTGTCCTGCATCCATTCCAACGGGGCATCGCAGGCCGCAAAGCGAAACTTCGATCCCCAGCGACTGACCTGCGCAGCCACCCAGTCCAGTTGGGACGATGTGGGAATGCGGCCGAGGCTCACCAGGGCCACCGCGCAGCCGCTCGCCAAAAGCTCGCGCGACAGCTCCGCAGTGAAGGTCCATACTCCGCCGACGGTGTCAGTGGTCATCAGTACGCGCATGTGCCTGCCCCCTGTTCGAGTTGCTGGAGCGGCAGCGGATGCTGCTCCTGGATATCGCTGTAACCTCGCGCAGCGAATAGGCCCAGATAGAAGGAATGCGCCCGCTCCCAGGCGGTCTCGTCGGGCTGCGCGCCAAAGGTCTCCACGTACTGCGGGCTTCCCGGGAAAGGAAACATGGGGACCGGCTCGCTCACCCAGACGTCCGCCGCCTTGAGGCGAGACTGAAACTGTGCGACCAGCGCTGCATCGTCGTGATCGGTCTTGATGAGGTTTGCCTGCACCCAGGGGATGTGACGCCGCGCGTGAATCAGGAGTTCGGCAATGCGCTCGGTGCCGACCCGGCAGTTCTTGTTCATCTCCTCGCGGCCGGCTTCGGTGACGGACTCGACTCCACATTCAAAGGAGATGCAATGCGCGCGTCCCAGCAGATCAAGGCTCTCTTCGTTCCACAGGTCGATGCGCGACTGGAAGCCGATGGATATGGGACGTTGCGCGATCTCTTCCAGCAGAGTCCGCACTTGTTTTCCGACTCCAAATATCTCATCGATGAAGTAGACGTAACCCACGCCGCGGGCGATCAGCTCGTCGATTTCTTCCAGCACGGCACTAACGTCACGTTCACGGAATTTGTTGCGGAAGAGAGTCTTGTTGCAGAAGGTGCAGGAGTAGGGGCATCCCCGCGCGAACTCAACCTCAGCGCCGAGACGGATGTGGTCGGCCCCGTGACCGGGAAATACGTGATGCTTGTGGGTGTGCAATTCGACCGGGTAGCGAGAGTAGTCGAGGGCGTCGATGGCGCACATATCAGTGACGCCGAGGCCCTGACCCAGGTGGAGCGCACCATCGGCACTGCGCCATGCGCAGCCTGAAATTGTTTCCCAGGGCAGGAGTGGGAGCAGCGGAAGCGTCTGGTCAGGTTCACCGCGAAGAACGACATCGGCGCCGGTCTTCTGCAAAGCCGCACGCGGCGTTGCGGAACCATGCGGGCCGATGAGTACCTTCACGGATTTGCGCTCGAGAGCAGAGATCCACAGCCGCGGGACACGCAGTTCCGGCTGTGGACACCGCCAGAAGAGGTAAGAGGGCGCGGTGGGCACCACGAGAAAATCCTCTCCGAACCCCGCCAGGCGCGTCTTCACCTCGGCGGGTGTGAGCGCTTCCATGTGGGCGTCCACGAGCAGCACCTCGTGACCGGCCTTGTGCAGCATCTGCTCGGCGCAAAGCAGCTCAATCGGGAAATGTGGCTCTGGGCAGCCGAAATAGGTACTGCCCTCGAAAGTCCACCGTGGATTGACAAGAGCAAATTTCATGCGACCACCCCGAGAGCGGCTGCCTGGGAAGTATTTCCTTCGTAGCGAGTCTCTGAGTCGGATTGGATCTGTCGCCAGAAGGCATGAATATCCGTGAGGATATCGGCGACGCTGCGCCGGGCGCTCCAACCGGTGTCGTGCTCCATCTTGGCGGTATTGGAGATGTAGAGCGGCTGGTCGCCGGGGCGAACAGCACGGTTCTCCAAGAGGGGTTTCTTGCCTGTACGCTTTTCAATGGCCCGCAGCATCTCCAGGATGGAGACGGCGCGGTCCATGCCCCCGCCGATGTTGTAGATCTGGCCGCGGGTCGTGCGAAGGTGCTTGCGCGCCAGCAGCATGGCGTCAATGAGGTCGTGCACGTGCAGAATATCGCGCACCTGAAAGCCGTCGCCGTAGATCGCGATGCGCTTGCCGGCCAGGACGGAATAGAGGAAATGCGCCACCCAGCCCTGATCTTCGGTTCCGAACTGGCGTGGGCCGGCGATGCAGGACATGCGGAACACAACGGTTGGCAGTCCGTAGATGCGCGCGTAGTCGCGCACGTACTGATCGGCCGTTCCCTTCGAGCAGCCGTAGGGCGAGTGGAAATCGAGCGGTTCGTCTTCTGTGACCCCGCGGAACGACTGTTCGCGCACTCGATATTGCGCGCCGGTCGTAACCACCTCCAGCCGCTCCAGGGCGCCATAGACCTTATTTGTCGAGGTGAACAGCAGGAAGGGCTTACGGCCGGAAAGACGCGCCGCTTCCAGCACATTGAGAGTGCCCTGGGCGTTCACCTGGAAGTCGCCAGCCGGATCCTCGACCGATGTGGTGACCGCAACCTGCGCGGCGAAATGGTACACCTCCGTGGCATCGGCGATCGCTTTCTTGACAGCCTGCGCATCGCGCACGTCGCCTTCGATGACTTCGAGGTTGTTGTCGCCTGCCTTGCTGCGCAGCCAGTCCAGGTTGCGGACGACGCCGGCGCGGGAAAGATTGTCGAAAATTCTAACCTTGACTCCGGCAGTCGCCAGCAGGCGCTCGGCCAGATTGGAGCCTATGAAACCTGCGCCGCCGGTGATGACAGCCGTACGCGCGGTGTCCACTTTCATTTGAGGTCGTGCTCCCTTCTTCGCTGCTGTGGCGCGATCGACTACGCCGTCAGCCCGTACGCGCTCAGTTCGCTGAGCATCGTCTCTGCCTTGTCCTCGGCCTCCTGTCCGACCAGCCATTCAGCCAGTTCGCTGAAGCCTTCATCGTGCGTTACCTGGGGTTCGTAACCCAGCAGCGCGCGCGCTTTGGTCAGGTCGGCGTAACAGTGGCGGATATCGCCTGCGCGGTATTTGCGGGTCACCACAGGTTCGATGGATTTACCCAGCGACCGGGCGAGGATCTCAGCCACGCGGAGGATACTGATGGGTTTGCCACTCCCGACATTAATCACCTCGCCATCGGACTGGCGGCGCTCCATTGCCAGCATGTTGGCGCGTACGATGTCGTAGACACTCACAAAATCGCGCATCTGCCGCCCGTCTTCAAAGACCAGCGGGGGCTGATTGTTGATCAGCCGGGAAGCAAAAATCGCCGCTACGCCGGTGTACGGGTTAGAGAGCGCCTGGCGCGTGCCGTAGATGTTGAAGAACCGCAGCGCCGTCACCGGAATTCCGTAGGTGCGGCCATAGATCAGGCAAAGCTGCTCCTGGTCCCGCTTGGAGAGCGCGTAAACCGAGGTCGTCTCGGACGGCTTTTCCTCGTCGGTGGGGGTGGGTCTGAGGATGCCGCCGCAAAACTTGCAGCGCAGTTCCCATTGCCCGGTTTTCAACTGCTGGAGCGCGCGCGTTGACGGCGCGGCATGGCGCGCGCACTGCGAACATACGTAGCAGCCCTCGCCATAGATCGACATGGAGGAGGCAACGATCAGCTTTTCCGGCGCCTGCTTCATGTCCAGCATTGCTTGCAGCAACTCGGCGGTGCCCTGAGTGTTGGTGCTCATGTAGCGGCTGATCTCGTACATCGACTGGCCCACGCCCACCGCGGCTGCCAGATGAAACACCACATCCACACGGTTCAAAGCGCGGCGCACCGTCATGAGATCGCAGACATCGCCGATCATCAATTCGACATCGCGCGAGAGATAATCCGGCGCGTGCCCGCCGTGAACCTGCGGGGTCAGGTTGTCAAGCACGCGCACCGCGTGGCCTGCATGCAATAGCTGGTCGGCCAAATGCGAGCCGACGAAGCCGGCGCCTCCGGTAATCAGAATCTGCTTTCTCATAAGGTGGCCACTTCCTTTTCCACGAAGCGCGGAAGACCGTTGGTTGTGAGATGTGAGCCGTAACGTTCGGCCGCCCAAGCGGCAAAGTCGGCAAACTGTTGCAGATCGCGGGGCGGGCTGGTGTGGTGTTCTTCCACGCCCAGGTGTGCAGGGGTGAAGCAAAGCGTCAGCGCAACCCGGAAGGGCTCAAGCGCAGCCATTTGCCGATCGAACCACTCCACCGCATTGGGGCGGAAGGAGTCCGCCCAGCTCAGCCCGGTGCGCAAATACTGCACCCCATGTTGCTTCATCCATGCCACCGCGCCGTCCAGGCGGTGATCTTCAAAATGGAACCACTGACACAGGCCCACGCTACCGTCGGTGGGGAATTTGGCGGCCGCGAGCTTAGGGCGGCCTTCGCTGGTGAGCAGGCCAAGGTAGTAATGGCGGTAGTAAGACGAGCCCTCGGCTTCCTTGTGCCGTGTCTCCGCAGGCCATGCCGGGGGCAGATCATAGAGGCTGTACCAGTGGAAGCGCTCCGGCAGATTGCGGGTCAACTCCAGCGTCTGCTCGAGTCCGAAGAGCTGTACCTCTTCGGCACCGAAGGAAGATGCGCCGGCTTCCGTCACCCATACCGGTTTGCCGCTTACTTCCGCCGCCTCGCGGATGCGATCGGGCCACTCTCGGATCTGCCAGTGATTCCAATCGAGGGGGAAACCGTGCACGCCGACGGCATCCACTGAATCCATCACCCCATAGGAGCGCATCAGTCGCAGAAAGTCGCAATCGCATGCGGAGATGCCGCCCAGCACGACCGGAATCTGGGGATTGACTTTGCGAATTGCGGCTGAGGCCAGCTTGACCATCTCGCTGAACCGCTTCCATTCCGGATCAAGGTGGAAGTTCCAATGCGAAAGATTATTAGGTTCGTTCCAAAGCACGAGTGCTTCGAGCATGGATTGCGTCCTGGTAGTGCCTAGATCGGTTGCGTGGAAGAGTGAAGAAAAACTGAGCGCGCGCTACCCGGCCGGAACGGACAACCGGTGCAGCACAAACGGTTTAGAAGAGATGAGAACAGGGCGGGTTGTATGAGCCGTCGGACTCACTGCACCCGCCCTGGGAATTTCCCTAGGCGTTGTTGGCGCGCAAATGCGCAGCAGGGTCAAGCCGGCTGGAAGGCGCTCAGGCCACGCGGTAAGGCGTCGCGGCGCTGTGCAACTCCGAAGGTTCAGTGGCAGCCTCGACCGCCGCGCGACCGATTGAGACGTACGTGAAGCCGCGCTCCGCCATCACGGCCGGGTGATAGAGATTGCGCCCATCGAAGACGATCGGCTGGGCAAGCCGCGCTTTTACCTCGCTGAGGTCCAGAGAGGCGAATTCCGGCCAATCCGTGAGGATCAGCAGCGCATCGGCGCCGTCCATGGCCTGGAGCGCCGATTCTGCAAGTTCGAGGCGCGGAGAGACGATGGCGCGCCGCGCATTTGCCATTGCGGCGGGATCGAAGGCCGTGATGGTGGCTCCTTCCCCGATCAGACTCTTCACCAGAGAAAGCGCTGGCGATTCGCGGATGTCGTCGGTGCCGCCTTTGAACGCCAGGCCCAGCACGGCAAGATGCTTCCCGCGCAGGTTCCACAGCGTGGATCGAACTTTGCGCAGAAAGTGATCCCGCTGACGCTCATTGATCCGCTCCACTTCGCGCAGGAGCGTGAGTTCGGCCCCCATTTGTTCGCCGATGGAGTAGAACGCCTTGATGTCTTTGGGAAAGCAGGAGCCTCCGTAGCCCAGGCCAGGGCGCAGAAACTGCGACCCGATGCGGCGATCCAACCCGATGCCGCGCGCCACCTCTTCCACGTTGGCGTTGACTTGCTCGCACAAATTTGCCACGGAGTTGATGAAGCTGATCTTCATTGCCAGGAATGCATTGGAGGCATGCTTGATCAGCTCCGCGCTCTTTGCGCTGGTGCGCAGCAGAGTTGCCTGGCGGGTTTCGTTCGAGAAAAGCGTGACGGCGCTCGGACGTCGTGAGTAGCTGCCGTCGATGAGCGGCCGATAGATGCGTTCCATGATGCGGAAGGCGCGATCGCTACACGTCCCGATGATGATGCGGTCTGGGTAAAGGAAGTCGGTAACGGCGGTGCCTTCGCGCAGAAATTCGGGATTCGACACGATGTCTGCTTCGCCTGGCCTCACGCCATTGCGCCGCAGCACCCGTGCGATCCAGTCGCTGGTGTAGACCGGCACGGTGCTCTTTTCAACCACCACCTTATAGCTGTCGATAGAGCGGGCGATCTCGACGGCCACTGCCTCCACGTAGGAGAGGTCTGCATCGCCGCTCTCCAGGGGCGGGGTGCCCACCGCGATGAAGACCACCTGCGACGCGCGAACCGCGTCGGCAAGCGAAGTGGAGAAGCGCAGGGAAGTTGGGTTCTGGCTGCGGAGCAACTCTTCCAGCCAAGGTTCGTGAATCGGAATGCGACCCTGTTGCAGGCATTCAATCTTTTCCGCATCGCTGTCGATGCAGATCACTGAATGACCGATCTCCGCAAAACACACAGCCGCGACCAATCCTACATAGCCGCAGCCGATCACCGCGATACGAACGGGCTCTACACTCGCAGGGATGGCGCTCGACACCACTTCCTTGCTTTTACTCATTCTCACCTTCACTGGCTGCCAAAGGAATCGGGCAGAGACCCTCCCCGCCTCTTGGCGCTTAGATGCGCGACCGGTACAACGTGTCGCCAGCCGCTGTGCTCCTGCGCCGGTTTCCTGACGCAGTGGGCAGAAGCTCAGAAGCTGGTTATCAGCCGCAGCATGAAGGTTCGGCCCGGGCCAATCGCATTGCCGGAGAACAAGCCCCCGAAATCGAGGACTTCCATGGCGTTGCTCAGGTCCTGGCCATCAGCCTGCAAACGGACCGAGGTCTTCTCTCGCCGGTAAAGTTCCGCGCTCATGGAAGCGTTCTGAGTAAAGTAGGGAAGAATCCGGCCGCGATGGAAGTTGAGGTGATTCACCACCGGCTGGCCGTATTCGGAAACATCCTGCGGCACGGTCTGATTGGCTTCAAAAGGCAGTCCGCTGTTGTACTCGCTGCCCAGCGCCAACCACACGCGCGGCGTGACTTGGTAGCGAATGCGGTCGCGGAGCGTGTTGCGCTGGTCCTGGGTATCGGGGAAATGGCCCGTAAGCTGGTGGGTGGCGTCGATCGCATCTCCCCCGAGGAACAGCCCTCCGGTGACTGGATTCCAGACGCTTCCCACCATGTACGAGTAGCTGGCGAACCCGGAAAACCGTCCCCACTGCTGCACTTGGAGCTTGCCCTCCGCGCCATAGATGACCGCTTTCCTGAAAGCAATAGGAAAACTGATGCCGGTACTGAAGATCTGCGAGTCATCGGCAAAGTTGGCCAGATCGCGGCGGTACATGTTCGCGTCCACCAGCAGCTTGCCGAACAGGGCCTTCGCGGCGCCCAGTTCATAATAGTTGCCGTGCGCGGGCTCTACGGGAAGCAGCACGACCGGAATGCTGGTGTCGAGTGCCTGCGCCTGCGGGGAACTGGACAGGATGATGTTGTCAAACGAGGGCGTCTGGAAGATATGGTCCCAGGATGCGTGCACCTTGATGCCTGCCGAGGGGAAGAAGCGCGCGAGGGCCACACGCGGGCTGAGGGAATGTTTGTTCACCATGAGCTGGTAGTGATCCCAGCGCAGTCCTGCATCGATGGACCAATTGCCGAACTGGGCGGAATCTTCGATGTACGCCGCCTGCTCCAGGTCCGGGCGGCTGCCGGTGAACGCAAATGTGGTTGCGGCCACATCCAGCACGCCTACATTGAAGGGGCATTGCGGGTCGGAAGAATTGCCGCAGTCGGGTATGAGGTAGCCTAAATTCTCCTTTAGAAATTTGCTGTCCGACTGGATGCCTGCCTTCCACTCCTGGTGGCCGCGGTTGGCGGTGACGCTGGCGTTGAAGTAGATCTCCTTGAACCCGTTGTGTTGCGTGATGTTCACCGGCCACGAGGCGGGGTTGGAGTAGAAATCGAGTGCGTTGTCGCGCGCCATTCCTCTCAACGCGCCCATGGTGTTCGCAGAAAAGATGTGCTCGTAGGAGACGATCCCCATGGTTTCGAAGTTGTCGCTGGTCTGCAACTGCCCACCGGGAATCCACACGCAATCAGCCGGCGCTGAGCCGCCGGAGCTGGTGGGGCAGCCGCTGGTGTTGTCAGAGTTAGGCACATACCCGCCATTCTGCTGCACCAGCTCGTTGGGGATCGCGTAGCGCGCCAGTTGATGGCGCGCAATCATCGTGAGATGGTCCCGCGGTGTGAACTGCCGCTCAAAATTCAGCGAGAAGTCTCCGGTGGTGCCGTTATTGGTAAAGTTTTCAGGCGTCGGGGTATTCAGATAGTGGCTCGTCCTATTTCCTGCGCCGCTGAATCCAAGCGTATTTTTTCCGCGGGTGTATTCGCCCTGCGCGTCGATCCCTCCGGTCGCATAGCTGCCACCCAGCAATGACAGATCGCCGTGCAATCCCGGGCGCTCGTTTTGGATCGTATTCACCACGATCACCCCGCCCATCTCGCGTCCGTACTCGGCGGGAATGCCGGCAGTGTAGACACTCATCGACTGGATGTTGTTGGCTTCGATGGACAGGCCAAATCCGGGGGAACGATTATCAGTCAACGGAATGCCGTCGACTACGAACTGCGTCTGATACTCCGATCCGCGCGGATGCAGCACCGCATTGCCCTCGAACAGCCATCCCGGTTCCGAGTTGACCAGGTCCTGGATGGAGCGCCCCGGCAATGAGGTCACCCGGTTCTGGATGGCATGCAGGCCCATCTCCTGCACCGATCCCGCGGTGTAGGGATCGATCAGCGTGCGAGTCGCATCGACGGTGACCGACTGACGGACAGAAGCAAGATTGAGCTGGATGGTTCGGCGTACGGGAAGGGCGGATCGGACGGCAATGGCTTCGGTGGTTGCAGCAAACGACGGGGCGTGGACTGTGACCTGATATAGGCCAGGAGGCAGGCGTCTTGCGTCCAGACTGCCCTGCGCATCAGTGGAGAAGGACTGATCGTATTGATTGGCTTCGCTCACCAACTGAACCTGGGCGCTCCGGATTACGTGGCCGGCGGCATCGGTTATCGTCAGACGCAGTTCACCGCTATTGCTCTGAGGCAGCGCAGGGATGGCACAAAAGATGAGGAAGCCGATAAGGATCTTTTTCATCGTGAAAGATCAGAGCTGAGGATAGCTGTCCGAGCCTGGAGGAGAGTAGCAAAAAGTCTGCCCGGCGGCAGCCCCTGATGACTTCGATGCACAAACCAGCACCCCTTGATCGTCTCTCCGGGGGTCGGCGTGCTGGTGGTGCTCCGGTCTTTCGAGGCTTCTCGGCTTCGCGCTCGGGGCGCCGGGCGCTCTATACTACTTCGTTCATTGGAGCGAGCCCGCTGTTGGGTTGAAAAGTTCCGGTCCGGCGATGGAAAGCTGGTTCGCAGCGCAAGCTCGGGAAACTGAGGCTAGTTCGTGAAGACCGTCATCGAGCCGTTCCGCATCAAGAGCGTGGAACCGATTCGCTGGACCACGCGCTCCCAGCGCGAAGAGTTGCTTAAAGCTGCCCACCACAACGTATTCCTGCTGCCGGCGGACGATGTGCTCATCGACTTGCTCACCGACTCGGGCACCGGCGCCATGTCCACCCATCAATGGGCCGGCATCATGGAGGGGGATGAGAGCTATGCGGGCAGCCGCAGCTTCGATCGTTTCCGCAATTCTGTGCAGGATATCTTTGGATACAGGCACGTGATTCCCACGCACCAGGGGCGTGCCGCCGAGCGCATCCTGTTTGGCGTGGCCTGCAAAAAAGGCGACGTGGTGCCCAATAACACCCACTTCGACACGACTCGCGCCAATGTCGAGTTCACCGGCGCCGAAGCCGTCGACCTGCTCTGCGCCGAGGGCCGGCAGCCCGCGCTCCAGCATCCCTTCAAGGGCAACATGGACGTGGCCGCCCTGGAAGCGCTCATTGCGCGGGTGGGCCGCGAGCGCATCCCGCTGGTCATGCTCACCGTCACCAACAACTCCGGCGGTGGGCAGCCGGTCTCCATGGAAAACGTGCGCCAGGTCAGCGCCGTCTGCCGTCAGCACGGCATTCCGCTCTACTTTGACGCCTGCCGATTCGCCGAAAACGCCTGGTTCATCAAGCTGCGGGAGCCGGGGTATTCATCGAAAAGCCCCAAAGAGATCGCGCAGGAGATGTTCCGCTACGGGGACGGCTGCACCATGTCAGCCAAGAAGGACGGCATGGCCAATATCGGCGGCTTTCTGTGCACCAACGACGAGCATCTTGCCCAGCAGGAGAAGGATCTGCTCATCCTCACAGAAGGCTACCCGACCTATGGCGGCCTTGCCGGGCGCGATCTGGAAGCCATCGCCGTCGGCCTGCAGGAAGCATTGGAAGAGGACTACCTGCGCTACCGCATCGCCTCCACCGCCTATCTGGGCAATCACATTGCGGCGGCGGGAGTTCCCATCGTGCAGCCTCCTGGCGGCCACGCCATCTACATCGATGCGCGCGCTTTCCTGCCCCACATCCCTTCTGCGCAGTTTCCGGGCGTGGCGCTGGCCTGCGAACTCTACCTCGAGGGGGGCGTGCGTTCGGTCGAGATCGGCACGCTCATGTTCGCCGGCGCAGCGCAGATGGACCTGGTGCGCCTGGCCATTCCGCGCCGCGTCTACACCCAGAGCCACATCGACTATCTCGTCGAAGTCATCCTCGAAGTGTGGAAGAACCGTGAGCGGATTCGCGGCATGAAGCTTACCTACGAGGCTCCCTTCCTGCGCCACTTCACCGCACACCTCGAGCCGATGACAGAATGATGGGCTGCCCTCCGCGCACACAATGGCGGCCTCGCAGCCGCTGCGCTTAGCTCTTTCCAAATTCCTCTGGCATCTGGATCGCGATCACCTCGCCGCGGGCGGTGGCGACGCCTTCCGCGTACACGGTGGACTCCACTACCACCTTGCGCCCGTTCAGCTGCTTCACGCGGCCCCGGATGGTGAGTGGCGGGCCCAGCGGGGTGGGCTTCAGATAGTCCACGCGCAGCGATCCGGTCACAAAACGAAACGCGGGCGTGCTGCCGGGCTCGCGGCCGGCGGCGCGGTAGGCCGCGGCTGCGGCGGTGCCGGTTGAGTGGCAATCGACCAGCGAGGCGATCACCCCACCGTAGACAAAACCGGGAATAGCGATGTGCCAGGGTTCGGGCGTGAAGACGGAGACGGTCTCATCTCCATCCCAGTCGGTGCGAATATGGTGGCCCTGGCCGTTGAGCCGGCCGCAGCCGTAGCAGTGCGCGAGATTCTCGGGGTAATGATCCTGAATGGCCATCCAGACAGTCTATCCGGACCCGCTGA
>JAJZCY010000051.1 GCA_021828835.1 Acidobacteriota bacterium | reverse complement strand
CGATCTCGCCCGGCGGCTTTGCTTGACACAGGTACGCTCAGAACTTGAAACTTCCAGCAAGGCTCTTCCTATGCGCAGTCCCTTGCCGGCTGTTCCCCGTCCGGCCTCGGAACGCGGATTTCCCATGCAAGGCGGCATACAGATCCGGTGAACGGAGCGAGCAGACAACAACAAAGGTTCCGGCTGAAGTCCACCATGGACAGCGTCCATGACGTGGAGGCGGCCGCGGAGAAGCTCGCCGCACAAGCCGGTCTGGACGAGGATGAGTGCTTTCACGTGGCCATGGCTGTCCGTGAAGCCACCGTCAATGCCGTCCTCCATGGCAACGAATACAATCCCGCCAAGCTCATCGACGTCTGCATGGAGAACACCGGCGAGGCCCTGGTATTCGTCATCACCGATCAAGGTAAGGGAGTGGACCCCGAGGAGCTGCCCGACCCGCTCGCGCCGGAGAATCTGCTGCGCGGCTCTGGGCGCGGCATCTTCCTCATCCGCTCCTTTATGGACGAGGTCCGTTTCAAGCAGCTTCATCCGGGGACGGAGCTAACGCTGGTGAAGCGCCTGGCTCCGGCGGAGGAGAAGACCTAGAGAGCCGGGCGGCATATATCCGATGTTCTTCGCCCCCCCTTCCGGCGAATTTCTTCCCGGCGGGGCGTGCGCGAGGTGCTATAAACTTGATTACCGACAAGGAGGAGTTTCCGTGGCACTTTCAATCGCTTCCCGTGCAGTGGACGGGGTTACCGTACTGGATTTGAGCGGCCGCATCACCCTGGGCGAGGGCAGCGTGCAGTTGCGCGATGCCATCCGCGACCTGATCAGCAAAGGCCAGAAGAACATTCTTCTCAATCTGGGTGAGGTCAACTACATCGATAGCTCGGGCCTGGGCGAATTGGTGAGCGCCTACACCACCGCCAAGAACCAGGGCGCCGGCCTCAAGCTGCTCAACCTGACCAAGAAGGTCAAGGATGTGTTGCAGCTCACCAAGCTCTATACCGTTTTCGACATTTACGACGACGAAGCCTCTGCGGTCGGCTCGTACAAATAGCCCGCTGGCGCTCAGCTCGCGCTACGGAAAACATCAAAGGCCATTCCGCACCGGCGGAATGGCCTTTTTCGTGTGCGAACTGCCGGCCCTAGAACTTGACCTGAGGCACGGCCTGCGCGGCCGGGCTGGCCGTGAAGTAGTTGTTGTTCACCTGGAAGCCGGCGATGCCCGCCCACACGCTGTTGGGGAACTGGCGTACGAACGTGTTGTAGTCCTGAAGCGCATCGTTATAGCGCTTGCGGGCCACGCTGATGCGATTCTCAGTACCCGCCAGTTCATCCTGCAAGCGCATGAACTGGTCGCTGGAGCGGAGCTGCGGGTAATTCTCGGTGAGCAGCAGCAGGCGCCCGATGGCGCCGTCCAGCCGGTTGTTGGCGGCGATCTTGGCCTGCGTCCCCTGCGCGTTGAGCATCCCGGCGCGGGCATTGGCAATATCGCCAAAGACCGTGCTCTCTTCCTTGGTGAAGCCCTTCACGGTCTGCACCAGGTTGGGGATAAGATCGGCACGGCGCTGCATCTGCACGTCCACTTCCGACCACGCCGCCTTCACCGCCTGGTCCTTGGCCACCATCTGGTTCCTGGCGCTCACATAGCTGCCAAAGATCAGCAGGGCTGCCGCCGCCAGAACGCCGAACACTCCGAGAACAATCCACAATGCCTTGCGCATAAATTCTTGTGCTTCCTCCAACCTTCGGAATCACTGCTCAAGCGATGAGTCAAGTCCTGCCAAATTGAAACTAGAGGCTGCGTTTCACCAGCTTCCACCGGCGCCGCCACCGCCGAAGCTGCCGCCGCCAAATCCGCCAAATCCGTCTCCGCCACCGCCGCCAAAGCCGCCGCCGGAGCCGCCCCCCCATCCGCCGCCTCCTATCCACGGCCCGCCGCCGCCCCAGCCCCCGAAGAACAATCCCCAGCCAAAGAGCATGCGCAGCAGCGAGAACCCGCCGAAGAAGACCAGCACCAGGATGAGCAGAAGCAGGTGTCCGAGGCCGCCTGAACTCTGCCGCTGGACCTGCTGCTGCGGCTGCGGCGCCGCCTCATTGAAGTTGAGGGTGACGTGGGCGTCGCTGGCAATCACCTGTGCCACCTGGCCCACGGCCAGGGTGAGCGCGCTGTCGTAGTCGTTGGAGCGGAGATAGGGCAGCATGGAGCGGCCGATGTCGCCGACCTTGCCATCGGGCAAAATCCCCTCCAGCCCATATCCCACTTCTATACGGTACTTGTGGTCCGCGACCGCCAGCAGCACCAGCACGCCCCGGTCCGACCCCTTCTTGCCGATCTTCCACTTGCCTTCGAGCTCATCGGCATAGTCGGCCGGATCATCCCCGGCCAGCGTCTTGACGATCACCACCGCTATTTGCGCATTAGCCGCGGAGTGGTCGAGCTGCGAACAGATCGAATCGAGCCGCTCGATGGCCTCAGGGGAGAGCACATGGGCAAAATCGCTGACATAGTCAGTGGGCGCGGCGGGAAGGTCTTTGACTGATTGCGCCGGGGCAAAACTGGCAAGGCACAGCATCGCCGCCAGCGGCAGCAAAATGGCTGTGAGCTTCGCGTAAAGCTTGAATTTCATTCCCTTTCATTGTACGCGGCTAGACCAGCGGTAGTTCCCTTGGAGCCGCAGCCCGCCTGTCCCTGACCAGTGTCATACGGGATAACCCCGACATCCCAGAATTTTCATCGTAGAGTAATAACCGGAATGGCAACCCGGGGGCGCTTTTCCTCCATTAATCGACTAATGAGAGGTTCTCGAAAGTCGTCTGGGTTACGTGTGCAACATTCCTCCTCACCTGTTTCGAGCGCCTGCATGATGGCCGCCAAGGCCCTTGTGCAGCAGGCTTGAAGCCTGGCTCCTCTCGACAGAACTGCATCGGCTACTCTCCGCGCAAGTGGAGAAGAGACGGAGTTCGCCTATGCAGCCCAATTCTTCCATTCCCCGGGGGCTCTTCCTGATGAACGCGCAGCCGTCAAGGTTCAAGTTGTGTCTCTTTCTGACCTTTTCCTTCCTTCTCATTTTTGCCGGCAGTGGCTGTAGTTCGAGCCATGTCGGTAATCCCAACTCCTCAACAGGCACGCAGTCCAATCCGACCCTCAAGTCTCTTGCCATTGCGGCGCCGAAAACCACAATTGCCACCAACGAGACGGAACAGCTCAAGGTCAGCGGCACCTTCAGCGACGGAAGCACTTCCGACGTCACTGCGCGCGCCACATGGAACTCCTCCAACACCGCAGTGGCGACGGTGACCGCGAGCGGCGAGGTAACAGGTGTCTCCGCGGGCAAAACCAACATCACCGCCACAATGAACGGCGTAACCGCCACCACCGCCCTCACCGTAACGGCGGCAGCCAAGACCATCACAGCCATCGCTGTGTCGCCGGCCACCGCGACCGTAGCGCCGGGCGCCACCCAGCAGTACGCCGCGACGGCGACCTACAGCGACAACTCGCAGGCCGATGTGACCTCCACCGTCACCTGGGCCTCTTCCAACTCGGCGGTGGCAACTATCAATGCTTCAGGGCTGGCTACTGGCGTGGCCAGCGGCTCCGCCAACATCACGGCAACGCTGAAGGGTGTCAGCGGAACTGCGGCGCTGACGGTTTCTGCGCCGGCCACGGCCAGCGGCATCGCGGTTACGCCGGCGAGCGCAAGCTTTCAGGTCGGCTCCACCCAGCAGTTCACCGCCACCGAGAAGATGAGCAACGGGTCCTCCCAGGACGTCACCTCCTCGGTGACCTGGAGTTCTTCCAACACCTCAGTTGCGACCATCAACTCGAGTGGCCTGGCAACCGGGGCAGGCAGCGGCACAACCACCATCACGGCAACCTTGAACAGCCTGACCGGGAGCGTGACGGCATCCGTTACAGCAGCTCCGGCGCCGGGCGTCGCCAACATCACCACCTGGCACGTGGATAACAACCGCAGCGGCCTCAATCCCAACGAGCAGGTGCTGACCCCCGCAAACGTAAAGCCGGCTACCTTCGGCAAGCTGTTTTCCTACCTCGTTGACGGATACGTCTACGGCTCTCCGCTGATCCTTTCCAACGTGACGATCAACGGCGCCTCGCACAACGTGGTGTATGTTGCCACCGAGCATGACAGCGTGTACGCCTTCGACGCCGACAGCTATGGCAGCGGCGCGCCGCTCTGGAAGACATCTCTGCTCCAGAGCGGCGACACCCCTATGACCGACGGGCCGATCCAGCCCTACCAGGGCGTCACATCGACTCCCGTAATCGATCCCAACACCGGAACCCTGTACGTAGTCTCTGCGCAGAAATCCAGTTCGGGAGCAACAAGCTTCCGGCTGAATGCCCTCGACTTTGCAACCGGAGCGCAGAAGTTCGGCGGCCCGGTCACCATCACCGCAGCGGTAACGGCCACCAACAAGGAAGCCGTGAACGGAAAAGAGACGCTGACCACCTCGTGCGTTCAGCGTGCCGCGCTGCTGCTGGCCAACGGCAACGTCTACATCGGGTTTGGGGGTTGTCCCACCGGATGGCTTCTGGCCTACTCGGCCTCAAGCCTGCACCAGGTGGGCGTGTTCAACGCCAGTCCCAATCTGGATGGCGAAGGCAAATACGCCAGCGCGGGGGGTGTGTGGATGGGCGGCGGCGGTCCGGTGGCGGATAAAAGCGGCAACATCTACATCACGACCGGTAACGGCCCGTGGGACGGAAAAACCGCCTTCTCGGACTCCATTCTGAAGTTCGGCCCAACCCCACAGGCCGGCTCCAATGGCACCATGCAGCCGATCGACTACTTCACGCCCTACGACTACCAGTACATGGACTGCGACGATGCCGACCTTGCTGCCGGCGGCTTGATCCTGGTCCCCGGTACCACCCGCCTGATTGCGGGCGGCAAGACCGGCACCATGTACCTGGTCGACAGTTCCAACCTCGGGCACGAGTCGAACAACGATACCGGCGCGCTCCAGGAACAGGTGTGGGGCGAGGGATTGGCCAGCGGCGGCGCCTACCAAAGCAGTTGCCAGGACAGCACCGGCATCAACTACGCCAATGCAACCTCCTACGAGATCTTTGGCACGTCCGCCTACTTCAACGGCAATATCTACCTGGGCGTGACTCCAACCGCCTCCTCGGCTCCTGGAGGCGTGCGCCAGTTCGCATACTCGGGAACGCTGACGCCGGATGCGGATACCTCTGCCTACCAGCAGCAGGGCACGCGCGGCACCAGTCCGTTCATCTCCTCGAACGGCTCGAACGATGGCATCGTGTGGATGATCGACCAGGGCAACCCCCTCCAGAACACCAGCGGAGCCGCCCCCAGCAGCGCAATCCTCCGCGCCTACGACGCGGCCAACTTCCCCACCGAAATCTACGACAGCAGCATGAACGCAGGCGACACGCCCGGCTACGGCATCAAGTTCAGCTCGCCGGTCGTGGCCAACGGAAAGGTCTACATCTCCACCGGGCATGATCTGACCAGCGCCGGGAATCCGCAGGGGGAGATCGATGTCTATGGCCTGAAATAGCTCTGCAAGCCGCCACAAGCCGGAGCGGGGTGAGCCAATCCTCTGCTCACCCCGCTCCGGCATGCCACTACACTAGGGATGTATGAGCTCGAACCCCATTCCCGCGCCCCCCACTGCCCGCCAGATACCCACTGAAAACCGCCTCCATGGCGTTGCGCTGGCTGACGCCTACGCCTGGCTGCGGGAGAAGGAAAATCCCGAGGTCACCGCCTATCTCGAGGCGGAGAACCACTACGCCGAAGCCGTCATGGCGCCCCAGGCGAATCTGCGCGAGCAGCTCTACAACGAGATGCTCAGCCACATGAAGCAGACTGACGTCTCGGTTCCCTTCCGCGACGGCGGCTGGTGGTATTACACGCGCACCCAGGAGGGTCTCCAGTACGCCATCCACTGCCGCAAACCGGGGACAGAGGACGGACCGCATGCGGATGCGCCCGAGCACGTCATCCTCGACGGAAATGTGCTGGCCGACGAATTCCCCTTCTTCGCCATCGGCGACATGGATATCAGCGACGACGGCCGCTATCTGGCCTACACTACCGACACCACCGGCTTCCGGCAGTACACGCTGCACATCAAGGACCTGGAGAGCGGCGAAACCTTCACCGATACGGTAGAGCGGGTAGGATCGGTGTGCTGGGCCGCCGACAATCGCACCCTCTTCTACACCGTGGAAGACGAGCAGCAGAAGCGGCAGTACCAGGTATGGCGGCACGGTTGCGGAATGCGCCATTGCGAAGACGTGCTCGTATTCCAGGATGATGACGAGCGCTTCAACCTGGCGGTGGGCCGCACCCGCGACGGCAAGTTCGTGATGGTGGAGGCGGGCAGCCACACCACCACCGAGATTCAGGTGCTGGCCGCCGACAATCCCACCAGCGCATTCATGCTGATCGCGCCGCGCGAGGACGAGCACGAGTACTACGTCGACCATCGCAATAACACCTGGTTCATCCGCACCAACGACCGCGGCCGCAACTTCCGGCTGGTCACGGCGCCCGAGGCCACGCCGGAGCGGGAGCACTGGACGGAACTGATCGCGCACCGCGACGCCATCATGCTGGAAGACGTGGACCTGTTCGCGGGATTCTTCGTCGCCTGCGAGCGCGAAGACGGGCTGCCGCAACTGCGCCTGTGGAGCTTTGTCAACGAGGGACCGGAAGCGGCTCCGGCCGCGGAGATCAACTTCCCCGAGCCCGCCTACAGCGCGCATCCGCACATCAACCGCATCTTTGAGACGACCAAGTTCCGCTATGCCTACCAGTCGCTGGTGACGCCCAGCTCGGTCTATGAGTATGACGTCAAGGGCGGCGAATCGACGCTGCTCAAACAACTGGAAGTGCCAGGCGGATTCGATCGCACCCAGTATGCCAGCGAACGCCTGCATGCGCGGGCGGCGGACGGCGTCGAAGTGCCGATCTCTATCGTCTACCGAAAGGACAAGCGCCAGCCGGGCAAAAACGCGCTCTACGTCTACGGCTATGGATCGTACGGCTACTCGCTGCCGCTGGGCTTCAACTCCAACCGCTTGAGCCTGCTGGATCGCGGCGTAGTCATGGCTTACGCGCATATCCGCGGCGGCGGCGACCTGGGCAAGCCCTGGCACGACGCCGGCAAGATGCTGGTGAAGCGCAACACCTTTACCGATTTCATCGCCTGCGTCGAGCACCTCACCGCCAACGGCTACGGCGATCCAAAGCGCGTGGCCATCGAGGGCGGCTCGGCCGGCGGTTTATTGATGGGCGCGGTCACCAACCTGCGGCCGGATCTGTTTCGGGCGGTCGTTTCGCACGTTCCCTTTGTGGACGTGATGAATACCATGCTCGACGCCACGCTGCCGCTCACCGTGCCGGAATACGAGGAGTGGGGAAATCCCAACGAGGAAGAGTACTTCCGCTATATGCTGAGCTACTCCCCTTACGACAATCTCAAGGCGGGAGCCTACCCTGCGATGCTCGTCAAGACCTCGCTCCACGACAGCCAGGTGATGTACTGGGAACCGGCCAAATATATAGCCAAACTGCGCACGCTTAAACAGGACCAAAACCCGCTGCTGCTCGTCACCAACATGAAAGCCGGCCACGGCGGCGCCAGCGGCCGCTACGACTACCTCAAGGAGATCGCGCTGGACTACGCTTTCATCCTGCGCGAGCTTGGCCTGGTTTGACGCCGGACTGGAATTTGCATCTATCGGATTGGGAGCGTCCGATGGGCAAACATCCGTGGCTCGTGCTTGCATTGCTTGTGGCTGCGCCGGCGGCCTTCGCGCAGACGAAGCATCCAACCACCCCGGCCAACGAAACCAGAACCCCTTCCGCCATCCGCTCGCCGCACTCCCGGGGAGCCGACCTGAAGGTCCCCTTGTGCCCGGCGCACTTCCATGACAGCCTGCGGGGCGACGGCATCGCCGGGCTGCGCGAGCAGGGCGTGATCCGGCCCCGGGTCAAGTCCACGGTTCCCGCCCTGATCACCCAGGATGCCATCCGGGCCAGCCATCGATCCCACGTCGGGAATTTTGTGGTGCTCCTCGATCTGGTCGTGGACCAGAAGGGCAAGCCGGCGCAGTTGTGCCTGGAGAAGTCCTCCGGCTACGGGCTGGATGGAGCGGCAGCCGCGGCCGTGCAGCGCTATCGCTTCGATCCGGCAACCAAAGCCGGCAAGCCGGTGAAGATGCGCGTGCCCGTCGAGGTGCGCTTCACAACCGAAACCCCGCTGGAGAGCCCCCATTCGCTCCCCCCGGGCTAACCGGCCATCCAGCAGGATGGTCGACCAGAGCTAGATGCTCTTCAACTCTGCCAGTGTTTTTTCCAGACTGGCGGCATCTTCCACGTTGAGCGACTTCAGCGTGGGATCAATCTGCTTGAGCAGCCCGCAGAGTACCTTTCCCGGGCCGACCTCGATGAAGACTTCGGCCCCGGCGGCTTTGAGAGCCTCCACGCAATCCACCCAGCGCACCGCGCCAGTCACCTGGCGGATCAGCGCATCGCGCGCGGCCTCCGCCGTGGAGATCATGCTGCCGCTGACGTTTGCAGCCACGGGGATGTGCGGCTCGTTGATCTGAAGCCCGCCCAGCACCCGCGCCACCTCTTCCTGGGCCGGCTGCATCAGCGTGCAATGGAACGGGGCGCTGACCGGCAGCGGCACGGCGCGCCGCGCGCCCTTGGCCTTGCACAGCGCCGAAGCCTTCTCCACCGCCGCTGCGGCGCCGGAGATCACCGTCTGGCCGGGCGAGTTCAGGTTGGCGGCCTGCACCGCGAGGCCGGTCTCCTGCGCCGCCTCTGCACAGGCCCCGGCTACCTGGGCCGGATCGAGTTGCAGAATCGCGGCCATGGCTCCCTGCCCAGCGGGCACGGCCTGCTGCATAGCGCGGCCACGGGCCTTCACCGCGCGCACGGCGTCGGTAAAACTGAGTGTTCCTGCAGCCACATGCGCCGACCACTCACCAAGAGAATGCCCGGCGGCAAGAGCCGGCTCGATTCCCTGCTCCGCCAGCACCCGCGCCGCCGCCACGCTCACCGTCAGGATGGCCGGTTGAGTGTTTTCGGTTAGGCGAAGCTGGTCATCTGGGCCCTCAAAGCAAAGCTGGGAGAGCGCGAAGCCAAGCGCGGCGTCAGCCTCGGCAAAGGTCTGCTGAACGATCGGAAATTTTTCGGCCAGCTCGCGGCCCATGCCTACAGCTTGCGAGCCCTGCCCGGGAAAGAGAAAAGCAATCTTGGCACTCATGTCACAAAGGATTGTAAACGGCGGCAGCAGGTTCAGAGCGCGCAGCTCAGGTCAGGCATGCGATCGTCGGATCTCTGCCGGCTGCTCTTTTGCTCTCTGTCCTTAGTTCCAGCGCTGCTTGTCGTCGTCCTCTTCGTGGATGACGCGGCCCTGGCCATCGAATTTGATGGTGCGGCCCTGCGAGCGCATGTAAACCTCAAATTTGCGGGCGGCGCGGCGGCGCTTCCAGCGGTAGTAGCGGTTGCGCAGTCCGTACCAGCTTTCGCTGAAGACGAACGACATGCCGCGGCGCGGCGCCTTGCGCACAAACAGCACGCCGGCCACTGCCCCGCCGAGCTGTGCGAAGGCATACATCCGCTCCTGACCGAAGAGCATAGCCACCGCTACAAGGCCATAGATGATCGCCAGGTATCTGGCTTTGATCCCGATGACGAAGAACATCAGGAACTCGACATCTCCGTAGAGAATGCCGATCGCCGCCAGCAAGCCGAAGATGCCGCCAAAACAGCCATAGAGCGGCAGTGCGGGCAGCGCGAAGTGGAGCGGCTGGCTCAGGCCGTAGATCACCAGGGCGGCGGCAGCCGT
The DNA here is from genome assembly GCA_021828835.1 of Acidobacteriota bacterium. GTDB lineage: Bacteria > Acidobacteriota > Terriglobia > Terriglobales > Acidobacteriaceae > Telmatobacter. The sequence goes on along the minus strand of JAJZCY010000051.1, from coordinate 9,084 downwards.
CCCCAGAACCGAAACTGCGTAGAGGCCCAGGATCCAGTTGGCGCTGTGATACTCCTCCAGAAAACCGGCCAGGAACCACAGCGAAAGCAGTTCGAAAAGCGTGGCCAGGATGCCGAAGTGCAAAAAGCTATAGGTAAGCGGCTGCCACAGATATCCGTGCAAAAAGGCGAACGGCTCAAAAGAAAACAGGCCAGCCACTGCCCCCGCAGTCGCGGACGAGGCCACCCCCAGAATGGCGAATGCGAAATAGGTGCCGAGATTGATCAGGATCAGCTGGCGCGTGGCGCCGCGGAAGCTCGGAAAGGCGAATGGGCTGGAACCAATTCTGCGCATCGTCTCCAACAGGGTAAACGCATCCCCACCCGGGTGTCACCGGATGGCCCTTCGGCGGCTCGCCCCAAAGGGTGGGGTCGCGCTTGGGGTGGTATCCCGCGGCGCTTCCCTTCTCGCCGCACACGCATCCTATCCCGGTTGCCCGCCCCTGCGCAGGGGTCTTGACCACAGGGCCGGTCGTCCCTAAAACTAGAGCGGGACCGGATAACATTGGATGCGCAGCGTTCGCGAGCGGTGACTTTTTCCGCGTGAACAAGTCATTGGAATTGCCTGCGTCTGAAGTTTTGCCCCACCCTGGTTCTCACGCGGCGTGTTGTATCGTGAAGAGTCATCATCCATACGGATTCTGTTGATCAAGAGGAGGCTGCCATGGCGAACTGCCCTGAATGCGAGAACGAACTGGATATTGAGCTGGACGAAGTTGAAGAAGGCGACGTGGTTGCCTGTGAGGAATGCGGGACCGAGTTTGAGATCGTGGGCGTCGAACCCCTGGAGCTTGCCCGGGTAGACGGCGAACTGGACGAGGACGAGGATCTCTACGGCGAAGAAGAAGAAGAAGAGGAGGAGTAGAAATGCGCATGGTCACTGCAGGTCGTTCCCAGGTGCTGAACGCGCGACGGACCGTGCTGGCCGCCGGCGTGGTCTTCGCCGCACTGGCCTTGGGCGTGGTCCCCTCCGCCTCCCCCAGCGCAGCCTTTGCGCCCTTCGCTCAGGCGCAGAACATGGGCATGCGCACGGTCAACGGGACAGTGCTGAACAGCGCAGGTCAGCCGATTGCAGGCGCCACCGTATTCCTGCAGAGCCAGAAGACCAAGACCATCCGCAGCTTTACCTCCATCGCCAACGGCCATTTCTCCTTTGCCCAGGTGGACAAGTCGCAGGATTTCAATCTGTGGGCGGAGAAGAACAGCAAGAAGAGCGCCGTGAAAACGGTCAGCTCCTGGGATACGCGGGATACTTACTTTACCGACCTGACACTGAAATAGGCATAGCCGCCGCGTCCTGCGGCGGCTGACACCTCAGCCTTCCAGTTTCTTCGTCACCAGTTCATTGAGCAGCCCGGGATTGGCCTGCCCCTTGGAGACCCGCATCACCTGGCCCACAAAGAATCCGGCCATCGTCTTCTTCCCCGCCCGGTACTGCTCCACCTGCTTGGGATTGGCGGCGATCACCTCATCGATCATCTTTTCAATCGCCCCCGCATCGGTGATCTGCTGCGGCTTCTCGCGCTCGTAGACCGGCCCGAAGTCCTCGCTCGTCTCAAAACAAATGTCGAAGAGCTGCTTGAGCTGTTTGGAGCTGATCTTGCCCTCCTCGAGCAGGTCGGCGGCCTCCACGATGCCGGCCATCGACACCGGCGAGTTCTCCACTTCGAGATCCAGCGCCTTCAGCCGCCCCGTCACCTCGCTCAGCAACAGGTTGGCTACGCGTCGCGGGCTGCGCGCGGTCTTCGCCGCTGTCTCGAACCGGTCCGCAAAGGCACGGCTTGCGGTGAGCGTATACGCATCCCGTTCCGAGAGTTCGTACTCGGCGATCATCCGCGCCCGGCGTGCCTCCGGCAGCTCCGGCATTCTCTTCTTCGTCTCGGACAAGAGCTCTGGAGAAACCACCAGCGGCGGCAGGTCCGGCTCGGGAAAATAACGGTAGTCGTGGGCCTGCTCCTTGGAGCGCATGGAATACGTGCGCCCCTGGTCGGCGTTGTAGAGCCGGGTCTCCTGCACCACCTTGCCGCCCGACTCGATCACCTCGACCTGGCGCTCGATCTCGTACTCCAGCGCGGCGCGGATGAACTTGAAGCTGTTGACGTTCTTAACCTCGGCTTTGGTGCCGAACTTCTCCTGGCCGCGCGGCCGGACGCTCACATTGGCATCGCAGCGCAGCGAGCCTTCTTCCATGTTGCAATCCGAAACTCCGGTGTAGAGCAGGATTTCCTTGAGCCGCGTCAGGTACTCGAATGCTTCTTCGGGCGTGCGGATGTCCGGCTCGCTCACGATCTCGATGAGCGGCGTGCCGCAGCGGTTCAGATCCACGTAGGTGCGGGTGGCGGAGTCGGCAAAACCGTCGTGAATGCTCTTGCCCGCGTCATCCTCCATGTGGATGCGGGTGATGCCGATCTTCTTTGTGCCGCCGTCCGCCGTCGGCACCTCGATCCAGCCGTGCTCGGACAAGGGCTTGTCGAATTGCGAGATCTGGTAGCCCTTGGGCGAGTCGGGATAGAAGTAGTTCTTGCGCGCAAAAACGGACCGCTCGCGGACCTCGCAGTTCAGTGCCAGCGAGGCAAGCACCGCAAACTCCACCGCCTTCTGGTTCAGCACCGGCAGCGCGCCGGGCAAGCCGATGCAGACCGGGCAGATATTCGTGTTCGGCTCGGCGCCAAAGCGGTTCGCGCAGCCGCAGAAAATCTTGGTCGCGGTGAGCAGTTGCACGTGCACTTCCAGCCCGATCACGGGCTCGTACCTGGCCAGAACATCCGAAGAGATTGCCGCGCTTGCCATAGCTCCGATTTTAGCGTGGGAGGCAGCAACCGCTGAGCTGCACAAAGCCTCGCGCCCAGGCGCGCCTCGCTCCGGCTTGTCCGCAGCGACCCAACTCGCCGCCGACCGATGGTTTTTCCCTTTGCCCACCGGTCTTACCTTGCGGTATAAAAAGGGCCATGAAGACGATGCGAAGCACCCTCGCCACCCTGGAAGTGTTGCTCCTCTTTCCCGCCGCTCTCTTCATGACGGCGCTGTTCGTGCGCAATGTGCAGCCGCAGCAATTCGAGCCGGCGCACACGGCGCAGCGCATTGTGGCCTGGTATGCGGCCCGAACCCACCTGGGACTGTGGCTGTTCCTGATGGCCTTTCCCTTAGCTGTACTGACCATCGGCGGGATCGCCCTGGTGCAAAACTGGCGCACAGATTCCGAGCTGCGCCGTGCTGCGCTGGAAGGCGCCGCGGCCATCCGCCTGCATCTCCCCGTCCTGATGATCGCGCTGGCAACGGCCGCCTCGGCGGTGATTCTGGGGATTGTAGCGCTGCACGCCATCGCGGGTTAACCCTGTCCGTGCAGCCGCCGATCTAATTCACAGAGATTCCGTACTTGCTCAGCTTGTAGCCGAGGTCGCTGCGCGAGAGACTCAGCGTGCGAGCCGCTTCGGCCTGCACGCCGCGCGCTTCGTCGAGAGCGCGGACAATTAGCGCCTGCTCGAAGCGGGCGATGGTTTCGCGTAGATCGATGTGCGTGGGCAATTGACCGGCAAGCTGTTCGGCGGTGACCTCTCCGCGCACGCGCTGTGCCTCGGGAGCCGCCACCAGGAACGGAAAATCCTCGGGCTGCAACTCAGAATGCTGACCCAGAATCAGCGCCCTCTCCAGCAGGTTGCGGAGCTCGCGGATGTTGCCCGGAAATGCGTAGCGGCCGAGCTTGCCCAGAGCGGCCGCGCTCAGCGGCCGCAGCGAAACCTTCATGTCGGACGCAATCCGCTCCAGCAGTTCCCGGCATAGCTCTCCCAGATCCTCCTTGCGCTCGCGCAGCGGCGGCAGGTGAATCGGCACCACGGCAAGGCGGTAGAACAGGTCTTCGCGGAAGCCGCCGCGCCGCACCGCATCCTGTAGCTTCTGGTGGGTGGCGGCCAGCACGCGCACATCCACACGGCGCGTCTGCGTGGAGCCCACGCGCTGAATCTCCCCGTCGGCCAGCACCCGCAGCAGCTTGGCCTGCGCCCCAAGCGACATCTCCGCCACCTCGTCGAGAAATAACGTGCCCTCGTGGGCGGCTTCAAATAAGCCGGCGCGAGCTTTGTCGGCGCCGGTGTAAGCGCCCCGCTCATGCCCGAAGAGCTCGCTCTCCAGCAGACTTTCCGTGACGGCAGCGCAGTTAATGGCGATGAACGGCCGCTTGGCCCGCAAGCTGTTGCGGTGGATTGCCCTCGCCACCAGTTCCTTGCCCGTCCCCGTCTCGCCGGTGATCAGCACCGTGGAACTGGTCTTGGCAACGCGCTCGATCAGCGCCCGTACGGTCTCCATCTCCGGACTGGTCCCGAGCAGTTCGCCCGCGTCCTGAAGCTTCGTAACCGTAGTCTTCAGCACCGCATTTTCGCGCAGCAGAGCCGTGCGCTCGCAGGCACGGTTCACCGTGGAGCGCACCGCCTCGGGCGTAAAAGGCTTGGTAAGAAAATCGAAGGCGCCTTCGCGCATACTCTCCACTGCGAGCTGCACAGTGCCCACCGCCGTCAGAAAAACCACGGAGGTCGTGGAGTCTTCTTCGTGGATGGCGCGCAGAATGTCCATACCCGTGCCGTCGGGCATCTTGTGGTCAGTGAGAACGACGTCGAACTCCTCCTGCGCCAGCCGCTGAGTAGCCTCGCTGCAGCCCGCAGCCTCAGCTAAGAAGTGCCCGTCCTTACGCAAATTTGCCACGAGAATTTTGCGCAGGTTGGGTTCGTCGTCAACGATCAGTATTCTGCCCATCGGGCATCTCCTTAAAATCCCGCCAGTCGCGCAGCTCCATGGTGAAGGTGACCCGGCCCTTACGGTTCTGGCTTACCCATAGATCTCCGCCGTGGGCCTGGGCAGTGGCCTTGGCCATCGCCAGGCCCAGGCCGGTGCCCGCGGGTTTGGTGGTGTAAAAAGGTTCGAAGATGCGCTCCAGATGCGGTGCGGCAATGGGCTCTCCGCTGTTTTCCACTTCGATCCGCAGAACCGAATCGCTTGCATCCGCGCGGATCAGCACTTTGCCGGCGCCCCCCACCGCATCCACGGCATTCAGAGTCAGGTTGAGGAGCGCGGCCTCCACCAGGGATCCGTCGATCATGGCCACCTGTTCCACCGGAGCGCTGCATGCGATCTCGATCGGCCGCTCGCCCACCCGGAGGCGCGTCAGGCTCTCCACCGACCCGAGCAGTTCGTCCACCAGGATGGGCGCGCGCTTCAAGTCAGCGGGACGGGCATATTGCAAAAAATCGGTCGTGAGAGTCTCCAGCCGGCTCGCCTGATGCCGGGCGATGGCAAACATCTCCCCACGCTCCTGCGGCTCAACCTCCGGATCGATGGCCGTCGCCAGCGCGCTCAGAATCATCGCCAGCGGATTGCGAATCTCATGCGCAATGCCGCTGGCGAACCGGCCGATCGCCGCCAGCTTCTCCTCGTTCGCCAGTTGCAGGCGGGTTGCGCCAAGGTCGGCAAGCGCGGAGGAAAGCGCCGCCTCATGGGTTCGCAGCACCCGCACCAGGAACCAGATGAGCACCGCCGTAAGCGCCAGCACCAGCGTCAACATGCCGCCTTCCAGATAGTCGATCGGCGAGAGCTGCTGGTAAAGCGCAGAATAGTGGTACATCCAGAAAAAGACAGTTCCGCTGGCCGCAACCACCGTAGCCGACGTGACCAGAAGGCCGAAGAGGCAGGCCGCCTGGAGTACGGGAATGGCCAGCAGTACCTGGTAAGGGCTATGGTCCGTGGTCGAAAACCAGGCGAGCAGAATGACGAGAAACAGATGCCCCATGCTGGAGGGGATCCCATCCATCTGTGCGATCTTCCTGGTGACCCGTTCCCGGCTCTGCAGCCAGCCCAGTTCGACCAGGCGCAGCAGAAAGTTCAATGCCAGCAAGACCAGCACCGCCAGCGACGGCTCGCCGATCACCGACGCGAACACCGTATGGAGCAGCAGCAAAATGCCCAGCGCGAACAGGGTGACGATGCAGAACGCGGTCTGCTGTTTCCGGTAGTCGTAACTTTGCACGTCCCGGAGCGAGACGGCATCACCTGTGGCATTGGCTTGCATAGCGCTGGCTCGGCTCCCGGGCAAATACCGCGCCGCCCTCGCGGCCGCAAAAACCACGAAGGAATACGCATCAGCCGCCTGGGATTGGTAGCCCAAGTGTACTCCAGCGGGGGGTACCGGTGAATCGGTCACTGCACCTGGCCGGCATGCACGGTGAGGTGATCGGGAGAGAGCAGGCCGGAGAGGCCGGAGCTCCCAATGCCGGAGACGATCACCGCCCCGGCCGCGTAGAAGAGCAGGAAGGCCAGGAGCATCGCAGTTGAAAACAGGCGCCGGTCCTGCTGGCGCAGGACTTTGGGCAGAATGAGGATACACACATACATCGAGACCAGGCCGATGAAGATGATCCTCGACTCCAGGATCAGGCCCCCACCTTCCGCAAATACGGGATGAAACAGCGTGCCCGTTTGCAGGATCAGCAGAACCAGCGTTGCGCCCAATGGATAGCCGCGCGCCGCATAGGGCAGGAGAGTGGCCAGCACGATCAGCAAGGGAATCAAGGTCAGAAGAACCCCTTGCGAGTGAACGAGGATCGTCTCCAGCGCGACTGCCACGATGATGGCCAGCGAATTCATCCACCCTCCCGGCTAGGCCAGTGCGATCCGAGGCATGGCCGACACACTCCGAAACTCTTGTGGCATTTCCGGGGCCATTCCGGAACGGGCCAGGTTGCCTTTCTTTTCATCAAGCGCCCGGGGGCCAGGATGTCGACGTCAAAATTTCTTGACAAGCGCGTACGAAAAATCCGCTCCTCCCCTGCTCTGCGGCCTCTCCGCAGCCCCAACCGCCAAGGCTCCCCGCAGCGAACCGGAGCCCTCGGCAGAGGAGAACCGCGCCTTCCGATGCGGTAGCTTCCAAAGGATTTCCATCAACTTTCGTCGACTCCATCAGGAGGCCGCCTCGGACCTGCCAATGGAAGCCGCGGCAGGGACCGGCGGCGCGCCTGCGGACTGGCCAGGAACGTGCAAGATCCAGGGCATTGCGACGCTAGGACGCATTGCGCGTTGCAGCTCTCAACGGAATTCAGGGTGGAGGGGTAATGTCCGGTCTTGGATTGAATGCGGTTTTCTCTGGAGTTGCTCGCCCACCCATGACCGCGCCGTCGCTGCGGCGGTGGAGCGCGCCCCGAAGCATCCTGGTGGTCACCGACGGCCGCAATGAGGACATGCTCCTGTTTCACACCATGGTGCAGGCCCGGCAAAGCAATGCCAGGGTCATCCTGGGTTATCTGGCCGGCCAGGGTGGCGAAGAAGAGCAGCGCGCCGCCGCTGAACGCATCCAGAAGCGGCTGCAATGGGTGGGCATCCATTGCCAGTCCACTATTCTGTGGAGCCCGGCCGAAGAGTCCGTGCCTTCCCTGGCGGCCCGCTCGGGCACCGATCGGGTGCTGATTGCGACCCATTGCGAAAAGCTCTCCGGCGGCCTGTGCCCCTCCAATGTGACCGAGCGCGTGCTGCCTCTTCTCCGCGTACCGGCCTGCATCATTGGCAACGGGGTTCCGCCGCCGCCCAACGGCGCCGAACCGGCCAAACGGATCTCTCTGGCGCTCTCGCTGCAGACCAAAAATGAGGTGGCGCTGCGCTTCGCCTGCGAACTCTGCCGGGAGTGGAACGCGACTCTCACGGTGGTGCACGTCTTTACGCCCCAGGAGCGCCAGGAAACAAGACTCCTGCGCACGCCCACGGCGGTCAGTTCAGAACTGCCGGACTGGATTCGCAGAAAGACGCCGATCAGTTGCCCCCTGCAGATTGCCATCCGCGCCGGGGATCCCGCGCGCGAGATCGTTGCTCACGCAGCCAAGACGCACCAGGATCTCATCCTCATGTGCTCGCCCGGACCCGTGGGCGCGCCCGGCGGTCACAGAGCGCAGGTGCTGAGAGCGGTGTTGAGCGAAGCTCATTGCCCGGTCATGGTGACCGGCCGCTGTCTGGAAGAGGTACAGGGGGCCTGAGGGCGCACCTCGCTTCAGGCCAACGGGACGAGACTCGTGCCCGAAGAGGAGGGGCAGATGCCAGCGAGGCAGTTATGAAAGCACTCGCAAATGCGCTGGCACTGGGGGCCATCTGTGTGGGATTCGCCGCTGCGCGAGGAGCGGCGATTGCGCGCCAGGCGCAAACTGCGCCTGGCGAGGCCGTGGCCGCCGGTTCCCAGACCCCGGCGGCCCGGCTTACGCTCGATGCCTCCATCGTCACCGTCGATGCCCTGGTCACCGAGAAGAGCGGCCGCGTCGTGCAGGGACTTAAGAGCGAAAACTTCCGCATCTACGACAACGGAGTCCCCCAGACAGTAGTAAGCCTTGCCCCGGCATCGGATCCCATGACCGTCGTTATTCTGATGGAATTCAGCTCGGGCTCCTATGGCTACTTCGCCGCGCGGGCCGCTTCCTGGAGCTACAGCTTTCTCGACTACCTCGAGCCTCCCGACTGGGCGGCGCTGGTCACCTTCGACATGCGCACCAAGGTGCAGGCGGACTTCACCCGCAATCGCGCGGAGATTCGGGATGCCCTGACCACGGTTGCCATGCCCTCCTTTCGCGAGACCAACCTCTACGATGCAGTCATCGAAACGCTGGAGATGCTGGACCGCGTGGCCGGCAAGAAGTCGATTCTCCTCGTAGCCACCGGCGCGAACACCTTCAGCTCCTCCACTCTGGATGATGTGATCAAGCGCCTGCGGCGCACCGATACCACCATCTTCTGCGTGGGCCTGGCCGAAATCGACGCGGTCCGCTCCACCTCGCCTGGCACAGGCTACCTGCAAGCGCAAAACGCGCTGCGCACCTTCGCCAAAATGACCGGCGGCCTGGCGATGTTTCCCCGCTTCGAGACCGAACTGCCGGAGATCTTCCGCAGCGTGATCGGTTTCGAACGCAACGAGTACAGCCTCTCCTTCAGGATTCCGCAATCCGCACGCGACGGCCGCTATCACCGCCTGCGCGTTGAGGTGGTCGATACCAACGGAAAGCCCCTTCAGGTGGCCGACGACAAAGGA
>JAJZCY010000050.1 GCA_021828835.1 Acidobacteriota bacterium | reverse complement strand
GCCGGCAGCGACAGCGAAGTGATTGCCGCCATTCAGCGCGCGATCGAACTCAAGGACACCTACAACATCCGCATCATCAACATGTCTCTGGGCCGCGGGGTCTACGAGAGCTACACCACCGACCCGCTCGACCAGGCAGTAGAAGAAGCCTACAAAGCCGGCATTGTGGTGGTGATCTCCGCGGGCAATGAGGGCCGCAACGATTCCGCCGGCACCAACGGCTACGGCACAATCACCGCTCCCGCCAACGATCCTTATGTGATCACGGTGGGCGCCATGAACACGCTGCGCACGGCCGACCGCACCGACGACATCCCGGCCAGCTACAGCTCCAAGGGGCCTTCGCTGGTAGATCATGTCATCAAACCGGATCTGGTCGCCCCCGGCAATCTCATCGTGTCCCTCTACACTCCTCAGGAGACGCTGGCGAAAGAGAGCCCAGGCAACGTCGTTCCCCGCTCCCTCTACCTGAAGCCCGGCGACAACATGCCGTCGAATGAGTACTTCGTCCTCAGCGGCACCAGCATGGCCGCGCCCATGGTCTCTGGCACGGCAGCACTGATGCTGCAGGCCAACCCGAGCCTCGCCCCTGACCAGGTCAAGGCTCTCCTCATGGTCACCGCCGACAAGAACCTCATCCAGTACTCCACCGTCACAGATCCGGTCAGCGGCCAGACCTTCAACATGCAGGCTGACATCTTCACCGTCGGCGCGGGTTACCTGGATCTCCAGGCCGCGGTCAACGCAGTGGCGGCGCCCCCGCCCGCCGGCACCAGCGCCATGTCGCCCTTCGCCCAGGTGGACTCCTCCGGAAACGTGGTCATGGCCGTCGGAACGCCCATGAATGGCGAGTCGGTGATCTGGGGTGGGTCGGTCATCTGGGGAGGCTCCGTCATTTGGGGTGGTTCCGTCATCTGGGGCGGCAGCGCACCTCAAAACGAGAGCGTCATCTGGGGCGGCTCGGTCATTTGGGGCGGCAGCACAACCTCTTCAGAAAGCGTGATCTGGGGTGGCAGCACCCTGGCCAGCGAAAGCGTGATCTGGGGGGGAAGCACAGTGGACGCAGCCAGCGTGATCTGGGGCGGAAGCACCAACTCCTCGCAGAGCGTCATCTGGGGCGGCAGTACCACAGCACCCGACAACTCTAACTGGGGCAGCAGCGCTCTCCAAGGCTGGCTGAATTCCCTCACGCAAAACGCGGCCTGGGGCGCACGCTCCCCCGCAGCCGAGGCCGCCTTCCATGGGGACCAGTTCTAATGCCGGGGCGCCCGAAGCAGAAAACAAGCGCCCCGAACGCAGTCCAATCGTCTTAACCTCAATGCCCGGCACCGCTGCCGGGCATTGCTCTTTAGCACTCTTCACCCTGCAAATTCAGCAGCGCCGAATCCTGCAGCGCGCTCTCCTGGGAGGCTCAAGCGAGGATCTCCAGCCGCCCCTAGCCGCTCGCCTGAACTCCCCTATCGCATCAGTCATTACGGCGTCGGATATCCAAGATATGTCTCAGGCAATCTGCGCCTGCGCGGCGCGTCCGAACTGCGGCATGGCGGGCAGTGCCGCAATCAGCTTCTGCGTAAACGGATGAGCAGGGCGCGTGAACAGGCGGGCGGTCGGCTGGCACTCAACGATGCGTCCCTGGTCCATGACGGCGACCCGATTGCTGATTGCCGCCACCGACAGCAGATCGTGCGAGATGTAGAGGATGCCAATGCCGAGATCGTGCCTCAACCGCGAGAAGAGCTCGAGGATCTCCGCCTGTGTCACGATATCGAGCGCGCTGGTGGGCTCATCGGCAATCAACAAGGCCGGACGGTGCAGGATGGCCATGCCAATCAGGACGCGCTGCGCCTGGCCCACGCTCAGTTCCGCCGGATAGCGGCGTAGGAAAGCGCGATCGCTGGGCAGGCTCACCTGCCGCAGGGTAGCGTGCACAGCGTCGAGGCGCTCGGTGACGCTGGTGCGGCGATGAATCTGCCACGCCTCCTCAAGCTGGGCGCCGATGCGGCGCGCGGGATTGAGAGCGGAAAGCGGGCTTTGCAGCACCAGAGCAATTTCCCGACCGCGCATCGCACGCATCTCCCGCTCACTCGCCGCCATCAGATCCCGGCCGTTGAAGACGATGCACCCTTCCGCGGTCGCCTGCTTCCAGTGCAACAGCCGCAGAACCGCCAGAGCCAATGTACTCTTGCCGCAGCCGCTCTGCCCTACCAGGCTCAGCACCTCGCCGCGCTGCATCTCAAAACAAACATCCTTGAGCACAGCAGGTTTGCTGCGGTATCCGGCAGACAGATGCACCGACAATAGCGGCTGCGATTCCATTAGGGTCTCCTTGATCCGGAGTTGCTCAGCCACAGCCAATCGATATTCCAGTAAACCTGCGGCCGCAACGCCACCGGGCTCACATTGTGCAGGTTCGGCGAAACAGCCATCAGAGCGTCTTTGTCGACGAGATAGATGAACGGCTCCTGCTTCCAGACGATCTCCTGTACGCGGTCCACGTCCTGTTTGCGCTTCTTCGCGTCGAGACTGGCTGCCTGTGCCCGCATCAGCCGATCGATCTCTGCCTCCCATGCGGTGGCAGGCTTCTTCTCGCCAGGATTCCACTGGTGATTCTCGCCAGAGCTCAGCCACACGTTCATCTGCGCATTGGGATCGAGGTCGTCATTCACCAGCCCCAGTAAACATGCCTCGTAATTCAGACTGCGCGTGATACGTTCGATCAGCGAAGAGAAGTCGAGCGTGACCACATGGACGCGGATGCCGATCGCCGCCAGATCCTGCTGGATCATTGCGGCCATGCGCTCGCGGGGGGTATTGCCGGCATTGGTCACCAGCGAGAACTCCACCGCGTGGCCGGCACGGTCGTGCAGAACCCCATTCACCAAGGTGAACCCGTCATGAGCCAGCAGCCGCAAAGCCTCGCTGCGGTCGAATGCGTGCGGAGCGAGCTTGCTGTCAAACCACGCGCGATTGGCGGGCGAGATCCAGCTCACCGCCGGCCGCGCATGACCATGAAAGACGATGCGGATGATATCGTCGCGATGGATGGACTCAGAGACCGCGCGGCGGAAGTTGGTGGATCGAAACCATGCCTTCTTGTACTCCGCAATCGGCGCTGACGGTGCCTGATTGAACCACATCTGCTCGGAGTCGAGCGAAACTCCTGCGTCCACAGCCATTCCTGGCGCCTTCGCGGACAGACGATCGTAGGACTCGGGGCTGAGAGAACCAATCAAGTCGATCTCGCCGCGCAGCAGCCGCAGCAACTCGATGTCGCGATTCTGCTCGATGTCCAGCCGCACCGACTGGATATAGGGTAGCGGCCGGCCCGCCGAGTCGTGCTTCCAGTAATTCGGATTTCGCCGCAGCAAAACGAAACTGCCGCCCCTGTAGTCGGCAAGCTGGTATGGCCCCAGCACGGCACGTTCGTGCTCCGGCGAGGTTGCCGAAAGGATTGCCACCTGATCGAAGAGCTTCGCGAGCCCGACCACCGGCGCGGGAAATAGGATCGTGATCTGGTAGGGATCCGCGATGCGCGTGATCACCTTGCCCGGAGCCGCCCGGAACGCGTCGCCGGTGGGTGAGTGCAGGGCTGGATCCATGAGCTGCGCAATCGTATACGCCACGTCCCGGGCCGTAAACGCCGATCCATCGGAGAAACGCACATTCCGCCGCAGCGTGAAGCTGATCGCATTGCCCGCCCGGCTCACCTTCCAGGCCGTCGCCAGTTCCGGCTCCAGTTGCTGCGTCTGGCGATTCAGCCGCACCAGCACGCCGCCGGTCAGGTAGCGGATCGTCTCCGAAGCATCATCTTCCACCAGCAGCGGGTTCCAGGTGCGCGGATCGGAGGGAATGCAAAAGCGAAGCTCGCTGCCCGGCTGGGCCCCCGCACATCTCGTCGAAACGGTCGCAAATATCAACCCCAGACACAGGATCCAGCGCTTCATCCCGCCACCTCCTCGTTGTGCAGCACAATCTGGAAACTGCTGACCGTAAGCACCAGCAGCAGCAGCGGAGCAAAGAGCCACGGCTGTGCGGAATACCCTGAGAAGCTCTCCAGCTCGCGCAACAAACTGCCCCAGCTCGGCAGCGGCTCGGCAACGCCCAATCCGAGGATGCCCAGGTTCGCTTCGGTGAGAATGAAAACCGGAATCGAAATCCAGAACTGCGCGGCCAGTACCGGCGCCAGGTTGGGAACAAGGTGCCGCATGAGCAGCCGCGCTCCACCCGCACCCGAGGCGCGCGCCAACAAAACAAAGTCGGAGTTGCGGAAGCTGCGCACATCCGCACAGACCACCCGCGCCGCCGCCGCCCATCCCAGGCAGCCAAGCAGAACAAAGGTGATCGCCACCGACACCACCGGGGACACGTTCAGCGGCAGGCAGGCGCGCACTGTAATGAGCAGAAACAGCCACGGCAGCGAGAGGAACAGGTCCGTTCCCGCCATGACGCAAACCTCGATCCATCCTCCGGCAAACCCCGCCGCCCCGCCGATCGCGCCAGCCAGCACCGTGGACATCAGCGCAGCAGCGGGCGCCAGTAGCAGCGAGATGCGCGTGCCGTACAACAGCCGCGAGAAGCGGTCGCGGCCCAGATCGTCGGTGCCCAGCAAATGCTGCGCCGATGGCGCAGCATCGGGCTGATCGCGGAATTGCCTCGCGTAGGAAGCGGGCGCAATCCAGTTCGCCGCCATACTGGCCGCCAGGACCGCGGCCAGAAACACAAGTGCCACCGCGCGCATCGTCTTCATGGCCGGCCCAATCCCGCCAGGTCGGCGGCCGAGTTGGCCAGCAGCGTAAGCAGTGTCACGATCATGGTCAGGTCTACGAGCAGCGCCAGATCACGCCCCATCGCCGCCTGCCAGGCCAGCTGCCCAATCCCGGGGAGATCGCACAGCGCCTCAACGGGAATCGCCGCGGCAAAGGCCATGCTGACCGAGATCCCGCCTAAAGCCAGCAACTGCGGCCCCGCTACCGGCAGCACATGGCGCAGGAAAACTCCAACTCCAGCCGCGCCCCGGGCTCGCGCCGCCAGCACGTGCGGACGTGCGGCAGCATCCGCCAGCAGGTTGCGCGCGAACTGAAAGACCTTGGGAAACAAAATCAGCCCGATCGCCAGCCGCGCTGGCGCCTGCACCATGATGAACAGCAGCGCCAGAACCGCCGCCGGAATGCACACCAGCACGCTGGCCAGCAATCCGGCCAGCAGATCGACGCCGCCCGCGGTCATCACCGCTGCCGTGGCCAACCCCAGCCCCGCAGTCCACGCCAGCGCCAGTCCCAGCCCCACCGACTTGGCCGTCTCCGGAAAGCGCTCGGCGACGAGTTGCCGCACCGGCATGTGCAGCAGCCGCGACTCGCCCAGATCCCCGTGCAGCAGACGCTCGCAGAAATGCAGATAGAAAGGGAACAGTCCCTCTTGCGGCGCAGCGGCCCGGCGCGCCGCCCGCAGGCTCTCCGCGCTCAGGCGGCTATCCAGTTCCTCGCTGTCCACGCCGTAGCCGGGAGCCACCCGCACCAGCGTCGCGCCCAGAAACCCGCCCAGCAGCACCACCACCAGAATGCGCGCCAGATGCCGTGCGAGCTTCCGCACGACAGCACGCGCAGGACGCGGTTCTCCTCCAGCAAGGCTCAGGGCTAAATCCGCCATGCCTGGCTTATCGGCAGAGCCTCCGGAGGTCATCGCTGCAGCCGGAAATGGTGCTCGCGCACTGCGCCGCGTTTCCCAAATCGGATTGATTGCCAAAACCGGGAGGCTAGCCCCGAAGCAGAAAATCGAGCCCGGCGACAATCAGAACGATCTCAATGATGGCCACGAACAAACTTCTGGGCAGCCGGTCGACAATCCGCTTGCCCAGATAGGATCCGGCAATCATCAGCGGCCCCAGCCAGAGACCATCGAGCACATCCGGACCGGTGAGCACCGCCGTCTGCCCATAGGCGACGAGCTTGGTCACGTGCATCACCACCGTGCACATGGCCTCGGTGCCGATATAAGCGCCCTTGGCCAGACCATAGGCCAAAAAGAATGGAGCCATCAGCGGACCCACGCTTCCCAGCAGCGCCGAGAGCAGGCTGGAGCCGGCTCCCATGCCTGCGAACGCCGGCGCCGGGAAAGACTTCGTCTCCTGCGGCCGCGCGTGCCGCCATATGACAATGAGCAGAAGAAACGCGCCCAGCAACCGCGTCAACGCAGGCAGCGGTGCCACCGCAAATAGATACCCACCCACCAGCGCCAAAGGAATGCCGCCGAGCGAGAACCAGCCCACCACGCGCCACTCGAGTTCGCCGCGGTTGAACCACGCCCGCGCGCCGTTGCCGATCAGTTGGGCCACCGTGAGGATCGGAATTGCGGCGCGGATGCCAAACACCGCCACCAGCACCGGCAGCAGCACCGCCGCGCCGCCGAACCCGGTCACCGCCGCCAGCGTCGCCGCAAGCAGCGCCACCACCGGGAGCACGATCCACTTGAGAGCTTCAGGCGACAAGCGATCCCCCGCTCAAGCAGAATACGATGCAGCTCACACAGCCGCTGAGCTTTGGGTCGCTACCGCCTTTATACGCGACCAGCGCATCATCGCTCTTCTCCGGCTACTCGATGGTCAGCACCAGCTTGCCGAAGTGGCTGCCCTCTTCCATCTTCTGCAGCACCTCCCGGGTCTGTGCCCAGTGGAAGGCCTCGCCAATGGGACGGAGTTGCGCGAGCGTGATGGCGCGGTTCATCTCCAGGAAGTTGCGCCGCGAGCCCACGTAGATGCCGTGAATGCGCGCCATCTTGTGCAGGATAAGAGGAATCGCCAGCGGTTCCGCCGCGCCGGCCAGTACTCCGATCTGCGCAACCGTGCCCCCGTACCGAATGGCCTTCAGCGACCGTGGCAGCGTCCCCGATCCGCCGACCTCCACCACCAGGTCCACGCCCTCGCCGCCGGTCTGTTCCAGAGCCCATTCCTCCCAATCGGGATGCTCACGATAATTCAGCCCGGCATCCAGGCCCAGCGCGGCGGCGCGCTCCAGCTTTTCGTTGCTGGAAGAGACGCCGATCACCCGGGCCCCATTCAGCCGTGCAAATTGCAGTGCGAACATCGATACTCCGCCCGTGCCCTGAATCAGAACCGTAGCGCCGGGCTTCACCTCTCCGGCGGCCAGCGCATTCCACGCCGTCACCGCCGCGCAGGGCAGTGTCGCAGCTTCCTGAAAGCTCATGTACTCGGGAATCGCGACCAGGCCGAGTTCGCGCAGAACCACATGCTCGCTCAGCATCCCGTCGATATCTCCGCCCAGCGCGCCCTTGGCGCGAGCCGCCGTCAATGGGCCGTCGATCCAGTTCTGCATGAAAATACCGGCGACGCGGTCCCCTGGCTTCCACAGTGTCACGCCCGGGCCCACTGCGGCCACCTCGCCCGCTCCGTCCGAGCAAGGGATGCGCGGCAGCTTCATCTTGGGGTTGTAGAGCCCCTTCACCATCATCAGATCGCGAAAATTCAATGAAACTGCGCGGACCGCTACCAGCACCTCGCCCGGCCCGGGCACTGGCATGGGCCGCTCCGCAAATTCCAGGGAATCAATGCCAAACGACGAAATCTGCCAAACGCGCATGCCGTCTCCTCTTCTTGGGATGCAACGTGCCGGTTCACACGGCGGGATTGTGCTGCTCAAACCCTCGTAAAATAAAACTATGGCTCGTGGCTGGGAAAGTAAATCCGTGGAGGAACAAATGGCAAGTGCCGTGCAAGATCCGGTTGCCGGTCCCGCAAGCGACAGTGACCGGCGTCAGGCCGCGTTGCACCGCGCTGACAAGGAACGACAGAAACAGGCGCTTCAATTGCAGCGCGAAAATATCCTCTCGCAGAGAACTTCGAATCCAGCGCGCCGCTCCGCTCTCGAAGCCGCGCTCGCGCAGATCGAATCCCAGATCGAAGCTCTGGGTTGATCCGCTCCCGATCTGGAGCTGGTCCGGCTTCAATCGAGCAGAAATTCTGGCCCCCATCTCTCACTCTTCGCGGTGCAGCAGCAGCGTGTTTGCCTGATCGATGGAGGAGAGCGAGATGCGCGCGATGTTGACGTGCCCCGGTCGAGTCGCTGCCCAAACAATGGCGTCGGCAATATCCTCTCCCGTCAGCGGCGTCAGCCCCTGATACACCTTGGCCGCGCGGCCCGCGTCGCCGTGGAAGCGCACCTGGCTGAACTCCGTCTCCACCAGCCCCGGATCGATGCTCGTCACCCGCACCGGCGTGCCCAGCACGTCCTCGCGCAGGCCGTCGCTGATGGCACGCGCGGCTGCCTTCGAACCACAATAGACCGCGCCATTGGGATACACGATCTCTCCCGCCATGGAGCCTAGATTGATGACGTGGCCCCGCCCGCGCACCACCATGCCCGGCACCACTGCGCGCGTGACGTAAAGCAGCCCCTTCACATTGGTATCGATCATCTCGTCCCAGTCCTCGGGCTTGCCGGTGTAAAGCTTGTCCAACCCGCGGCTCAGGCCGGCGTTGTTCACCAGCACATCGATCTCCGCCCACTCCGGGAGCAATTCGTCGATGGCGCGCTGCACTGCATTGCGGTTGCGCACGTCCAGATGAAACGAATGCACCGCCTCCGCTCCAAGCTCCAGCGCCTGAGCCGCTGTCTCCGCCAGCTTACCGGAACGGCGCGCCGCCAGCAGGAGCCGGGCGCCCTCGGCCGCAAACGCCATCGCCGTGGCGGCGCCAATGCCCGCGCTGGCTCCGGTAATGAAAACAATCTTTCCCTTCATACTCGTCTTCGGCATGTTTCCTCTTTCTACCGGGAGTTTTGTCGTTGCAGTTACGCAGACTCGCCTTTGCCGCTGCGAAGCTGGGCGACGCGGTACTGTCCCACCGCCCAATCTTCCTTGCTCAGACCCAGCTTCTTGGCCTCAGCAAACATCTCAGCCAGACTGTCGGAAAGGCTCATCGCCGTTCCCCTGCTCGCCGCGGCGGCGCGCAGCAGCCGCAGATCCTTGGCGCCCAGCTCAATGGTGGCGCCGGGCTCCTGGGGCGGATGCAGCATCACCTTCGCGTAGGCCGCATAAAACGGTGACTGAAACAGAGCGCTGTTCACCGTCTCAAAGAAAATCTCGGGATCGATTCCCTGCCCTTCGGCAAAGACAAACGCATCGCTGAGCGAATAGATCATGGCGCTGATCAGAAAATTCCCGCCCAGTTTGAGCGCGTGGGCCATGGGTGGATGGCTGCCGATCACCGAGATGCCGCGCGAGAAGGCCTCCAGCAGTATCCGCGCCTTGGCCACCGCGCCATCTGCCCCGGCCACCACCGTCCACAAGCGGCCGTCTTCGGCGACATTGGGCCGGCCGAACACCGGCGCCGCCACAAACTCAACGCCGCGCCGCGCATGTTCCGCCGTCAGCCGCTCGCTCAACTCCACGCTGATGGTGCTGCACGCGATATGCACCGCGCCCGGCGAAAGCGCATCGAGCAGCCCATTCGCCCCGAACAGCACCTCCTCGTGCGCCGCATCGTCAAACAGCATGGTGAAGACTGCGTCTGCGCCCAGTTCGGCCTCGGCAGGCGTGCCCGCCGCAATCGCGCCTTCCCGAATCAGCGGCTCGGTTTTGCCCTCGCTGCGATTCCATACCCGCAGTTCGTGTCCGGCCAGCAGCAGCCGCCGCGCCATCGCCGCGCCCATCTTGCCGGTTCCCAGGAAACCAACCTTCATCTCGGCACCTACCTTCAGGTTAGAAGTTCCTTCTGCTCAACCTTGGCCCCGTCGATCCGCTCACACTGCATCGGATTACGGCAAGTTTCTGGAATCACAAGCACTCCGGTCTCCGATGCCATCCTCAGGCATCGCGTGCGGTCCAGGCCGTGTCGCAGATCACTTGCAGCCGGCGGCTTCGCTGAAGACTCCGGAACTGATCGCTTCAGGCATACCGGAAAGCAAAATCAAGGAGAAGGGCTTCAGTAAGTACGGCCCCAGCATCAGAGATCGCGTGGAACGTCGCTTGAGCCGCTAATTGGGGACACCCTCCGTTTTGGCCCGCACAAACCGGCACTCGCCACACTGACAGTTGCGGCGCAGGTATTCCCAGGAATAGATGCCGGCGCGATGCCCGTCGCTCCACGCAAACTCAAGCGCGTAACGGCCCACCGCATGGGCGCTGCTGGGTTTCACCGGAGGTGCATACATGGGAAGCAGTTCGGTCTTCTTCGCCTGGGCCTCGCCGGGCTTGCGGCCCTCCAGAGCGCGCTGCTCCACGCAGGTGGCGCAAGGACAGGCCTCGCGCAGCCAGGCAAAGCTCCAAGCGCTCTTGTGCCCATCGGCCCAGTCGATCTCCAGCCCTTTGCCTTCGCTCAGCAGCACCCGCACCTTGGCAGGGGTAACCGCCTCGCGCGGCAGAGATCGGCTCTCCTCGTCTTCCCGCGCCTGCTCTTCCTTCGAGACGAATCGGATTCCTTCGTGGCTCATATCTCTAGTCTACCGGGAGTGAGAATGGGACAGCTGTCAGATTTCAGGGTTGCGATCTGAGGAACGGAATAAGAGCGCCTTACGCTCATGCGCTGAGTTCCTGTATCGTACTCCCAATTCCCTGGCTCCTTTGGCTCCTTGTTTCCCGCTTTAAGGATTCCTGACAAAGAACCAGGTCGCGATGACGATGCCGAGGATCATCACCAGCATGCGCAACTGCTGCTGCGGCACCCGCTTGGCAAACCGCGCCGAGGAGTAGCCACCGATGGCCGCTACGATCATGGCCGCGATGCAGTAGTCCCACATAATTTTCCCGCTGATGATGAAGAGCACGCAAGCTGTGCCGTTGGCTAGCAGGTTGGTCAACACCTTTAGAGAATTGATGCTGTGTATGTCCTGGTAACCGAAGAGCGATAGCGTGGTGATCATCAGGAATCCCGCGCCGGCACCGAAGTATCCGGCATAGAAGGACACCGCGCTCATCGCCACGAAGAGCGCGACGCGATGCGGACGGTGTACGCGCCCGGAGTGCGCATCCTCTATCTGGGCCAAATTGCGGCGCACCAGCCAGCGCGTTACCGGGCCGCTGATGGCAAACAGTCCTGCCGCGCCCAGTATCAGCCACGGCACCAGGCGCAGAAAGGTGAGCTGCGGCGTGTGCAACAGCACGAAAGCACCGCTCATGCCACCCACGATCCCCGCCATCGCCAGCGGCCACGCAGTATGAAAGTTGCGGCGCAAGTCCTCGCGATAGGCAGTCAGCGCGGTCAGCTGCCCCGGCCAGATCGCCACGGTATTTGTCGCGTTCGCTTGTACCGGCAGCACGCCCATGCCCAAAATCGCCGGAAACGAAAGAAATGAGCCCCCACCGGCCACGGCATTGAGCACGCCTGCTAAAAAAGCCGCGGTCGTGAACCAGATCCAGCGCCAGCCGATGTTCGCAAAAGATACCCTTGAAAGGGGATCCGCAATGAGGATCATTCCGCTTTATTGTAGATGGCGAACCCGGCCTACAACGCCCAGAATCCGTCAGCTCCGCATCCTTGAAGGGACGTCAAGAGCCTGGGAGGAAAAGACTGTTCAAATTAGATAATTATTTTCAATCGGATACAGACATAAGCTAATTTATGAGTGTACGTAACTCATATTTTATGAATCGTTCATGCTATAGTCTTATCCAACAGATGTGCGGCTGGGATTACCCCTCCCACCCCATCAAAATTTCGATGCATCTGGAGGATCATCATGGCTATCACTCGTTGGGACCCCTTCCGGGAAGTCCAGGCCTTGCAGAATCGCATGAACGCCCTCTTTCGTGACTTCAACACCGAGGGCGACAACGCTCTGACCACCGCCAGCTTTATGCCCGCGGTGGACATCTACGAAGACGACAAAAAGGTTGTGCTCAAGCTCGAGGTGCCGGGAATTGAAGAGAAGGATCTCGACGTCAGCGTCGAGAACAACACGTTGACCGTGAAGGGCGAGCGCAAAATGGAGAAGGAAGAGAAGGAAGAGAACTTCCATCGCATCGAGCGCCGCTACGGCAGCTTCTTCCGCGCCTTCACCCTGCCCCCGACCGTGGACACCGAGCACATCGCGGCCAATTACAACGCCGGGGTGCTCAAGCTGGAGCTCAAGAAAAAGCCCGAAGCCCAGCCCAAGCAGATCAAGGTGAACGTGGGCAAATCGATCGCGGCTTAACGGCAGCTTTCAGCTCTCAGCATCTAGCCGCCAGCTCTCCTCCGCGGGAGCCATGGCGGCTCGGCAATACGATTGCGCCGGGGGAAGTATTGTGCTGCCCCCGGCGCATCAGTTTCTCCGCGCACGTAGAAGCCACGTACAAACATCGAATCCTCAAAGAGCGACTAGACGATAGCTCCCGGCAGGATCAAGCTAGGAGCTGGAAGCTGGAAGCCGGGAGCTATCTTTATGGCCATTCGTTGGGACAAATTCACCGTCAAATCGCAGCAGGCGATGCAGCAGGCGCAGGGCCGGGCCACTGAACTGGGCAACCCCGAAATGCAGCCGGCACACCTGCTGCTGGCGCTCCTCGAAGATCGCGAGGGCGTTATTCCCGCCGTGCTCGAAAAGATCGGTGTACCCATCGAGCGTCTGGAGCACGAACTGCACCAGATCGAGCAGAAGCTTCCCCGGGTCGGCGGCGCGGCCACCCAGCCTGGCCTCAGCCAGGCGCTGAACCGCGCCCTCGAACAGGCCTTCAAAGAGGCGGCCAACTTCAAAGACGAGTACGTCTCCACCGAGCACCTGCTGCTGGGCGTGGCCCACCTGAAGGACGACCCCGCCCGCGATGCCCTGTTCGCCGCCGGCGCCACCCATGACGCCATTCTTAAGGCGCTCACCGCAGTCCGCGGATCGCAACGCGTCACCGACCAGAACCCGGAGGCCAAGTTCCAGGCCCTCGAAAAATACGCCAAGGATCTGACCGAGCTGGCCCGCCGCGGCAAGCTCGACCCAGTCATCGGCCGCGACGAGGAGATTCGCCGCGTTGTCCAGGTGTTGAGCCGCCGCACCAAGAACAACCCAGTACTCATCGGCGAGCCCGGCGTTGGAAAAACGGCCATCGTCGAGGGCCTAGCGCGCCGCGTCGTCTCGGGCGATGTGCCTGAGGGCCTGCGCGACAAGCGCGTCATCTCCCTCGACCTCGGCTCCATGCTGGCCGGCGCCAAGTATCGCGGCGAGTTCGAGGACCGGCTCAAAGCCGTGCTGAAAGAGATCGAGGAGTCCAACGGCCAGATCATTCTGTTCATCGACGAGTTGCACACGCTGGTCGGAGCGGGCGCGGCCGAGGGTGCCATCGACGCCAGCAACATGCTCAAGCCGGCGCTGGCCCGCGGCGAGCTGCGCGCCATCGGCGCCACCACGCTCGACGAGTACCGCAAGTACATCGAGAAAGATGCTGCGCTCGAACGCCGCTTCCAAATCGTCTATGTGGGCGAGCCCAACGTCGAGGACACCATCGCCATTCTGCGCGGACTGAAGGAGCGCTACGAGTCGCACCACAACGTCCGCATCAAGGACGCGGCGATCGTCGCCGCGGCCACGCTCTCGCACCGCTACATCAGCGACCGCTTCCTGCCCGACAAGGCCATCGACCTGGTCGACGAGGCCGCGGCTTCGCTTGCCATCCAGATCGGCTCGGTGCCGGTGGAGATCGATCAGCTTGAACGCCAGGCCACCTCGCTCGAAATCGAGCTCGAGGCTCTGAGACGGGAGACTGATCCGAACAGCAAGGAGCGCATGGCGGACGTGGATCGGAGCTTGTCCGAAATCCGCGAGAAGACCACTGCCCTGCGCGCCCGCTGGACCAAGGAGCGCGACGCCATTACGCGCATCAGCGACCTCAAGAAGCAGTTGGAGGCGCTGCGCTTTGAAGCCGAGGAGCAGACCCGCCGCGGCCAGTTGGAGCGCGCCGCGCAGATCCAATACGGCGAGCTGCCGAAGCTGGAGCGCGAACTGCAGGAGCTGAACGCCATCCAGGAAGGCGCCGACGGCAATACCCGCATGCTCAAGGAAGAGGTCGACGAGGAGGATATCGCCAAGATTGTCAGCAAGTGGACCGGCATTCCCGTGAGCCGCATGCTGGAGGGCGAAGTGAAGAAGCTCATCCACATGGAAGAGCGGCTGCGCGAGCGCGTGGTCGGGCAGGACGAAGCACTGAACACTGTGGCCAACGCCATCCGCCGCTCCCGCGCCGGGCTCAGCGACCCCAAGCGCCCCATCGGTTCCTTCATTTTTCTCGGACCGACAGGCGTGGGCAAAACCGAAACCGCGCGCGCCCTCGCCGAGTTCCTCTTCGATGATGAGCATTCCATGATCCGCATCGACATGAGCGAGTACATGGAGAAGCACGCCGTGGCGCGGCTCATCGGCGCGCCTCCGGGGTACATCGGCTATGACGAGGGAGGGCAGTTAACTGAAGCTGTGCGCCGCCGTCCCTACGCCGTCATTCTCTTCGACGAGATCGAGAAGGCGCATCCGGATGTCTTCAACATCTTGTTACAGGTGATGGACGACGGCCGCCTGACCGACGCCAAGGGGCGCACCGTAGATTTCAAGAACACGGTGCTAATCATGACCTCGAACCTGGGCGCGGCATTTCTCTCGGCCGAAGGGCTGAAGACCGACCACGACTTCGAGATCGCGCGCGAAAGCGTGATGCGCACGGTGCGCGAGCACTTCCGGCCGGAGTTCCTCAACCGCGTGGACGACATCGTGCTCTTCCGTCCGCTGGGCGCGGCGCAGATGAGCCAGATTCTCGAACTGCGGCTGAACGAAATCCGCAAACTGCTCGAGGACCGCGCCATCTCGCTGGAGCTCACCGAACCGGCCCGGCAGTTGATCCTCGCTACCGGCTCCGACGCCGCCTACGGCGCGCGGCCGCTCAAGCGCGCGCTGCAGCGCATGGTGCAGGACCCGCTGGCCCTCAAGATCCTCGACGGCGAGGTGCTGCACGGCGCGCACGTCCGCATTGACGTGGACCGCACCTCAAACCAGCTTCGGTTTGAGCCGATGGGACGCGAAGCGATGGCGTAAGCCTGCACGCAGCAGCCGCGCTTCGCGCTCGCGGCGCACCTCAGGGGCCCCGCTGGTTGCCGCAACTCAGCGGTGCCCGAAAGGGGAGAGAAAGTATATTGCAGGGGGAAATGGGCCGGCGGCGCAAGCCGGCCTCTGCTCACCTGGCGGGCGCGGGCGCGGCTTGGGCGGTGGCGGGACGCACATCCAATTCCTCTGCGGGCGTCGGCGCCACCGGTGCCGCTTCCACGTTCTTGCGGGTCACATCGAGTGCACCGATGCGGCCTCCGCTGGCGCCTTCGACGGCCACCCGGATCCGCGCGGCATGGCGCGGAAAATGCACGTTCACCTTCATCGTCAACTCCACCCCGGAATGCGCGCTCGGATCTGTCATCGGCGTAGTAAAGCCATAGCGCAGCCCATGGGAGGCTACCACCCGCCCGTAGTTATCCGTGCAGAACGCTGCCAGAAGAATCGTGGTTTGCTGCTTGCCGTCCAGCCCGGGACTCCAGTCGAGGTGCTGGTTCTGCACCTGCACCGTTACATCCACCGTGCGCGTATCGGGGTGCTGCACCATCGATTTCAGGCGGACATGAAGCGCCGTGAACGGCACTGTGGCCATCCCCGCCTCGGTCAGGTTCTCTACATTGCGCTGTCGCTGGCTGACCGGCGTACTGCCGCTGGCGGCGTAGTAGCCGGTCTTGGTTACTACGTGGTAATTGGGGTTATCCACCATCACCCGGATGCGCCGGAACCGCCCGTTCCTGATCGCGTCGTCGGGCTGGTAGGTGAGCGTGTAGTACTCGGAGCCGATGTGCTCGGCGTTGCTCATCAACCTGGCCAGGTCGTTGCGATTGTAGTAGAGCTCGCCGCCGGTGGTGTTCACAAATGTGCCAAAGCTGATGTCGCCGGCAAACGGATCCATATCGCCAAAGTCCGTGCCCGCCTCGGCCGCGTTGTAGCTGAACGCGCTGCTCCGGGCCGAAAGCCCGGGATAGACGACAAACAGGCTCATCCGCGAGTTCACCAGCAGATTCGTGGTATGGTGCGCGTACGCGAGCAGCATCGCCTGGTCCTTCGCGGACAACAATAGATTCTGCACAAACAGTCCCGGCCCGCCGCGGCCCATCCAGATCACGATCTTGTGACCCGGGACACCCTTGTTCTGCAGCGCGATCTGTTGCAGCGCATCGACGGACTGGGCGAACCGCTCCCAGAAGAATGAGGCGTTCATCTCCTTATAGGGCAGCGCTGTCGGCAGCCGGTCGAGCGCGTGCACCAGATCGTCGCGGTCGCGGGTGTAGCCCTGCAACATGGACAGCGAGTCGTTGCCCACCACCATCAGTTCCATCGGCGAAGTCAGCAACGCTGGCTGGCGCATCAGGAAGCGGCGCGTTTCATAGCGGATGTAGGCAAAGTTGGCAAAACTCGAGTCGAGCAGGTCGAGCACGAGAATCGTGACCGGCGCTTTGCCCGCTGGATTGGCTGCGCCGGGTTCTTCGACGTGCAGTTGCGGCGCTTCAAACGAGAAGATGCGCTGCGGCCGCCGATCCTCGGTGATGCGGAAGTCCTTGCGCGTAAGCCCGGAGACCACCGGACGCCCCTTCTTGTCGAGCACGCTCACGTCCAGATAGACCAGCGTGGAGGTGATGCTGAAGGTTGGGGTCTGTATAAGCGGCTGATCCAAAGCGTCGCTCTGGGCGGAAACGGCCGTCGCGGTCAGCAAAACCCCGGCAAAGGCCGCAAAAACACACTTTCTGGAAAGGTGCATGAAAGTCACCGGCGAAGCACAACAGGAGATGGACTGCTCGTTATAAGATACGGACAGCAACCGCCTGAAATAGTTGCGCCAGAACCCTCGGGAGGGCAGAGAATCCCGCCCCTCGCGGTCTTGCCTTGTGCAACTGGCAGCCTCGAACTTCCAAGACCCGCTGCTTACCGCACTCCCGGCACCAGCGCTGCCACTCGCCCCGCATAGGCCGCGTAAGCCGCCCCGAACTGCTCCCGCATCCACTTCTCTTCAAGCCTCAGCTTGAGCAGCAGCGCCATCGCCACCAGCGCAAACCCCACCACCCCGCGCACCTCGCCGATGGCCAGCGCGGTGCCCACAAAGCCGGCCAGCAGCCCGGCGTAGATCGGGTGGCGGACCAGCGCGTACGGCCCGGTGACGATCAACTCATGGCCCTCCTTGATGGTGACCGAGCGGCTCCAGTTACGGCCCAGATGCACCCGCGCCCACACCGCGAACAGCAAGCCCGCCAGGGTGATGAGCGCGCCAGCGAAAAAGCTCAGCCGGCTCGCTGGCCACAGGCGCACATCGACCCAGGTAAACCGCAGCGGCGCACAGAGCAGAACGATCGCTGCGGCGAACAGGAGCAGGCGCAGCGCGCGCGCGCCTGCGGGTTCCAGCCGCTCCGTCTTCTTCACGTTGGCGGCCATGAGGAACCAGTAGGCGAGAAAGGCGATCCACAGGCTCTGAATAAGGAACTCGTAGAGCAGGCGCATCGGGACCTCCAGGAGCTTCGCAGTCATCATACGCGAAGATCAGGACGCCAGTTCCAGGCCTCGCCCGCCTGCGGGGCAGGTGGAGCGCCAACGATTGCGAGACGGCGGGGACTCGGAACGAGGAGAGAGGCGTTCTCGCTCCTCGTTCCCTGCTTCTATCCCAACTTCACCAGCCGGGCTTCCAGCATGGCTTCCATGGTGTGCAGCACTTCCAGCACCTTGGCCGGCACCGGCGTATCCACCTGCACCACCGAGACCGCCTTCACCGGCTGATTGCCGGCGCGCTCGCGACCCAGCGCGAAGTTGGCGATGTTGACGCCGTGCTCGCCCAGGATGGTGCCGATGCGCCCGATGACGCCGGGGACGTCGATGTTACGGCACACGATCAGCGTACCCTCCAGCGGAGCCTCCACGTCGATGCCGTCGAACTCCAGCAGGC
Source organism: Acidobacteriota bacterium (assembly GCA_021828835.1). Classification (GTDB taxonomy): domain Bacteria; phylum Acidobacteriota; class Terriglobia; order Terriglobales; family Acidobacteriaceae; genus Telmatobacter. The sequence continues at coordinate 1,311 of JAJZCY010000050.1, read as the reverse complement.
GCGGCTGCTCGCCGTGAATCACGGTTGCCGAGGCGCGGCTGCTGCCCGCGCTCGTGTGCAGCTCGATGGTCAGCACCGTGGCAGCGCCGCCGCGATGGCTCTCCTGCTTCTCTTCATGGACGCGTATGCCGCGCTCCTGCGCGACGGCCGCGGCGTTGATGCGGTTCACGTTCTCCGAACCTTCCAGCAACCCGGCGATGGCCGCGTTGCGGATCAGCTCGGTCTTGGCCTCGGCCAGCGTGCCGCCGTAGACCAGGTGGATGGACTCGATGCCGCCTTTGCCCGCCTGCGCCAGGAAGGAGCCGAGCCGCCCGGCCAGATCGATGTAAGGCGCGAGCTGCAGGTACTCCTCGTGGCTGAGCGAGGGCAGGTTGACTGCGTTCTGCACCACGCCCAGCTTCAGGTACTCGCGCACCTGACGCGCGATCTGAATACCCACCGCCTCCTGCGCCTCGTTCGTGGAGCCGGCGATGTGCGGCGTCAGGATCACGTTGTCCAGCCCGAAGAAAGGCGAGTTCTTGGGGGGCTCCTCGGTCAGCACGTCGAGTGCCGCGCCGCCAACCTGGCCGCTCTTCAACGCTTCGACCAGGGCCGCTTCCTCCACCAGTTCGCCGCGCGCGCAGTTGATAATGCGCACCCCCTTCTTCATGGTGGCCAGCGTCTTGGCGTTGATGATGCCCTGCGTCTGCTGCGTCAGACCTACGTGCAGCGTAAGATAGTCCGCCTTCGCGAAGAGCTCTTCCACCGGAACCAGGACAATGCCGTTCTCGCGGGCAACGGCTGGCGAAACAAAGGGATCGCTTCCAACGATCTCCATTCCAAAACCGCGAGCGCGCCTGGCCACTTCGAGGCCGATACGGCCCAGGCCGAGGATGCCCAGCGTCTTGCCGCGCAGCTCGGTGCCTTGCAGCGATTTCTTCTCCCAGCGGCCGGCGTGCATCGACGAATTGGCCGCGGGAAGCTTGCGGGCCAGCGCGATCATCAGGCAGAGCGTCAGCTCCGCCACCGCGATGGCGTTGGCGCCGGGCGTGTTCATCACCACGATGCCGCGGCGCGTTGCCGCGTCGGTGTCGATGTTGTCGACGCCCACGCCGGCGCGGCCGATCACCCGCAGCTTGGGCGCGTGCTCCAGCAGCGCGTCGTCCACCTGCACCGCCGAGCGCACCACCAGCGCATCGGCCTCGGCCAGCGCGGCCGGCAGGCCTTCGCTGAGCTGGTCGTGCGTTTTCACTTCCCAACCCTGCTCCGCCGCAAACACTGCCAGCGTCGCGGGAGAAACCTTCTCCGCCAGAACGATCTTCATTAGATCGG
>JAJZCY010000049.1 GCA_021828835.1 Acidobacteriota bacterium | reverse complement strand
GAAGAAGCCGTGGAACCCGGCCCAATGCCTTCGCGCTCGGCAGGTGAACGAGGACACCTGCCGCCGGCGGCGACCCAGGAGAGAGCACCGCCAGACAATAGCGCCGAACTCTGCCTGGTTTGGTCAGATCCGGAGTGTTCGTCTCCGGCCGGCGCATCTTTGAATCTCCCCGCTCACTCCGATTTCCAGCTGCCAGGTGTCCCTGGCGACCACGGGAGCCCGGCGCCCACAAATTCGCGTGGCTTGCCGGGAACGTAGTCTGATGGCGTGAGGTGCTTCGGCGCGGTGATTTCCGCGTTCGGATCGGCACAGAGAGCTTCGAGACGGCGTGCCCACCGCCGCACGATCTCTTCCGCAGGGTCAATATTGCCTGGAAAATCGAAGCTGCCGTCCATGTTGAGCGCTTCCTCAGCAGCCCTTGAAATGCCGATGGCCTTTGGCGCGTAGCCCGGACGCTCAATCTTTACGTCGCTGAGCCCCGAAAGGAGCTGCCTCAATTCGCGGCGGCGCATGTTGATGCTCCGCAGTTCAGCCGCAAGCGCATCCCCCATTTCATGCAGAACCGTAACAGCGCACGTTCTGGCCTCCGCTTCAGCCTTCTCGCACTGGAAATTTAAGCCTTCTAGTTCTTCACGGATAGCCTGGAGCGTACTCTGCGATTGTTCGAGTTCCTCGCTGGCGTCTCTGCGGGCAGCAACTTTCGTTTGGAGCTGATTGGGGAGAGTTTTGGTGCTTGCCCCTTTCTTCACCTGCTCTACCCGCCATTTCGTGATTTCCTTGTCCAGGTGCGCGTGGCGAGCCAACTCCTGCCGCGCCTGGTCAGCGGTGCCCTCTGCTCGCTCCTCCGCGACTTCGAGCGCCTGGATCTGCTTTCTGAGCGCAGATACCTTCTCGGCAGCCGCTCTGAGGGCTGCGCGTGTTTCTTTTGACATCGGTCCTCCTGTGTCTTGGTTGTGGTTTAGGGTTTATCCGGGCAGCGATTGCGGCGGTTGGAGTGGCTCTGCCATCGATCTCCTCACACTCGCGGTCGGCGCCGCATGGACTCGCGAAGCCTTACCGCGGTTAGTTCAGGAACAAGGTCACCCAGCCGGGCCGCCATGAGCAGGGCATCCTCGGTGGAAATCAGCGAGAGGAAAGCTTCCCGGCGCGAATGCGAAACCGTAACCACCACGAGGCATTCCTTGGCCACCAGATCGGTCAAGATGAGTTCGCAGTCGCCTTCCACACGAGGCGGCTGCTGCCGATAGCGCTCCTTGCTCGTAACCACGCGATAAAGCTCCAGCGGATCCGCGAGCACATTGCGCAGTTCGAGATCTCCCACGATCTCAACCATTGGTACCCCCTGGCTCAGTCGCGAGTACTCTGTCGGCTTCGATCTGCCATCCGCGGCGCGCGTCGTCAAATGCTCCGATGTCAGGCCCTTCCAACCCGAGCAGGAGGGCGGCGCTCACGCGCCGCGATTGCGGCAGCCGGTGCGATTGCCCATCAATCGACACCATGCCATCGACAAAGGTCTGGAGACACGCCACAATCTCGCGTCGCCGCGCATCCAATACCAGCAGCTCAGCCGCGCGCTCTTCGGCCGCCGAGCACAAGATCTGAAGGGCCATGGAACTGCGAACCTCCTTCGCGTCCCGGAGGAGATTCTCAGCGTCCTCGATTTCTTCTCGGGGCGCACAGCTGCTCCGCAGTTCTGCGATCCGACCGGGTGCTTCGCGGATGATTCGAGCCGCCTTGTTTAGGTTCTCCTGGTTGTGGTGCATTCTCCCGCTCCTTATCCGTCGGCGAGGACCGACTTCGAAGCCGGCGCCGAACGGTCAATGTCCAAACAAACAAGTTCGGTGTAGAAGTCGTTTCCGCTCCCGCGCGTGTCTCCGTAGTGCTCCACGACGAGAACGCGATAGAGCCCGTCATCGCTTGTAGTCGCGGGATAGTATTGCGAGGTGTACGAAGGCCAGGACTGACTTTTAACGACCGCCTGATTGATGTCGCGGTTGTTGATCTGCACCGCCTGTCCGACGCGAATTGCCGGATTAAGAAGGCAGCGGACGAGAATGCCGTTGTCGGTCTGTTCGGGAGTCCCAATCATCCCGCTTGCGGAATTGATGGCGATCGCCTGCCCGGGCAGATAGCCGGTATCCGGAACGAGTACGATCTGACCGTTTTGAATGCTCCACCGGCACTTATTCTTGCGCGCAAGCTTGGTCATCTCCTCACGCGCCATCCCCCACATCGTCTTTCCGCGGGGCAGGATTCCACCCGTCGTCAAGTAACCATTCGCCGTCTGCGCGACTGGAATACCCATGGCTTCGGCGATCACCGCGAGTTGCTGCTGATCCGTGACTCCGGCCGGTAAGGTGACGTTGATGACCGAGCTGTTATAAGCCTTGTCGCCATCCCCCGCGCGAATCTCCAGAAACTTGTCCACATTGCGCTCGAGTCCGTGGAAGAATTGCTTGATGTCGCCCTGAAAGATGATCCCCTTGGGGCCTTCCACGTAGCCTGCCGAAAGCGTCACCGTGTCAAACTCTGCTATCACGCGATTGCGCGTCTCGTCGGCCAGATTGTAGACGCGCACAATGAGCGTGTTCGGCGTCTCCACATCGGCAGCATTCACCTCAAACCTGAACCGAAGGCGAGAGAGATCGAGGCCCGTCGATCCCTTCGAGACGATGAGCTGCGCCCACCGCTGCGATTGCGCGCTCCAGACGCTGACGGCGGAACTCATAGCTTTTCCTCCAGGACGTGCCGGAATTCCGCCGGCACTCCGGCTTCGAGAAGATCAAGGAACTCTTCCAGGATCGGCGCTGGTAATTTCTGGATCGCATCCAACTGCTTCCGCAACTTCGGTGTTACCTTGCCAGAGAACTTTTCCGGGCGCTCGGTCGCTTCCTTTGCGGCCATTGCCCGGAGAATAGAGTCCATGCGTTGCGCGCGGGCTTCCAGGTTCAACGCGCTCATCTGTAGGCCCCTTGCATGTTGCGAACCAGATCGGCGGTCATGCGTGCCTGACGGCGCTCGATCTCAGCTCCTGCCCCGCGCGGGTCCGTCGAGGTGACGTGATACTCGTTCGTCTGCGTTACTTGAACCGCTCGATCGGGCGCCCGAAAGAGATTTGCCTCTGCCGCGCGGCGCGCCGTGAGCCCGGCGAGAGCCATCATGTGGCCGTTGACCAGAGCGTGATTCCAATACTGAAACTGATCCGCTGCGGCGAGATAGTTCCCCCCGTTCAGCAGACGCAGCAACTTGGATCGCGCAAAGTTGCGCTGGCCGACATTGAACTCGAAGTCCGTCAGAGCATCGAGCTGATTGCCGGTGAGAGCAACCTTGACGAACCGGAGCACGGCTGCCCGAGCTTTGGCGAGATCGCGCCCCAGAAGAGATGTCGCGCCCTGCTGATTCAGCCCTGCGAGATCCTCGCCAGGGCGGACAAGATGCCCGAAGCCTGCGGTCAGATGGCCGGCAGCGTCCCGATATAGCCCGTAGCCGTACTTGGCGTGCCCCTCGAAGGACTGCACCATGCGGGTAAGGCTTGGACCTATACCGCTCGCCTTCCAGGCACTCACAGTGGCATTCTTGATCGAATGCGCCGCATGAGATACCATCTCGCGCCCGTGTTTGCTGAAGGCGAAGTAGGCAGCCACAGCGGCGACGACTAGTCCGATGATGATGGGGAGATTGATTGCTCCCATGATGGCCGCCAGAACGCCACCAGTCTCCGCAGCTTCGCCGCCTGCGGCCGTCCCCGCGGCAATCCCCGCACCGCCGCGCCCCAACATCTTGCCGGCAACGCCCAAAGCGGAGGTTGTCCCCTTAAGGGCGACAGCCAGCCCGAGGATCCGGGACGACCATCCATGCGTGGCTTTGTCAGCGCGTGTGAACCACATCACGATGGCGGTCAGCCAATCGGAGACTTTTTCAAATGCAGGCTCAAGCCGGTACGCCATGATGTCCGCGAGATTTCCAGCCGCCGCCTCAAGAGTGCGGAAATGCGTCATGAACTCATGAGATCGGGCGGCAATTTGGCTACCGCTGAGCCCAGCCGCGCCGAACATCTTCTGCCGCATAGCCAGGTACTTCTGCATCTGCGGGAGACCCTGCTCCATCATCACAAGGGTCTGTTCGTTGATGCCGAACATGCCGGCGATCTGCGTTGCCTGGTAGTAGGGCATCTGACGCAGCTTGCCCACCAGCTCAAGAAGCACCTTCGCGTTATCCGTCTGTCGGGGATCGATCCCCATACCTCCGAGAATCCCATTCAGGCCCGGATTTGTGCGGCGCGATGCGGCCAGTGCCTCGACTGCACCGCGCGCCTGCTCGGCGCTGACGCCGATCTGCTCGGCAGCGAAACCAAGTTCCTTCAGCTCGGCCGCGCCAGCCCCGGTGCGTCGCGTGGCGAAGTAGAGCCCTTCAAGGTTCTTGGCCGCTGCCGTCACCATTGCGCTCAGCCCGGCAGTTGCCACCGCCGCGGTCCTGCTCATCTCGACAGCATTTTTCGCTGTCGTTCGCATTGCCTCCTGAAAGTGGCGAAACTTCGTCTCGTCGACGGAGAACCCGATCTTTACGAGAAATTCTTTCAGAACGCTGGTACCGCTTGTCGCCATGGCTTACCTCCGCGCCCGCGAGGCGCGTTGAAATCGCTGCATTGGGGTGAGCGTGCAATCGCAAGCTCGGCGCCCCGGCTCCTGGCTGGCGGAATCACGGCGGTTATGCAGGCGATCGGAAGCCGCCGTGAACCGCTGCTCCGGACTGGCGTCCGCATAGGCGCGCCGCATGTCCGAATGAATCACTTGACCGTTACCCCAGCGGCGCTCCGAGGCCTGCTTGAAGCGCTTCATCGATTCCGCCATGGGATCGGTCTGTTCGGCTTCGGCTGCATCGGTACCGGCGTGAACGTCGCCGATGAATTCGTCCTCGCGGCCATCCCGCCCGCGAACTGTGCGGCTCCTGTCGTGGATCCTGAAGTTCCCAACAAATCGTGCCATGCGTCCCTTTCGTGGCGTCCCAAAATCGTTGCGAATCGCCTGGTTATAACTGCTGAGAATTCAAAACCCGAAGCATTGTGCCTCGGGCGTGTCGAAAAGAAGTGATTACGAGGCCACCTCACGCCACGTCGTCGCGGTCGGCGGTCGCGCCGCGTTTCCGGTTCGGCATTTCGACCACGCGGCGGTCATCTGCGCGCGCATTGCCAGCGGCCATGTGCTTCGTCCCGCGCATCGAGGGGAAGCGGCGCAGGCCCTCCTCCTCGGTCCAGCCGAATCGTGCGATGCGATCGGGCAAAAACTCATTCCAAAAATTGTCAATGTCGGCCTGCCGCTCGTGCGCCGCGCGCGAACTCTGCGCCTGGGCGGCTCGGGTTTCGCGGGCCGCCTCGATCTGTTCTTCGATCTGCTCGGCGACTTCCGAGGGGTGCGGAAAAAACCGCTGCCCAGGCTTCGATCGCAGGGCCCGGAAGGCGCGTTCGAGCTGATCGATGCCATGCTTCGCAGCTAGGCCCTCGAATTCATCTAGAAAGCCCCTCACGGTTTCCGCCGCCAATTCTTGGTGCGGATAAAATGCGGCCATCTGCCGGCAGAGGGCGCTCAAGTGCTCGAACTGCTCGGCTGTCAGCCGCCGCGCCGTCCCAGTTGTCGATGCTCCGTTCGACCCGAGCAACCGCGCCAGATTGGTGCCTTTGATTGACTCCATTTCTCCCTCCCGTTGGCTTGCCCCAATCGTCAGCCGGACCCTCTAGCCAGGAGAGGGCGCGACCGATCCACGAACTCAGGCTGGCCGTTCGATTGACCGGCGAATCTGAGCGGTGCTCAAGGATGCTCTTCCACTGATCGATGGTGATCGCAGGATTGGCCGCGAGAAACCTTGCGAGCCCCGTGGCCTCTTTGGCGTCCCACGGGGCCGGTATTCCGTGCATGGTCCGAAACCACTCGTGAAACACCAATCGAAAATCCGCTGCGCGTGGATCCGGCGGACGCTTCGCCTTGGCTCGCGCTGATCTCCCCGGTTCAGCGGTGTGGCTGGAAGGTAGCGCGGATCTCGTCTCCGCGCAGGCTTTTGCTCTTCCATCTTCTTCTTGTCTTAGTACGCGGTTCTCAGGTTTACCGGTTCCGGTTTCGAGGTTGACCGGTTCCGGGCTCTCATTTTGACCGGTTTCGAGGTTGACCGGTTTCCAGATTGACCGGTTTTCAAATTGACCTGTCGCTAAGCCGAGAAGTCGATACCCGCGCCGCTGGGTGTGTCCGGCGCATACTGTGAACTCGAGAAAGCCGCGGGCGCGGAGCCATTCGAGACGCGCAATCACCGTCGGCTTGCTCACGTGCGCGACAGCCGAGATACGGGCGACACCTATCTCAGCGATTCCGCTCTTCCAGTCCCGCGCGGCCGAGAGGGCGCAAAAAACTGCAAGATCTGCGCTAGTTTCGGCCTCATGCGCGAGGCGGTTTGGAATGGGGAAAAAGCCAGGGCGCGAGCCCATCTGTCAATGGCCCCTTCCGGCGACGGGCGAGTCATTAGACGTTCCCCCGCTGCCGGTGAATGGGTCAAGCCCATGCCCGGCGAGACGCTCGCGGCGCCGCTCGCTCAGGTGCCGGGCGCCGGCGAGCGCTTCTGCGTCGGCGGCAGTCAGTGCGGCCCGGGAGGGGCGCGAAGGATTGAGGCGGATCGACCGCCCGCGGTTAAAGCCATGCGCCTCACCGGCCTCGATCAGGCGGCGCGCTTCGGCTTCGTCGATGAATCGATCGGGGGGCTGGGAAGACGGCGTGACCGCCTCGTACAGCCCCCGTTTTTTTTCGACACGCATAGTATCCAAGGGGCAGCCTGCCGGGCTGCGACGGGTTCGAAAACTGCCAAGTTAGGCGGCGTCCCGAGAGGGAATGAAACTCTCGCCCAGGATGCGAAGGATCTCGCTCTCCGGAACAAATACACGTCCACGAATGTTGAGCACGGCGAGCCTGCCGGCAGCCGTCCAATTACGGAGGGTCTTCTCGCTTCGGCCGAGCATAGGTGCTGCCTCGCGGAGCGGGAATTTACGATCGTTGATACCTACCTGAGATTTCTCTTTGATGACCATTGGGAACCATCTACCTCCAGCTGCTGAAATATGGTTACACCTTCGCAGAAATCATTCGTCCGCGCAAGCTAACTTATCGAGAGGAAGTTAGCCCCGAAGGTGCGAGTTACCTGGTGATTGGTTATGTAGGGTTAGGTCCGTTTCCTTTGGTTGATAATCGTTGCTTTTCTCTCCTGTGGAAAAATCCAAAAAATATTTTTTAGGCATGGCTCCGGAACTGCGCGATAAACTTGTCAATACCGTTGACGTGAGGTTCAGATTGCTCTCTACTCAGCAAGCTGCAGACGAGATCGGGATTTCAAAGCGGCAGCTCCTTCGATGGCTGTATGAGGGGAAGATTCCGGAGGTCCGCAAGGAGAAGGTTGGCACCCTCGTCATTCGGTTGTGGAGTCGCGCCGAGATCAGGCGTGCACAGGCATTCAGGATGCGCAGTTCAAAAACTCGCAGAAAGGGCGCTGCGCGCGAGGGGCAATAGAGCTATGGGCGTTTATCAGCGGGGCAACGTCTGGTGGTACGAGTTCGTGTTCGAAGGGAAGCGGATTCGTGAGAGCAGCGGAAGCACGCGCAAGGAGATCGCCGAGCGCCTGGAGTGGAAGCGGTTCGAGGCCTTGAACGAAAGACGCCACGATATTGTCAAACCGGCAAAGCACAAGTTCTTCGGCGGTGAGGGACGGCCGAAAAGCAACGTTGCCGGGGGCGCCGCGAAGGATTATCTGCTCGAGATGGAGCCCCACTGGAGCCCAAAGACGCGGATCATCCACGCGAACTCGCTCAAGCATCTGCAGCACCACTTCGGGAAGCTGCTGCTGAACGAGATCAGCGCGAAGGACATTGCGCTATACCAGCGGGATCGGCATCGCGAAGGCGCCAGCAATCGAACCATCAACATAGAGGTCGGCCTGGTGCGCCTGGTGCTCCGAAAGGCGCGCCTTTGGAGCAAGATCGCCGATGACGTGAAAATGCTCCCAGAGCGGTCCGAGATTGGACGCGAGCTCAGCGATGACGAGGTTCACCGGCTGCTCGCGGCGTGCAAGGCAAGCGCCAGCCGCTCCCTGTTTCCCGCGGTGCTCGTCTCAATCCACACCGGTCTCCGATCTCAGGAGTTGCGGCTGCTGCGCTGGCGGCAGGTGGACCTGATTGAGGGCACGATCACTGTGGGCAAAAGCAAGACGGCCGGCGGCGAGGGCCGGATCGTTTATCTCAGTGCTGCGGCGATTAAGACGCTGAAGGGCTGGCGAGCGAGCTTTCCAGAGTCTAAACCCGATCATGCTGTCTTTCCGCGCGAGAAGTATGGCCTGAGGGGTCGGAAGGGGACCTTCGGCGGCCAGGTGGTGCCGTACAAGACGTTTCCCGATCTTCCGGTGAGCAGTTTCAAGAGTGCGTGGCAGAGCGCCAAAAAAGCCGCCGGCGTCGAGTGCCGCTGGCACGATCTCAGGCACTCGACCGCGTCTCGCCTGGCTGCGGGCGGCGCAACGGACCAGACCCTGCAGGCGTTACTCGGATGGATGAGCCCGAAGATGATCGAGCGCTATTCGCACGTCAGATCAGAGGCGAAGCGCCGCGCGGTAGCAGTGTTCGACGCCAAGCCCAAAAAGAGGCGGTCCCCACAAAAGTCCCCACAGGGGACGCGGAAGGCACAGCCTGCAATCCAGTAAGTTGTTTATTTTCATGGTCGGGGCGGAGGGATTCGAACCCCCGACCCTCTGCTCCCAAAGCAGATGCGCTACCAGACTGCGCTACGCCCCGAACCTCCCCTCGATTGTAACCCGGCACGCGCCGCCCGGCAGCCTGGGAAACCACGGCTCCGCCCTAGCTCAGCGATGATGCCACACCCAGAGCACGATCCATGCCAGCACCACCAGCGGAAGAGCAAAGACGGCGACCAGGCAGATCCCCAGAAGCATCAAAAACGCCCAGTCGCGCCAGGTATGGCGGTGCGGCCTGCCGATGTGACGGCGCAAAAGGCGGAGGTTGCGGCGATTGGGCTTCCACCAAATGTCAAATGCGTCGCCGGCAAACGGAATCGAACCGACCAACACGCCAATGGCAAGATTGACGGCCATCCGAAGCAGCGTCACCTTGGGCAAACCGCGGCTCCAGGCGGCCAGGGGGAACAGCAACGAGAGCAATCCCGCCACGAGATCCCCGATACCGGGGATGAGCCCCACCAGACCATCGAAGCCGAAGCGAATCCGCGTCCCCGGAAACCGAAACACCTCATCGAGCAGAAATTCCAGATCCTCGAGGCTCTCGTTCCGGAACAGCCGGGCACCAAACCACCACCGCGCTCCAGGCTCGGCACCAGGTGGCTGGGGACGGTGCGAGATGGCGTCGGCTCCTTGCATCGCGCGTGCGGCGGCGCCCGGCGCGCGCACAAATCCCAGCGGGCGCGGACATTATCTTCGATGCTACAATCAAGAACGTAGACGGCGGCTATAGTTCAGCGGCAGAACGCCTGACTGTGGCTCAGGATGTCGTGGGTTCGATCCCCACTAGCCGCCCCAGTTCGCCTCGGCCGCGTGAGCGGTTTTTTTCCTTCCGTGCCTTCCCACACGCCCCGTCGCCTCGAAATCCGCTCGAATCAAGCGTCACCCGGCAGTTCCCTTTCCGCCCTGCCCGCGTGGATGACCAGGTTTGAGCCGCGCCGCGGCCTGCGCAGCGGACACCTGCAAACCATCTTTGGCAACTTTTGGCCCCGTCCTCCCTTCGCCTTGCAGGCGCAAGAAGAAACCGTGGAGGTGGATGCTGGCGACGGGAGCCATGTACTGTGTCACTCCCACTGGCAACCGCCCGCAGTTCGTTCCGGACGGCTGACCGTGGTTCTGCTGCACGGCCTGGAGGGCTCCTCCGACTCCCGCTACATCCGCGGAATCGCGGGACGCGCCTGGACAGCGGGCATGAACGTGGTTCGCATGAACATGCGCAACTGCAACGGCACCGAGGCGCTGACTCCAACCCTCTATCACTCCGGCCGCTCCGCGGACGTAGCCGCGGTCATGGAGCACTTCGCGCGCGCCCACCGGCTCGAGCAGGTCGCGCTGGTGGGCTATTCGATGGGCGGCAACCTGGTCCTCAAACTGGCCGGCGAGTGGGGAGGCCGTCCTCCTCTGGCGGCAGTTGCAACTGTCTGTCCGGTGATCGACCTCGCCCCCAGCGCGGACGCCCTGCACGAGCCGGCCAACCGCGCCTACGAGTGGCACTTTCTGCGCGGCCTGATGCGCCGCATCCGCAGGAAAGCCGACCTGTATCCGGAGATTTACCGGCTCGAAGGACTCGGGCCCGTCCGCTCGATCCGCGAGTTTGACGACAAGATTGTGGCTCCGCATTGCGGCTTCGCCAACGCAGACGATTATTACTATCGCGTCGCCAGCGCCCGGGTGATCGACCGTATCGCCGTGCCTACGCTGGTGCTGTCTGCGCAGGACGACCCCTTCATCCGCCTGCTGCCGGAGACGCGCGCACGAATAGCGGCCAATCCACGCATCCAATTTGTGGAAACACGCCACGGCGGCCACTGCGCCTTCCTGGGTCGCGGGCGCGGCGAGGAGATTCACTGGGCTGAAGCGATGCTTGTTCGCTTTCTGCAGGAGTTCGCAGCCGACGCCCCCGGCGATCCTGGCCGCCCCGACGCAGAGAGCCATACCACAAACGGTACAATGAGGGACAGGGGCGAGTAGCTCAACTGGATAGAGCACCGGCCTTCTAAGCCGGGGGTTGTGGGTTCGATTCCCGCCTCGCCTACCAGAATCAGCCGTTCATCTGGATTCCCCCAGAACCGGGACGCGGCCGCCCTCGCGACTCCATTGCGTCGCAAGGGCGGCGCCACACAAGTAATTTGTCTGATCGCCTCTTTCGACCACGCCTCAGTTCGCCCACTTGCCTACTGGCGTGCGGATTGGATTTCCTCCACGATGCGGGTAAGGTGATAGACCTTGCCGAGGCCTTCCATCAGCGCGCGACTATCGACTGCGACAGCACGATTCTTGGCCGCATCATAGCCGTAATTGCCGCCGATGGAATAGATGTTGCCATCGAAGATGAGCCCGACGATCTCGCCTTTTTCATTCACCAGCGGGCTGCCTGAGTTACCGCCGATGATGTCGTTGGTGGTGCACAGGTTCATCGGCGTGGAGGAGTTCAGGCTGGATTGGGCATGGATCCAGCTGGGCGGCAGCTCGAAGGGTGGCGCACCGGTGGCACGTTCGAAGAGCTGCCCGAGCGTGGTGTAGGGCTGCACGACATGGCCGCGTGCGTCCGTGAAGCCCTTCACGGTACCGTAGCTGAGACGCGGCGTGAAGGTCGCGTCGGGATAGATGCTGGTCCCGTAAATAGCGAAGCGCGCTTTGGCGATGCGCTCGGCGGCGGCGCGAGTTGGAGCCTCAATCTGCGCTTCAGAGTTTTTCACGATCGCCAGCAGGTCCGGCTCTATGCTGCGTACGAACACGATCATGGGATCGGTGGAGGCCTGGATGGCGGCCTCGCCACCTTTGTACAGATCCGCGCGGACGGCTACCTCGTCCAGGTGCGTACCGCTGACCAGCCGCTGCGCGAGCTGTTCGGGCGACTCTTTGCCCAGCATCTTTACCACCAGCGGATCGTCGACCCCGAGTTGGCGGCGGGCGGCGGAGAAGATCCAGCCGAGCTGCATCTCTTCCAGATCCTTGTAAATTGGCACAGCCGCGGCGAGGTTATGCTGCACGCGAACGAGCCCCTGATCGGTGTACCCGCGCAGTCGCTCGCTATTCGGACGCTCGCGCTGATCGGCTGAGCGCACGAGGGCAACGGCATCGTTCAGCAGCATTGAAAAACGAAATAATCCGATGGCAAATTCGCCGTCAAAATGATCAGCGCGCACCTTCTGGATTTGCGCGATGTCGTTCCAGGCCGAGCGATCGGCGGCAAGTTTCGGATTGGCATCCACGGCGCTGCGCAGATGCTGCTCTTCGGCGACCTTGGTTGCAAAAAACTTGGGATCGAGCAGCGCCTGCTCGCGGCCGAAGATCACTTTATAGGTGTTCTCGTCGAAGAACAGCGCTTCGCCGCCTTGGCGGGCACGCTCAGGACTCTCGGCATTAAAGCGCTCGAGTAGCCCGCGACGCTCGGAGATGGCGGGGATCAGATTGGGGAGATCCGTGTCGCGCTCGAACGCGAGTTGCGCCACGGTAAGCTGGCGGCTGGTTCCACCGGGATTGCCGGAGACGAATACGAGTTCGCCCTTCTTCGATCCGTCGGCGCTCCACTTCAGATAGTTGGGGCTCGAGATGGGATGACCGTTCTCATAAACGCGCACCAGACCGATGTCGAAATCGAAGCGCGGAAAATTGAAGTTGTCCGGATCGCCGCCGAATTGCGCCACCGACATCTCTGGCGCAAAGACGAGACGCACGTCGGTGTACTTTTTATAGCGGTAAAGATTGTAGACGCCGCCCTCATAGAGCGAGACGACCTGGCAGAGAGTGGAAGAATCGGAGCCACAGCTCTTTTCAAGCTCCGCTTCCTCGGCATGCAACGCGGCAGAGGCGGCGGCGCCGGTTTTGCCGGCGATCGCCCCCTGCACTTCGGCGGTGACGTCGCTGATCTGCATGAGCTGGTCGAGCTCGAAGACAGGACACTTCTTCTCTTCCGCCGCGCTCTGGGCGATGAAGCCGTTCTGAACGAAGTTGTGCCCGGCCGTGGAGAGCTGCTGCACGCATTCCAGCACGCAATGGTGATTGGTCATCACCAGTCCCTGCGGTGAGATGAAGGAGGCGGAACATCCCTCCGCGATGCGCAAGGACGACAATCGGAGGTGATTGAGCCATTGCTGGGAGGGGGCGAATCCGTAGTGTGCTGCCACCGTGCGCGATGGAAAATTGTTGAAGGTCCACATACCTTCTTCGCCGTGCAGAAGCAGCGGCGAAGCGAGCCACACCAGAAGCGCCACCTGCGCCAACACAACGAGAATGTTTCGAAATTTCAGTTTCATATCCTCGCTCCATTTTGGATGTCGCAATGAGCGATGCATCGAATTCTGCTGAACTCTACACGCGGGGTTCCGCTCACGCACAGATTCGTGGCCCACGCCGGTGTTGAGCAGTGCCGTAGCTCACAGATATCGGCTGCCGCTCAAGCGGTCGCCCGCGAGTTGCGCAGCCTCAGCTTTGCTCTGCCGCATGGCTTGAATGGGGATCAGTAGGTGGCGCGGCCGCCGCTCAGATCGAATACGGCGCCGGTGGTGTAGGAGTTCTCGGCCGAGACCAGCCAGGCAACCATCGCGGCAATCTCTCCCAGTTCCACGAAGCGTCCGCGGGGAATCTTGCTCAGCATGCAATCAATGTGCTGCTGGGTCATTTGGTCGAAGATGCGGGTGCGGCAGGCCGCCGGGGTAATACAGTTCACCGCAATATTGTGTTTGGAAAGCCCTTTGCCCAGCGACTTAGTAAGGGCAATCACCCCGGCCTTCGAGGCGCTATAGGCGGGTGCATTGGGGTTGCCCTCTTTGCCCGCGATCGAAGCGATGCTCACGATGCGGCCATACTCCTGCCTGAGCATGTACGGCACCACCGCGCGGCAGCAGGAATAGACGTCATTCAGATTCACATCAATGACCTGCCGCCACGCGTTGATCGGATAATCCCAGGTGGTGGTGTTAGGACCGGCAATCCCGGCGCTGGCCACCGGGATGTCGATGGCGCCGAGCGCGCGCAGAATCGCAGGCATTCCGGCGCCGTCAGTATCCCGCTTCGGTAGCGCGCGCCTGGTAGGTCCTGCTCATCCCATTCCGGGGATTAGTCACTGTGATTTTGCCGTCCCACGTAATCACCAGCTTGAGCGGATAGGCGTGATCCGGTTCGCCGTTCAGGTTAGCGATGTAATGCGGATCGCCGTCCATCTCCGGATACTGGGCGTTGGCGTGCAGCCGCCAGAACCCTTCCAACGCCGGGAACTGGTCCACGGTTCGAACCACGTCCGGGTCTCCACCCTTGCGTGGGCCGTTCTGCATCAGCGCGACCAGCGGATCGAATGCCGCGGTGGGCGGGCTGCTGGAAAGATCCATACCGTGGCCGGTCACAAAGTACACGTCCACCTTCCCGATCTTGTTCACCGGGCAGAGCAACTCCAGCTCCTTGTTCCAGGTCAAATCTCCAAGATCGAGAATACGCGTCTTGCTGAAGGTGATGAGGGTGCCCAGCGAGCGAACGTTCTCTTCGCCCCCGGTGCGCGCTTTCTGCGCAATATGCGTGCACAGCGGGTTGAGTTCCCCTGCACCGGGCAACGGCATATTGATCACCTTGCCGGCGCTGGCCACGAATTGAAGATGGAGCGAACCGATCTTGAGCGTCTGGCCGGCGTGAACCGTGATGTGGTGATGCCCCTGATACGCCGCCACCCATCCCGGGTAGAGCGTGGCCGGAGAAGTAGCGCGCTCGCGCGCATTCGCATTCGGCGGCAGTTCCTGCTGGTTGGGGCCGTGATCGATGAACGTATCCACCGGCAGCTTCTTCAGGAGCGATTGCAGGCCGCCGACATGATCGACGTGGTAATGGGTCATCTCCAGATAGTCGATTCGAGTGATGCCCATGGCGGTCGCAGCGGCTACAATGCGATCGGCGCTGGAACTGGCTGGTGGCGGCGGAAGCTCTCCCGGCGTGGGTTGGGGACCGCCCATATCCGGCGGCCAACCAGTGTCAATGAGCAGCGACTTGCCCTCCGGAGTGAGAAACAGAGTGGCCGCGCCGCCCTCTACATCAACAACGGTGATCTTCAGCTCTCTGGATGAGACGCTCTTGTGTCCCTTCGATTGAGCCGGAATCGCAGCGAGCAGCGCTAGCGCGGCGAAAAAAGCACTGTATCGACGAAACAAAATCCCTCCGGTTGCAATTCACAGTCACGGGCATGGCGCCTCTCCAATGTATATAGGTGGCGCGATCAGGATCATTTTATCGCTCGGGCCCGTTCGCTTGGACACGGCCATACAAAGCCTGTAGAGCAGGCCTTACCCGGTCAAACCGACATCTCTGCGTTTGGCATTGCCCCGACAGATAAAAAGCTCCTTCGAGCGCATGGCTCGGAGGAGCTTTCTTCTGTGCCGAGAAGAGCCCGGGAACACGCTACTGCTTCTTGTGCCCTTCAGTCCGAAGATATTCAATCACATCGTGCATATCGGTGGTTGTCAGCACGCCCATGAAGGCCGGCATCTGCCCCTTTCCGTGCTTGATGATCTGCTCTGCCTGCTCGGTGGTCAGTGCCGGCGGCTTCGATCCAAACACCTGGTACAGATTCGGCGGACCGAAAGGCGACGTATCGCCCGGTTTTTTGGTATGGCACACGGCGCAGCGCGCTTTAAAGATCGTCTCGCCGTGCTTGACCGCCGGCGAAGGCGATTGTGCTGCCAGAATCGGGGCGGTACTCGCCGCCTGAACTGCGAAGAAAAGAGCCGTTCCCAGAACTCCGAAACATGCTCGTTTGCTGTGAGCCGCGCTGGCTTCACGATTGTTCCTTCTCATTCTCCGATCTCCCTTTCGATTCGCACTCGAGCCAAACAAACAGTTTGATCCTCTCACACAGAGCGGGAACACACCAAACCGAAATAGGTTGCTCGGGATACAGGAAAATGCAGACCCAGAACAGTGTCCGGCCGGCCGTGCGCATCGCCTCTGCCGCGGAGCAGCCTCAGCGCACCACTGCCAGATGAGGTCGGGGCGAGGCATGCCCGCCGTGCGTCCCGGTCTCCTCGTAATGACGCTGCTTGGCGGCATACATCTTCCGGTCGGCCTCCGCCAGAAGCTGTTCGGATTCCGAACCGTCCTGCGGATAAAAGGCCGCCCCCAGGCTCAGCGAGAGAAAGTTCTTGCCGCAAATCTCGCGCCCAGCGCGCTGTGCCAGTGAACTGAAAAGCAGCGCGCGCTCATGGGAGGATGCCGGAGGCATATTGGGTGCGATAATGACAAACTCGTCGCCCCCCATGCGCGCCAGGTAATCCGTCTGCCGGCAGGACTCCCGCATCATCGCAGCGAAGAGCTTGAGAACTTTGTCTCCAGCCAGATGGCCATAGCGGTCGTTGATCTCCTTGAATCCATCCAGATCGCACACCATTACGGCTACAGTGCCATTCTCCCGCCGGCAACGCGCCAACTCCTGCTCCAGGTGCATGGAAAGTGCGCGTGCATTGGCCATGCCGGTCAGGTAATCGACCGTGGCCGAGCTCTCCGCCTCGCGATACTTCAAAGCATTTTCGATAAACAGCGCAACGCGTGATGTAATCACCTGCAGCACGCGCAGGTGGTCATTGGTAAAGGCGTCGGCAGAAGCCTGATACAAAGCCAGCACGCCGACGAGGCCCGTCACCCCTTCCAGCGGAACAGCCAGCGCAGAGCGCGGCTGATTCAGATTCTGGGCATCGTGCTGAAAGCCGGCTTCCACGGCGGGGTTGCCATTCAAGATCGGGCGCGCGTTCTGCGCTACCCATCCACACAGCCCGGTGCCAATGGGTATCTCCAGCGCGGAAAAAAGACGAAAATTGTCGCCGCTCACGAACTCGGGGACCAGCATATCGCCCTTGCGGATGAAGGCCACAATCGAATCGTAGGGCACCAGTTTGCGCAGCCGCATGGCCATCAACGACAGATTTTCATCCAGGCTCAGAGAGTTGCCCAGATCCTGGCTGAGTTCGAATAGCGTGTGCGCCTCCTGCCGCGCGGACGCAATCGAGGAGAGAAAATCCGTGGGATTACCGCGATGGCTATTCTCGGCCTCGAAACCGTTGGCCGGCCGCTCTCCTCGCTCGACCCGTCCGCAGAAACTTAGAGAATCCATTCTGTGCTCTTCCAGGCTGCGCAGCGCGAGCTCTTCCAGTTCCCGGTAGCGGCGCTCCAGAATCGCCACCACCCGCGGGTCGAACGACTTTCCCGACTCTTCTGTGACCTTCTTCATCGCCTCATCGAGGGGCAGCGCCTTGCGGTACTGCCTGTCCGAGGCCAGCGCATCCAGACAATCGATAGCCGCCAGAATGCGTGCCCCGATCGGAATCTCTTCGCCCTTCAGCCCGTCGGGATAGCCCTTGCCGTTCCATTTCTCGTGATGCGCCCGCACAATCGGCGCCACAGGATAGGGAAACGCCACCTTCTCCAGGATCTCCGCCCCCACCGCGGGATGGATCTTCATCTTTTCAAACTCGGCGGGAGTAAGGCGGCCGGGCTTGTTGATGATGTGGTCCGGCACCGCCAGCTTGCCGATGTCATGCAATAAAGCCGCCGCACGCAACGCGTCTGTCTGCTGCTCATCCAGGCCGAGATCCTTGGCGATCTCTACAGCATAGGTGCGCACGCGGTGCAGATGATTGTGCGTGGTGTGGTCCTTGGCATCGATGGCCAGCGCCAGGCCCTCGATGGTTCGCAGGTGGAGTGCACAAACCTCCTCCACATGCCGCTTCTCCGCCTCCACCTGGCGCGCTTCAATCTCCACCCGCTTCCGCTCGTCCTCCAGGCGCCCCAGGTACAGCAGATAGGAGCGGTAAATCCAGTACATGATCGGCACAATCAGCAGCGCGTTTTCCCATCCGATGAACTGATCCACATAGCTGATCAGCCCCACGATGGCGGCTCCGATGATGTAATACGGCAGCGACCAGAAATAGGTCTCCGACCAGACCTTGCGCAGCGAATTGCCCTGCGCCAGCGTAATCACCACGGCGACCGGAATCGTGTTACTCAGAAAATAGACGAACGCCGCCACCACCAGCAGCAGCGGAACGCTGTGCTGCAGCATTCTCTCCGCAGAATGATAGGCGTGATACGTCAGAAAAATCGCCGGCGCGGTCATGCTCACGACATTGAACAGCACCTTCACCGGCTCCACTCCCTGAGGAGCCTTCCACATGCTCTGCAGGAGAGCTGCCGCACACCCGATCGCCAGCGTCTCCGGCAGCGAGAGTTCCAGGATGCCGAGCAGAACAAAGAGAAAATGCACCGACATGGTGCTTTCCATGCCCGGCAGCCGCACCTTCATGGTCGACGCCAGCACAGCAATCACCAAGTAGCAGCCAAATTTGAGCAGGTTGGTCGACTGCCAGTGCAGGAACGAGGAAACGAGCACAGCCACACCGTAGGCGGCTGTGATCCCGACAAATACCCTGGCTCGGATTGGCAGCGATTGCCCCATTCCCTCGACCCTCGTATACCTTCACCGGCACGCCGGCGCAGAGAGCTGGACCCTTCGCGAGCTGCCGCGCAGGCTGGCCGGACGCGCTCCATCTGGATTCATCGGACGCCAGACAGAAAGGCATTAAAGACGAAAGTGGCAGAACTGCCTGGCTCCTGACCGGCACCACATTACCTTGGGATCGCGAAACCTTAATGGATTCTCACAAGGGGCCGATGAGCCCCTCAGGCATGAGAAGCCTCTCATGAGGATTCCAGCTCGCCCCGGCCACCTCGGCGAGCGGCTGCTCCGACGGTCTGCGTCCGCCAAGCAGCTGCCGCTCTGGGCGGCCACACCAGGTCTGTGCCGCTGCTCCAGAAGTGTACACGCAATGCAGACCGGAAAAAGACACGAACCAGGGTCAAGGAAGGAGAACAGAATGAAACCCAAATCAGTCCGGAGTGCCATGTGGGGACGCAAATTCCTTGCTGTGTGCGCTCTATTTGCGAGCAGCACTCTGCTGTTTGGCGCTCCGCATTCCCGCAAGATCTCCCGCGATCTGGAAAACACCACCGGGACGGTCAATGTCATTGTGCAGTATCGGCAGCCGGTCGGACCGGCCATGCACCAGAAGGCCATCCGGCGCGGGGGTGTGCTGCGGCATGAGCTGCGCGGCATCCGCGGCGGCTCCTACAGCATTCCTGCCGCTGGCCTCGCCAAGTTGGCCGACGATCCGGATGTGGCCTACATCTCACCCGATCGCCCGGTGCATGGCTTTGCTCCGCCTGCCCCGGCGCCCGCTCCAACCGGCGGCATCGTGCCGGCCCTCGACCACCACCTGGAAACCATCAACGCCGCCGCCGGTTGGAACCAGGGTCTGAATGGCGCCGGCATCGGCGTCGCAGTCATTGACAGCGGCGTCTCGCCCGTCGACGATCTCACCGCATCCCACATCGTTTACAGCGAAGACTTCACTGGCTCCGGCAACGCGAATGACGGCTACGGGCACGGTACCCATGTCGCCGGCATCATCGCCGGCAGCGGCCATGACTCCACTGGGCTAAGCTCCATCTACACCTTCAAGGGCATCGCTCCCGCCGCCAACATCATCAACCTGCGCGTGC
>JAJZCY010000048.1 GCA_021828835.1 Acidobacteriota bacterium | reverse complement strand
GCCGAGTTGGTGGCGCTGCCCATGACCAACATCTGGCGTCACAATCCCGGCATCAACCGCGACATTGCCGCCATCTTCGACCCCTTCGGCAACGCGGTCCACACCGCGCTCTCGTTTCCGGTGCTGGGCGAGGACGTGCTCATCACTGGCGCCGGCCCCATCGGCCTGATGGCCATCCCCGTGGTGCAGCACGCCGGCGCCCGCCATGTGGTCATCACCGACCTTAACCCCTTCCGGCTCGATCTGGCGCGCAAAATGGGCGCAACCCTGGCAGTCAATCCCGCTGAAACCCCGCTGGCCGAAGTCGAAAAACAGCTCGGCATGCAGGAGGGCTTCGACGTCGGCCTGGAGATGTCGGGCAACCCGCAGGCGCTCGGCGAGATGATCGCGCACATGAGCCACGGCGGGCGCATCGCTATCCTCGGCATTCCCGCCAAAGAGGTGCAGATCGACCTGCGCCAGGTGATCTTCGACATGCTCACCATCAAGGGCATCTACGGTCGCGAGATGTACGAGACCTGGTACAAGATGACCGTGATGCTCGACTCCGGCCTGGACATCTCCCCGGTGATCACCCATCGCTACCGCTACGATGAATTCGAAAAGGGATTCGAGGCGATGCGTTCCGGCAAAGCTGGCAAGGTGATCCTCGACTGGACCTCCGCTCATTAGTCCAGCCGCAGGGCGTTCCAGGACAGGATCAATGGTCGAGAAAACATTCTCTCCATGCCCGAGAAGCAGGGTGCCCCAGGTCCCCTGCTTCTCGGGACCTGGGAGACCACCGAGGCCGGCACAATATGGCTCTTCAGGAATGAATCGTGAGCAATTGGAGAATACTTTCCTCCGCCGAGATGCAGGCCTGCGATCGCGCCACCGTGGAGCAGTTCGGCGTTGGCTCCTTCGATCTGATGCGCGCCGCTTCCGCGGCGGTGGCGCAGTTTGCGCGTAGACATTTTCCGCGCGCGCGGAAGATCACCGTCCTGTGCGGCCGCGGCAACAATGGCGGCGACGGCATGTTGGCCGCGCGCCTGCTCGCGGAGGCCGGGCTTGAGGTGGCCGCGCTGCTGCTCGGAGACCCCGCCAGCCTGGCGGGCGATGCCGCGGAGGCGTGGAAGCTCCTGACCGGCACTCCTCAAATCCAAATCCACATCATCTCCACTGAGCAGGAACTCGACCAGCACCGCGCAGCTTTTCAGGCCGGTCTGCTCATCGATGCGCTTGTGGGCACGGGCTTTCAGCCGCCTCTGCGTGGCTTGCCTCTGGCAGCGGTGGAGATGGCGCGCGCCTCCGGCTCTCCCATCCTCGCCGTCGATCTGCCCTCCGGCTGGCCCGCCGACGAAACCAGCGCGCTCTTCGACGGTCTGGTCTGCCCGGCCGATGCGGTGGTTACCTTCACCGCGCCGAAGCCGGCGCATGTCTTCGGCCACCTCACTCGCTCCTGGGATCAGCCGCTCGTCGTTGCGCCCATCGGCTCGCCGGAGCAGGCGATCATCTCCTCGCTCGATCTGCATTGGGCCGGTGCCGCGCTCGAACTGGTGCAGCGCCCCCGCGGAGCCGAGAGCAACAAAGGCAACTTCGGCCATATCCTCGCAGTTGGCGGCAGCTTCGGCGCGGCAGGCGGAAAGGCAGGTGCGCCCGCTATGGTGGGCATGGCGGCTCTCCGCTCCGGAGCGGGACTGGTCACCGTTGCAGTCCCCGAGCCGGCGCTCGTTCCGGTTGCCTGCTTTGCGCCGGAGCTGATGACCTGGCCGCTCGCCGCGACTGCGCAAGGCTGCCTCCGGCCTCAGCAACTGCCTCCGGAGCTGCTCAAGGGCAAAACGGTGCTGGCCATCGGTCCGGGGCTCGGCCAGGCACCGGAGACGGCAGACTTTGTCTGCGATTTGCTCATGCAGACGCGCATGCCCGCGGTGGTGGACGCGGACGCTTTGAACATCCTTGCCGCCCGGCCTGAGCTGCTGCCGCGCATTGCCGAGAACCGCACCGTCGTCCTCACGCCGCATCCTGGCGAGATGGCGCGCCTGGCCGGCATCTCTACCGCCGAGGTGCAGGCAAACCGGCTGGAGTGCGCACGCAGCTTCTCCCGGCGTAATGGCCTGATTGTCGTGCTCAAAGGAGCGCGCACCCTCATCGCCCACCCCGACGGCCGGGTCGCCGTGAATACCAGCGGGAATCCGGCCATGGCCAAAGGCGGCAGTGGCGATTTGCTCGCCGGCATGGTTGCCGGGCTGCTCGCGCAGCATCCGCAGCAAGCCGCCCGCGCCGTCGAAGCCGCCGTGTATTTACACGGACTTGCAGCGGATTTCGCGGTGCGCGAGGCGGACGAACACACCCTGCTGGCCACCGACAGCCTCGCCTTTCTGCCCCGCGCATTTCGGTACCCTGCTTTCCACGTTGGCAAAGAGGGCGCAGACAGGTATGTTTGGTTGCAGGGAGAGGTCGCGGGACATGCGGCCCGGCGCGCCTGAGTGAGCCTACCCCAAGCACGAGGAACAAGCAATGACCGAAACCGCAGCGGCAGCGGAAGGCCGGATCCACGAGTTCACCACCCAGAGTGGCGCCGACACCATCGAGGTCGGCCGCCAGTTGGTGCGCCTGCTCAATCCGCCGCAGCTTCTGCTGCTGCGCGGCGAACTCGGCACCGGCAAGACCACGCTGGTGAAGGGAATTGTCCAGGCCCTCGATGCCGCCGAGCCCGACGAGGTCACCAGCCCCACCTTCACGCTGTTGCATGAGTACGAAGGCGTTCGCGACGGCCAGCCCATCAGGCTCTATCACCTCGATGTCTACCGGCTCGACAGCGAGCGCCAGCTTGAAACTCTCGGCCTCGACGACCTGCTCACTCCCGATGCGCTGGTGCTGGTCGAGTGGGGCGACAAGTTCAAGAGCATCCGCAAGCGTGCTACCGGCGAGATCGCCATCGCCCTGGCCGGCGGAGATGCCCGCAAGATCACCGTCACGCTCAAGGAGTAGATTTGCTTCCCCGGCAGATCGCGTGGCTCCAGGCCGTTACCATCCTCTGGATGGTCGCGGAGTGTGCCGTCTCGCTTCGCGCTGCGGTACAGGCGCACAGCGCGGCGCTTCTGGCCTTCGGGGCCGACAGCATTATTGAACTGCTCTCCGCGATTGTGGTGCTTCTCCAGTTCATCCCCCGCTTTCCTCTGCGCAAGCCGCAAGCCGAACGCACGGCTGCCATTCTGCTCATGGTTCTCGCCGTGGCTATCGTCTGGATCGCCGTGTCCTCCTGGCGCCGGCGAGTCGAGCCAAGCCCACTCGGTATCGCCATTACCGCGCTGGCCCTGATCGTCATGCCGGTTCTTGCCGCGCTGAAAAGGCGTCAGGCTCGCATCCTCAACAATCGGGTCCTCGCCGCTGACGCCACGCAGTCCGCCACCTGTTCCTGGCTCGCGGCGGTCACACTTGCGGGCTTGGCAATCAACTTCGTATGGCACATCCCCTGGATTGACTCGGTGGCTGCTCTGGCGGCGGTGCCCATCCTTCTGGTGGAAGGGCAGCGTACCTGGCGCGGCGATCCGTGTTCCTGCGGGTGTGCGGTGAGCTGAAACAGCTCCGCCGCAACCTGTCTCACGGCTGTGTGCAGGCAGTCATCTGCGGCGTCTGGGACTGGTACTCTGCCCATAGTATGCAACGCATCCCTTTCGCCGAAGTTCAACAGACTCTGGCCCACATCCTTGCCGCTCTTGGTTTCACTGCTCCGCGTGCTGAGTTCTGCGCCCGCCTCTTTGCTGAGACCACCCGCGACGGCGTCTACACCCACGGCCTGCAACGCTTTCCCCGTTTTGTTCGCACCATCCGCAACGGCAGCGTGGATCCCTCCGCCGAGCCGGTGCTCCAGGCGAGCATGGGGGCTCTCGAACGCTGGGATGGATGTTCCGGACCAGGCAATCTCAACGCCTGGGCGGCCATGGAACGCGCCATGGAGCTTGCCCGGGGGCAGGGAATCGGATGCGTGGCGCTGGCAAATACCAATCACTGGATGCGCGGTGGCACCTACGGCTGGCAGGCTGCCGAGGCCGGCTATCTCGCCATCTGCTGGACCAACACCATGCCCAATCTTCCCCCCTGGGGTGGCGTCGATCCGGCCATTGGCAACAATCCCCTGGTCCTGGCCGCGCCCCGCCCGGAAGGTCCAGTGGTTTTGGATATCGCCATGTCGCAGTTCTCCTACGGGGCCATTGAGAGCTATCGCAGGCGCGGCGAAATGCTCCCCGTCGACGGCGGATTCGATGTCGAGGGAAACCTCACCCGCGATCCGGCGGCGATCGAGCAGTCCCAGCGCGCCCTGCCGATCGGCTACTGGAAGGGCTCCGGACTGTCGGTCCTGCTGGATATGTTCGCTGCCATGCTGACCCTCGGCCGCGCCACCCACGGGATTCCGGCAGATTCGCTGCGCGAGGCCGGTGTCTCCCAGATCTTCCTCGCCTTCCGCCCCGAATCCGGCGAACAGGCCGCCCGTATCGCCGGCGAGATCGTTGCCTCCATCCGCGCTTGCACGCCCGCGCAACCCGGTTCCCGCATCCGCTACCCCGGGGAGCAGACGTTGCGCATTCGCGAAGAGAACCTGCGCCTCGGCTTGCCCGTTGCCCCCGAGCTCTGGGAGGAGATTCAAACAATTTAGTTCCCTAGGCAACTCCGCGGAGCTTATAATCGGCGCGATCAAGTTACAACCAAGATCTGGCGCGTGAATGGACTACGGGACCTTTTTCTTCAAGAACATCGCCACCGTCATCGTGTTCACGGTATCGATGTGCGTTCTCTCCTGGTATAACCGCCGCGTGCCTGGGATGCGCTGGTTTGCCGCGGCTCTGATCACAGGTCTGGCCAAGCTGGTCTTGCAGGGCCTGGAGGGCAAGCTGCCCCCGGTCTACACCGATCTGCCGGCCAATGATCTATATCTGATCTCTTTCATGATGCAGTGGATGGGCCTGCGCTGCTTTGTGGTGCGCAAGCCCTTGCGCAAGCCCTGGCCCTGGATCCTGGCCGGAGTGGTCGTCGTCGCATATCCCGTGATGTTCCTCGCCAGAATCCCGTACAGTGCCAACGTTCTCAATGTTCCCTTCCTTTTCCTTTGCGGCGCGACTGCCTGGATGATGCTGCGATACGGGCGGGATGCGTTCCTGACCATCTCGCGCGTCACCGGAGCGATCCTGATCGGCCAGATGGCGGTTGCCGCGTATCGCGCCGTTCTGACCAACGAGATCTACCCGCGGCCGTGGAAGACGGTCTATGCGCAGGCAGATCCGCGCTGGGACTACTCACTCGCCGCCGGCGCCTTCCTGGCTGCCTGCATGGTCATGTGCGAGCTGTGGTTCCTGGTGACGGAGTTGAGGCGGGAACTGGCCGCCCAGGCGCGTACCGATCCTCTCACTGGGGCGCTGAACCGCAGAGGCATGGAAGAGGCCGCGGCCCGGGAGACGGCGCGCAGCATGCGCCACGGATTCCCGCTGTGCATGATCATGATGGACATCGACCGCTTCAAGCGCCTCAACGACAGCCGCGGCCACGCCGCCGGCGATCGTGCCTTGCAGGCGCTCGTCCAGCTCGTGAAGTCGCATCTGCGGGGTCAGGATGTGCTGGCGCGCACGGGCGGGGAAGAGTTCGCGGTGTTGCTGCCGGATACTCCGGCTGCGGGCGCTTTGCTGGTCGCGGAGCGCGTCCGTCGCGATGTGGAACAGCTTGAAATCCCCTTCGAAAGCGGTCCGATTCGCTTTACCATCAGCGCTGGGGTGGCTCCGTTCAATCCTGCACGCGGCTTTGAGACGATGATGCGCCATGCGGACGCAGCCATGTACGCGGCCAAGAAAAGCGGCCGTAACCAGGCCCTCGTCTACTCGGCCCCGCAACCTGCGGGAGAGAAGCGGCCAGCGAACGGAGTGAGTCCATCCGCAGTGAGCTTAGGCTAGCAGGGCTTCTTTTCAGAAGCCCATGATGTTATAGCCGCAATCCACATAGAGGGTTTCGCCCGTGACGGCGCTCGACAGTTCGCTGGCAAGATAGAGCGCGGTACCGCCAACCTCGAGCTGGTCCACGTTGCGGTGCAGGGGAGCGCGCTGCTCATGCATCTTCAGCATGTCGCCCAGCGCCCCGACGCCGCGCGCCGCCAGCGTTTTGATCGGGCCCGCGGAGATGGCATTCACGCGGATATTCTTCTGGCCCAGGTCCCAGGCCAGGTAGCGCACGCACGACTCCAGCGACGCCTTGGCCAATGCCATCACGTTATAGTGCGGCACGACCTTTTCGGCGGCGTAGTAGCTCAGCGTCATGATGCTGCCGCCGTCCGTCATCAGCGGCGTCGCGCCGCGGCTCACCGCGATCAGCGAATAGACGCTCACATCATGGGCGATGCGGAAGCCGTCCCGGCTGGTGTTGATGAACTCGCCGCGAAGGTCCTCGGCCGGCGCGTAGGCCACGGCATGCACCAGGATGTGCAGCTTGCCGTACTTTTCCTTGAGTTGGGCAAACAGGCTGTCGATCTCCTGGTCGCTGGCCACGTCGCACTGGAACCCGCTGGCGCCGGGCAGTTCCTGGATCAGGCCCTCGGCCTCGGCGCGCATGCGCTCGTTCTGATAGCAGATGGCCAAAGTGGCGCCGGCCGCGTGCAATTTTTGGGCGATGCCCCATGCGATGGAACGCTTGTTGGCCAGCCCAAAGATAACGGCCGTTTTGCCCGACAGATCGATCATTCTCTCCAAAGCCCTCCGAGCAGTTTCTTCATAATTCACAAGGAAAATTGGCGGAGCCGCCGCTTTTCAGGATAGCAGAGTGATGGATGCGTCCTTTATCCGCCCAGATCGATGAGCTGCACATCGCCCACCGGCCGCCCCAGGAACTTCGATCCCAGGCGCTGAAACTTCTCCACCGAGTCGGTAGCGAAGCAGCGAATCTCGGGCGCCCATGCTCGGTCGCCGGATGCGGAATCGCCGCCGCGCAGAAGCTTGGTCGCGGTGTCGGCGGTGGACTCGGCCGAGTCGATCACCCGGATTCCCGCTCCTGCGCTCTGCGCGATGGCGTGCTCGATGAGCGGCCGCAGCAAGGGGTAATGCGTGCAGCCCAGCACCAGCGCATCCGGCTTCAGTCCTTCGGCCGCCGCCTGGGCCAGCAATTCGTCCAGATAGATGCGCAACACCTCGGCGGTGACCGGATGGTTGGTCCAGCCCTCCTCCACCAGCGGCACCAGCAGCGGGCAGGCCTTCTCGATGGCCCGCAGGCCGCGCGTTTCGCAGGCGGCTGCGTAAGCGTGGCTGTGCACCGTGGCATCGGTGGCAATCACCAGCACGTCGCCGGTTTTGGAGGTGGCGCGGGCTACGGCCGCGCCCGGCTCGATGACGCCGAGAACCGGCACGGTCACGGCCTCGCGAATGGCATCCAGTGCGAGCGCGCTGGCCGTGTTGCAGGCGATGACCAGAAACTCCGCGCCCTGTTCGCGCGTCAGGAACTGCGCGCTCTGCGCGGCATAGCGCGCGATGGTGCGGCGCGACTTCGATCCGTAGGGCAGCCTGGCTGTATCGCCGAGGAAGACAAAGCGGGCCTGCGGAAAACGCTGGAGCAGCGCGTGCAGCACCGTCAGGCCCCCAAAGCCCGAATCGAAAACCCCGATTGTGGGAGAATCGCTTCGGCTCACGATACCGCTCCTTGTGCCTGCTCGAGATCGCGTGTCAGATACGTGCGGGTTAGATCCGCGTGGCCCGCCAGCGTGGCTTTGGTCTCTCCGTCCACCAGGAACCGGACCTCCGTCACCTGCGGCAGGTTGGCGTGCAGCGTTGCGCAAATGGAGAGCAGGGTGAGGGTCTCGGTTTCGATGCCGGAGGGATGATGGGCCGCGAAGGCTCCGGAAAGATTCACGACTGCCGTCTCTTGTTCGCCTCTGTTCCCGGTGGACGCGCCTTGCCCGCTCGGGGTTGCTGTGGCGGGTAGCAGGAAGACTTGCAGGATCGGGTCGGAGCCGCCCGTCACCGGATGCGAAGCCCCCGGCGCGGCATACAAATCCAGCAGGCGGTCCAGAATCACCTTGGCCCGTTGTTGCGGGCTCGGCGGAAGCGGTAGCGAGAGCTCCCGCGTCTGCAACGTGTCGTCGGCGTCGTTGGCGACCATCAGCGTGGCCTGCTCCACCGGCGCCACCTCCGGCGCTTTGGTGGGCACGGACACCTGCCCGGCCAGCAGCCGCTGGTGGGCGCGCTGGCGCAGATGCCACAGCTCGGCCCCCATGCCGGCCGATGCCAGCAGCAGAATCGCGAACAAAATCTTCTGGTAGCGCGGGATCATGGCCGGTGATCCTCCGCGCGCCACTCCAGCAATCCGGCTGCCAGGGCATCGGCCACCTGGTTCAGATAGGCAGGATCTTCCACGCTCGCCTTTGCCGCGCTGGTGGCCGAGGGCTGCTCCGGCGCAATCTCCACCGCTACGGCCGGGCAGGCCATGCTGTCCACCGTGGTGAGGGCCGTCCGGCCCAGCGTGACCGTCATCCCGGCGTGCTGAAGCGCCGAGTTGAGCACCCCCGCCAGCGCCAGACTGCGATCCACAAAAGCCGCCTGGGTGGTCTGCCAGGGCTGGAAGCGCTCCGACCGCGCCGCCGGCAGGGAAGAGATAAACAGGTGAACCCCGGCGCCGCTCATGGCCGCGTGCAGGCTTAGGCACGCCTGCGCCAGCGCATGATTCGCGATCTCCCCCCGCTGCCGCGCATCGATGGTTGTATCGGATTCACGGGTGGTCACCACGGCAATCCCCCGGGCTGCCAGCAGAGAGCGCAGCTTTACGCTCAGCGTCAGCGTCAGGTTCTTTTCCGGATTAGGCTTGCCGGCCGGGTCTGTCACCGTCGAGCCTGCATCGGTGCCACCATGAGCGGCGTCGAGTACCACCACAAAACGGCCTGCTGGAGGGGCTGCCGATTGCCCAGACCCACTGTGGCCGCCCAGCAGAGCGCCGGCGCAAAGCAAGACAGCGATCCGGCGGATGCGCCGGAAGAAGAGGACGTGTGGCCCAGTCGCTGCCCGGAACATCGGACTACTCCAGGGCATAGATGGCCAGGCCGCTGAGCAGCTTGGGGAAAAAGTCGGTAGATTTCTGCGGCATCACTTCGCCCGCGAAAGCCACTTCGCGCAACTGCTCCATAGCGACCGGGTTGGTCAGGAAGCTCACATCTGCCTCGCCGCGAGCTACCTGGTCCACCACCTCGGCGGCATCGCGCAGATAACGGAGGTTGGTCTGCTCGCGGACCTTCTCGGCATCCAGGCCCAGCAGCCGGTCCAGGATAATCGCATGCAGGTGGGTCAGGTCGAGATTGCGCTGCCGGTCGGGCACGCCGGCAAGCGCCTTGTCGATGGCCTCCGGCTTCGATTGCAGAAGCAGCGCCCCCGAACGGGTGACCGCCACGAAGGCGGTTCCGCTTTGCGATTTCAGCGTCCGCAGATACTCCTGCGCATCGGCGGCGGGCAGTTCCTGCACCGTGAAGAACTCCCCGGCCGCCTTGGCGAAAGCCTTCGCGTCGAACCCCGCCAGCCCGTGCACCACCCGGTGGGTGGGCAGGATGACCAATCCATCCGAATCCATATTGACAAAGGTCATCATCGCCGCCGCTTCTGGAAATGCCGGCTCGGCCACCTGGTGCGCGTTCAGGCTCTCGGTTCGCCCAGTCTTCTCCGCCCCGTGATGCGCGGCGTACTGTGCCGCATAGTCGCGGGAGTAGTTCAAAGCGGTCTCGTAGCGGTGGTGCCCGTCGGCGATGATCAGCTTCTTGTCGGCCATGGTCGAGGTGAGCAGGCGCACCACTGCCGGATCGTTCACCCGCCAGATGCGGTGCAGAACCCCGTACTCGTCCGTGACTTCGCCATCGGCAGGGCCGCTGCCGTCGAACAACAGCTTGTCCACGCTCCCGGCCGGGTCGGAGTAGAGCATGAAGATCTGCCCGAAGTGCGCGCGCGTGGCTTTGAGCAGGTTCAGGCGGTCGCCCTTGGGCTTGGAGAGCGTCTGCTCATGCCGGAAGACCACTTGCTCGGCGTAGTCCTGGAGCTTGCCGAGCGCGATGAAGCCGCGCCGCTCTTTCACCACATCGCTTGTTCCTGGGACGGTAAACCGCTGCGAGTAGGCGAAAACGCAGGGCTCTTTCTCCTGAATCAAAATGCCTTGCTCGCGCCAGGCCCTAAAATCGCGGGCCGCGCGGGAATAGACGCTTTCGCCTTTTTCGGCGTCAAAGAGTTCAGGAAGTCCGAGGATGATGCGGACGAGGTTGAATGGGCTGCGTTGGTAGTAGGCCTGCTGCATCGCAGGAGAAATCTTGTCATAGGGCTGGGTGACAACGTCGGCCAGCCGGACCTTCGCAGGATTGTAGCGCCAGGCGCGAAAGGGATAAATACGAGCCATGCAGGCAGCCTTGCTCCAATGTGGCTTCGATTTGTGGGACCCTGGCTTCTTCTGAGTGGTGCCGAACCTGGGTCAATGTAAGTCTTTCTTCCAGCTTCAGTGACCGAACCGGTATTGGGCAAACTGGCCGCGCCGGAAGACGAGCGAAGCGGACTTCGGATACAGCAAAGAAAGCCGCTTAGGCTCGATTGTATCCCAGCGCCTTTGTGCAATCGGAGAGCGGGACACCGGCATTGCGGATTTGGAAGCGATGAGGCCCAGGGCGGCCTGATCGTGGTACTATCGCCTTCAACCTGATGGGGCTGCATCATGACGACTCTTCCCCCCAAGCACGTAGTTCGAACGGGAGGTGGCCAGCCGCGCTTGCGCTTCCTCCAATTTTTGTCCTTGGCAATTCTGGCCGTGGTTGGTGCCGTCCAGGTCGGCGCGCAGACCGATCCTCTCAACCAGGTGCATGTCCAGCCGCGCAGCGGATCGACAGCTCCCCAGCCCAGCGAGCCGGCGGGTGCTGAGGCCCCTCCCGTCACCGGCAAGGCTGCCCTCAACGTGCGTCCAGGCTCCTTCATTCGTCTCAATACCGATCTGGTGCTGGTCCCCGTCACCGTCACCGACCCCATGAACCGGCTGGTAACCGGTCTGGAACAGGAAGACTTTCAGGTCTTTGAGAACAACGACCGCCAGAAGATCAGCAGCTTCGCCACCGAGGACGCCCCCGTTTCCATCGGCATTATCTTCGACCTTTCCGGCTCCATGACGTCCAAATTGGTGCGCGCCAAGGAGTCCATTCTGCAATTCATCAAGACGGCCAATCCCGAGGACGAGTTCTTCGTGATCGGCTTCAACGACCGCCCCGAACTGATCGAGGACTTCACCAGTTCGGTCGAAGACATCCAGGCGCGGCTGGCCACGGTGCACAGCGGACATCGCACCGCCCTGCTCGATGCCATCTATTATGGAATCGCCAAGATGCGCCAGGCCCGGCATCAGCGCAAAGCCCTGCTTGTGGTCTCCGACGGCGGCGACAACCGCTCCCGCTTCACCGAGGGCGAGGTGCGAGCCAAGGTGCGCGAGTCCGACGTGCAAATTTATGCGATGGGAATCTTTGACCCTTACGCCCCCACGCCGGAAGAACGGATGGGACCGGAATTGCTGAACAGCCTTTGTGAGGACAGCGGCGGACGCATGTACCAGGTGGAGGATATCGACGAGTTGAGCGACATCGCCGAGAAGATCTCCACCGACCTCCGCAATCAGTACGTGATCGGCTACCGGCCGAGGGATCTGGCCCGCGACGGCAAGTGGCGTAAATTGAGGGTTAAGGTCACTCCACCACCGGGGCTGCCCCCACTTACCGTTTATGCACGTACGGGCTACTATGCGCCTTTGCAGTAATACGATTCTGGCGGCGCTCCTTGGCGGAGCGGCGCTTCTGGCACCGGCACAACCGCGGCCAGCCTCCACAGCCAATGCACAGACCACTCCCGGCCAGGCTCCGCCGCTGACCGTGGATACCGACCCGGTGCGCTCTCCGGATGCCGGCCCTACCCCAAGTCTCGGGCCGCTCAGGAAGCAGGGCAGAGAAGGCTACATCCTGCGCACCGACGTGGAGGAGGTCGTCCTCAACGCCACCGTCTTGAGCGACAACCACCTGGTGCAGAATCTCACCAAGAATGACTTCGAGATCTACGAGGACGGCGTCAAGCAGAACATCCTCAGCTTCCAGCACACCGATCTACCCGTCTCCATGGGCTTGGTGATCGACAACTCCGGCTCGATGTACAAGAAGCGGCCCGCAGTCAACAAGGCGGCCCTGGACCTGGTCGAAGCCTCCAACCGGGAGGATCAGGCCTTTGTGGTGAACTTCTCTGACGAGGCCTTCATCGACCAGGACTTCACCTCCGATATCAGCAAGCTGCGGGACGGCCTTTCGCATATCGACTCGCGCGGCGGTACCGCGCTCTACGACGCCATCGTCGCTTCGGCCGACAAATTGGCCGCAGACGCCCAGCGCCCCAAGCAGGTGTTGGTGGTCATCACCGATGGCGAGGACAATGCCTCGACGCTCAACCTCGAACAGACCATCCGCCGCGTGCAGCAGCTCTCCGGTCCCGTGATCTACTCCATCGGCCTGCTCTATGGCAACGAGATGGACCGGGGCGAGGTGCGGCGGGCCCGCCGCGCACTGGAACTGCTCTCCTCCGAGACCGGCGGCATGGCCTTCTTCCCCAAGAACCTGAACCAGGTGGATGAGATTGCCGGCGAAGTGGCGCGCGATATTCGAACCCAGTACACGCTGGGCTATCGCTCCACCAAGCCCACCAGTATCCCCGGATTCCGCCGGGTGCAGGTGATCGCCCGCGCCAAGGGAATGGGCAAGCTCGAAGTGCGCACCCGCACCGGCTACTACCCCAACGTGCGGCCGAAGCAGACCGCCGAATCGGCGCAGCCCTGAGCGACAGTCAAACCCCTGTCCCAGGCATGCTGCGAACTCTTTCCTGTCCCGGAAAAATGCCCCGCTCTCGCGATGACCGTGCGAGAGCGGGCCTTCGGCCTTACTCGGCCGCCTCCAGCCCGGGCTGCTGGCTGAGCCAGCTCTTCAGCTTCGGCTCCTGGGCTGCGCGCAGCGCGATACAGCCGTTGATGCGCTCCACCGCCTGCTTCAGCGGAGTCTCGGAGGCTTGCACCTTGTGCGTCGCAAAGAAGCTTTGCACGTCATTGCGCGCCTCCGCCGAGCAGAAGGCGCCCGTGGAGCCGACCAGGATCTGCCCCATGCTGGTGGTCAACTCCCCTTGTACCTGCTGCCAGTTGTCCTTGATAAAGCTCCAGGCAAGCTGCCGGGTTTCGGGGATCTGCAGCGAGATCGCAAACTGAATGGCCGCATCCTGGTTGCGTACCTTGCCCGAAACGTCATACGCGAGGGCGCGCTTTTCCAGCTCCGGATTAGCGAACATGGCCAGATAGCGCAGCGCGTTCTCCTGTAGCTCCGGATTCTTCGCCGTCTCGTACACATTCTGGAGCTTGTTGAACAGCTCCTCGTCTCCGTTCTGTGCGGCCACCGCGAGCGCCGTCTGCGCCAGCGACGGGTTCACGCTGGCCGGGTCGGCCAGATACTCGTCCGAGAGCTGCTTGGCCTGCTCCAGCACTGCCGGATCATTGCCGTAGTAGCCGAGGATGCGGAACAGAGTGGCGCGCAGGTCACGCTTGTCCGCGGAGTCGCTCGCCGACGGCGCGCCCAGCTTCCTGTACTCGGGACCGAAGGTGTCGCGTACCCACTTCTGAAGCTGCTGCCGTTGCTGCTGCGTGGCAGCAACCTGGTAATAAACACTCGAGAAGGCCGCGCTCACCTGCGACAGAACCCCGGGATAGGGATCCGCCTTCAGAGCCGCCGCCAGGTTCAGGAAGTCGCCCACGGACGCTTGGTTGGCCCGCACCCGCGCCCACTCGTCACCGGCAAAGCTGATGCGCTCCACAGGCGTAAGGCGGCTCTCCACGGCAGCGACGATGGCCTTGTACTGCGCCGGAGCATAGGCGCTGCGGTAGTAGCCTTTGGCCTCCGCGTTGGCAAAGAAGAGCTGGCCCGCGGGCGCCTTCAGACTGGTCGTTGACGGCGTGAGAAGCTGGCAGTCCTGACTGCCGCCTGCGGACTGGAAGCAGACCGGCAGCGTCCACTTCTGCTGGCTCGCTTCGGGCGTGCTGCCGTTCAGAAAGAAGCGCTCCTGTTGGACCTGCACCTGCCCGCCGCTGGGAGCGCTGAAGCTGAGCATCGGCACTCCCGGCTGCACCACCATCGACTCCATCACCTTGTCGATGGGCTTGCCGCTGGCGGTCTTCTGCGCGGTCCAGAAGTCCTGTGCGGTGGCATTGGCATACTCGTGCGCGGTCAGGTAAGCGTGCACGCCCTTGCGGAACGTCTCCTTGCCCTCGTAGTTCTCCACCATCCTCAGAACCGCGCCGGCCTTGCCGTAGCTGATGGCGTCAAAGAGCTGATTGATCTCCGCTGGAGTGTTCGCTTCCGGCGCGCGGATGGCGCGAGTCGTCGGCATGGCATCCACATTCAGCGTCTGCTGATCGGCGGCTGCCTCCATCTGATCCATGTGCCACTCGGGATGCATGGCGGCGATGGCTTTGGTCTCCATCCAGGTGGCGAAGCCTTCATTCAGCCAGATGTTGTTCCACCAGGCCATGGTCACCAGGTCGCCGAACCACTGGTGGGCCATCTCGTGGGCCACCACTATGGCCACATTCTTCTTGGCCGCCAGCGAGGCGGTCTTGGCATCGACCAGAAGATCGGTCTCGCGGTAGGTGATGGCGCCGAAGTTCTCCATCGCGCCGGCCTCAAAGTCGGGAATGGCGATCAGGTCGAGTTTCTTGAGGGGATAATGAATGCCGAAGTAGTCGTCGTAATAGTGGAGCACCCACTCGGCGATGCTGAGCGGATAGGAGGTGTAGGCCACCTTGTCCGGCGTGGCGCAGACGCGAATCGCCACTCCATCCGAGCTGCCCGCGGTGCACTGGAAATCCCCCACCAGAAAGGCCACCAGGTAGGTGGACATCTTCGGCGTCTCGCTGAATTCCAGTGTGTGCTTGTCCGGCCCTGGGCCCGGCGTGTCCGCCACGATCTGGCCGTTCGAGATCGCGGTATCGCCCTGATCCACCACCAGCGAGATCGAGAAGCGCGCCTTGTAGGCCGGCTCATCGAAGCTGGGGAAGGCGCGCCGCGCGTCCGTCGGCTCGAATTGCGTCACCGCATAGTTGCGGCGATCGCCGTGCGAGAGATAGAAGCCGCGCAGTTCGTTGTTCAGGATGCCGGTGTAGTGGATCTCCAGCGTGGCGCTCCCCGCCGGAATCGCAGTCGGGAACGTGAAGGTGGCCTGCTCCTTGGCCGAATCCAGCGACACCGAGCCCGTCTCGCTAGGACCGTTCGGATATACCACCACCGACTGGAACTTGAGCTCGGCGGCGTTCAGAGTGATGGTCTTGGACGGCTGCTTCAGGTTGACGTCGATCTTCTCCACCCCCGTGAAGGTGGCGCTCTTCAGGTCGGGCGTGAGGGTGAGCGTGTAGTGGGTGGGCACCACGTCTGTGGGCAGGCGCTGGGCGCTGGCGCGACAGGAGGGAAGAAAGCACGCGGCGGCGAGCACAACTGCCGCGAAGACGCTACGCATGGAACGCGCGAAACAGCCAATTCTCATCGGTTTTCCCCAAGTGAAACAAAGAAGGATTGGTGGAGCGAGGAACGGTAAGACGGCGCGGCGGGCAGTCAGGCAGAAGATCGAAATCACAGCCCTGCCATTTCTTCAGGCCGGCCCAGTTCGACTGAACCATTGTAAGCCGAAGGGCGCGCGCCGTGGGCCGCCCGCGCGCCTTGGCGTGGGGAACACCGGAGAGAGTCAAGGCAGTTTCGTGGGGACGCCCCCCGGGTGTCGCTTTCGTTGCGACGACCACTACTGCTTGGCTTCTGACGAGTGATCCGACAGCAGCGAATCGAGAAACAGCAGGCACGCCCCAACCACCACGCACGAGTCGGCGATATTGAAGTCCGGCCAGTGGTAGCGGAAGATATGCACCTCGATGAAATCCACCACCGAACCATAGGCGATGCGGTCGTGCACATTGCCCAGCGCGCCCCCGCAGATGAGGGCCAGGGCCACCGTCGTCATGGTGATGCGGTCCCCCAGGCGGATCATCAGAACCAGCATCACCAGCGCCGCCAGCGACGCGAAGACGATCAGTCCCCAGCGCACCATGTCAGGCGAACTGGAGTAGGCAAACAGCGAGAAGGCCGCCCCGGTATTCGTCCAGTGCGAGATGCGCAGCACATGGTCGATCACCGGGATCGCGCCGCCCATCGGCACGTGCGTGGAAACCCAGATCTTCGTCAGCCGGTCGGCAACGATCACCAGCGCCGAGATCAGCAGCAGCCGCGGCAGCCGCGTCGGCCGAGGCCAGTTGCGAAACCAGCTCACGCTGCCTCCGGCGGGGCGACGCCCATCTCTTCGAGCGCCGACCGGCAGCGCCCGCAGACATTTTCCCAGATGCCGTAATTCGCGGTGTCGGGCATGTAGTTCCAGCAGCGCGCGCACTTGGTACCGGAGGCCGCATGGGAAGAGACCTTGAGAGTCTCCCCGGGAACGATCCGCACCGAAGAAACGTTGATGAACTCCTTCAGGTCGGTTGCATGCCGCTGAAGTAGCGCTAGCAATTCACCCGACGCAGCAATCTCGATGTCCGCTTCGAGTGCCTTACCGATCAGTCCTTCCTTGCGGGCACTCTCCAGCTCACGAAGTGCTTCATCGCGCACTGCAAAAAGCTGCTTCCACTCCTCGATGAGCTTGGCAGCATTCTCCGCGAAGATCTCCTCCGGCTTCGGGAACAGCGCCAGGTGCACGCTCTTCGGCCTTCCTTCCATGGCCGGCAGATACTCCCACACCTCATCCATCGTGAAGCTCAGAATCGGCGCCAGCAGCCGTACCAGTGCTTCCGTGATGATCCACAGCACGGTCTGCGCGGAGCGCCGCGCCTGGCTCGCCGGCGCAAAAGTGTACATGCGGTCCTTCAGCACATCCAGATAGAACGCGCTCAGATCCACGATGGCGAACTCGTTTACCGCCTGGTACACGCGATGGAACTCGAAGTCCTCATACCAGCGCACGATCTTCTCGGTTAGATCGCGCGTCTTGGCCAGCATGTAGCGGTCCAGCGGCAAAAGGTCCGCCTCGGCCACGCGATCGCTGCCCGGGTTGAATCCGGCCAGATTCCCCAGCAGGAAGCGGAAGGTGTTGCGCAGCTTGCGGTAGAGCTCGGCGCAGCGGGCCATCAGGTTCTCGCTGGCGGCCATGTCTTCCCGGAAGTCCACCGATGCCACCCACAGCCGCACAATCTCGCCGCCCATCCGGTTCGCGATATCGACCGGATCCACTCCATTGCCCAGCGATTTCGACATGGCGCGGCCCAGCTCATCCAGCGTCCAGCCCGCCGTCGCCACATGCGAGTAGGGCGCGCGTCCTCGTAGCGCCACCGAGGTCAGCAGCGAAGAATGGAACCAGCCGCGGTGCTGGTCGCCGCCCTCCAGGTACAGGCACTCAACCTGCTTCGGATCCTCGCGGAAAGCCTTGTAGATCGGCGCCAGATCGGAATCGGATTCGCACACCGCGTACCAGCTCACGCCCGAGTCGAACCACACGTCCAGAATGTCGGTCTCTTTGCGGAAGCTCGTCCCGCCGCAGTGCGCGCATTGCGCGCCGCCGGGCAGCAGGGAATCGATAGGCGTGGTGTGCCAGGCCTCCGCACCCTCGCGGTCGAACAGGTCGATGATTTTGCGGTTTAGCGCCGTGTCCACGATCGGCTGATTGCAGCCCTCGCACATGAAGACCGCGATGGGCACACCCCAGATGCGCTGCCGGCTGATGCACCAGTCAGGGCGCGTGGCGATCATGTTGGTGATCCGCTCCTTGCCCCACGCCGGATCCCACACCACCTTGTCGATCTCTTCAACCGAAAGCTGCCGGAACGTGGTCTCTGACCCGTCGCCCCGCTTCATCGGCGTCTCCAGCGAGATGAACCACTGCTCCGTAGCCCGGAAGATCACCGGCTTGTGGCAGCGCCAGCAGTGCGGGTACGAGTGCTCCAGCGGACCTCCGCCCAGCAGCGAGCCGTTCTCTTCCAGCATCGCCACAATGATTGGGTTCGCATCCCACACCTTCTTGCCCTCGAAGGCCGGCGGTGAGGCCAGGCGCCAGGCCTCCGGATCAAAGTGGATCCGGCCGCTCGCATCCACCCGGCAGGTCGGATCGAGCCCGTAGCGCTGGCCGGTGTAGAAGTCGTCGGCGCCGTGCGCCGGTGCGGTGTGCACGGCGCCGGTGCCGGTTTCGGCGGTCACGTAGTTGGCCAGCACGCCCAGGATGCTGCGCTCCAGGAACGGGTGTTGGAAGGTGGCCCGATCCAGAACCGCGCCCTTAAAGCGCGCGATCTCGGTCGCGCCCGCTAGCTCCTTGCATGCCGCCTTCACCGCCTCCGCCAGCGCCGCGGCCACGATGTAAACCGGGGCAGTAGCGCCGGTTTCCAAACCGGCTGTACCGGCGGCATCCTTGCCGCCAGGCGTTTCGAGAGCCACGTACTCGAAGTCGGGATGGAAGGCCACCGCCAGCGAGGCGGGCAGCGTCCACGGCGTCGTCGTCCAGATGATCGTGGACACTTCGCGCCCTGCTAGCCGGCCGTCGATGGCCGCCGGGTCGGAGGTCAACTTGTAGCGCACGTACACCGAGGGGCTGGTGTGCTGGGCGTACTCCACCTCCGCCTCGGCCAACGCCGTGCGGTCGTGGATGCACCAATAGACCGGCTTCAGGCCGCGATAGACGAAGCCCTTCTCCAGAAATCCGTAGAACGCCTCCAGCGTGCGCGCCTCATAGGCGCGCGACATCGTCTTGTACGGGGCGTTCCAGCGGCCGAAGGTGGCGATGCGCTCGAACTGCGTTGTCTGCAAGTCAATATATTTTTGCGCGTAGGCGCGG
Organism: Acidobacteriota bacterium; assembly: GCA_021828835.1. Lineage (GTDB taxonomy): Bacteria > Acidobacteriota > Terriglobia > Terriglobales > Acidobacteriaceae > Telmatobacter. Next base: position 603 of record JAJZCY010000048.1, on the reverse strand, counting down.
CATGCATCCAAAACTGCAGGAGCGGGCATCTCCAGCTTTTTGTGGCCGAGCTGCTCGTCGACCTTGATCTCGATCGGCAGCCCGTGGCAATCGTAGCCCGGCACATAAGGCGCATCGAAGCCGGCCATGGTCTTGGATTTGACCACAAAGTCTTTTAGCCCTTTGTTCAGGGCGTGTCCTAAGTGAATGGGGCCGTTGGCGTAAGGGGGTCCGTCATGGAGCAGGAAGGCAGGGCGGCCGTGGCAGACCTTTCGGATCTCTTCGTACAACCGCATTTCGGTCCAACGGGCCAGCCGATGTGGTTCATTCTGCGGCAGGTTGGCCTTCATCGGGAAGGCGGTCTGGGGCAGGGTAAGGGTCGCCTTGAGCTCCGGCGCTGCGGACATCTTTACTCCCTTGGGTGGCAAGAAATCGTTCATCTTCCAGTCTAAACGGTGGACCGGAATTTTTTGGTAACAACGACCTGGGAGCATCGTCTATTGTTTATGGGAGCCCTCAAAAGACCAGACTATGAGTCTTGGAAGGAGAATCCCTCACCGGGAGTGAGTCACATCACTGAGACAAGCCCGGAGGGAGTCGAGCATAATAGAGCGACAAGCCTGA
>JAJZCY010000320.1 GCA_021828835.1 Acidobacteriota bacterium | reverse complement strand
CAGCTGGGGATCGTAGGAGCCGCCGTGCCAGTTGGTTGCGCCCAGGGTGCCGGGAAAAACCAGCGAGGGCTTCATGCCATAGCGCGTGAAAGGGCCGTCGTTGTGCATCCCGCCGTTGTAGTTGAGCAGGGTCTGGCAGTACTTCTCGAGCTCCGGCGTGACGGTGGCCAGATCCGACTTCTGGAAGCTCATGCGCGCCAATGGCGGCGGCTTGAGCGGCCAAGGCTCGGTCTTGAAGGCATGCTCTCCGGGAACGTCGCTGGAGGGAACGGGCCGCTCCTCGACGCCGTAGATCGGCGTACCGTCGCGACGGTCAAGGATGAAGATCAATCCTGTCTTAGAGGTCAAAACAACCGCCGGAATGGCTTTGCCGTCCCGATGGACCGTGACCAGGAGAGGCGCAGACTCCAGATCGTAATCCCAGGTGTCGTGATGGACCGCCTGGAAATGCCACTTCTGTTTTCCAGTCTCGGCATCGAGCACCAGCAGGGTGTCGGCGTAAAGGTTGGCTCCCGCGCGGTCTCCGCCATAGGCATCCACGGTGGCGTTGCCGTAGGGCAGAAACACATCCCCGGTGCTCCGATCGACGGACATGAAGCCCCACACATTGATGCCGGAGCGATCCTTCCAGGAACCCGGCGTCTCCCAGGTTTCGATTCCCTGCTCGCCGGGACGGGGCGCGGAGTGGAACTGCCAAAGCAGCTTTCCGGTGATGGCGTCCCAGCCGCGCGTGTCTCCGGAGGGCCCAAGGCTGGGCGATTCCTGCACCTGAGCTCCGGTGAGGATGACGTCTTTATAGATCTCCGGCGGGGAAGTCATTCCGAAGCGCGCATCGCTGAACCCGTTCATCACTCCTTTCTTAATATCCACAATGCCCTGCTCTCCGAAGCTCGCGACCGGTTTCCCGGTGTGGGCATCGAGCGCAATCAACTGGCCGACGGAGGTGCCGAAGACGATGCGCGGTCCCAGCTTGCGTTTGCGGTCGCCGGGCCAGTAGGCCACTCCACGCGTCGAGGCATTGGCGCCGTTGGCGAGCTTGTATTCCCAAACCTCTTTGCCGGTCTGAGCATTCAGGGAGATGACGCGGCTGTACGGAGTAGGAAGATAAAGGATGCCGTCCACCATGATCGGGGTGGTTTCCGAGCGTCTTCTGCGCAGGCGCGCCAGCAGGCTGTTGGCCGGAGCGGGCTTCTCTCCGGGGGGGATCATGTGGAATGTCCAGGCTCGCTCGAGGCGGCTCACATTGCTGGCGTTGATCTGGGTCAGCGGAGAAAAACGGGAGCTTTGGTCGTCGTGGCTGTACATCGGCCAATCGCCCCGGGACTGGGCCAGGCAATGCAGCGGGAAACTCAGGACGAGCGCGGAGCACAAATAGAACATGATTCGGCGCAGATGCCGATGGGACTGCATCGTATGACCTCCCAGGTCCGGGCAGGTTTTGGGGGCGAGGCTGGCTCAGGAGCGAATCGGCTCCGGCTCGACCCTGGCTAAGGCGCGGAATGTTTCTTCGAAGTGCTTCCTCATCTTCTGGGCGGCCTGCGATGGATTGCCTTGCTCAATGGCAGTGGCAATGGCCGCATGCGCGTCCACAACCCGCAGGACATCATCTTTGCCCCGGCGCTTGGTAAGCCCCAGACGCATCGACTCCTGAATCGACTCATACATGGCGCCGGAGATGATGTCGATCAGCGGATTGCCGGTGGCGACGTTGATCACATGATGAAAGCGCAGGTCATGCTGCACGAACGCATGGGTCCGCTCCAGCGATTTCCTCATGCCCTCCACGGCCTGCCAGAGCTTTTGCATTTCGTTCTCTGACCGCCGCTCCGCGGCCATCGCCGCCGCATCGACTTCCACCGACGCGCGCAGTTCCAGGACCTGCCTCAGCGAAACCTGCTTGGTGAGCAGCGCGTGGACCATCAGATGACGCAGGAAGGAGTTATTGAGCACGCCCACACGCGGGGAGCGGCCGTTCTCCTTCTCGATGATTCCCGCCACTTCCAGCGAGCGAAACGCCTCGCGCACCACTCCCCGGCTCACGTTCAGCTCGGTGCTGGTGCGCAGCTCCGAAGGCAGCCCTTCTCCCGAAGAAAGCTGGTTCTTCCGAATGTGATCGAAGATGAAGTTGGTAACGCGAATGGTCAGCGATTCGCTGCTTTTCATGGGCACTTCTACCGAATTTGTTTCTTGGTTAGAAATCTAACATACCTCCTTTGGCACTCCTGAAAAGGATGGGCCGACAACTTCTTGCCGGCCCGGTGAGAAGATTCTTGCCTGAGCCGCAGCGGTTTAGAAGCTGAAGCGGCCGCTGAGCTGAATCAGGCGCGGGTTGTTGGCCGTGGAAGTTACCTGACCAAAGATGGTGGTGTCAGCCTGGTCGTTGGGCGCGGAGAACTGCGTCCAGTTGAACAGGTTGAAGGACTCCATGCGAAAGTCAATGCGATAGCGGTCGTGGATCGGGAAGGCCTTGGACACAGAGAAATCGGTGCTGTCGATGCCCTGCGACCGCAGATTGGGATCCACGCGCGGCTCGTTGCCGAACGCCCACTGGCCCGGGACCGTATAGCAGGCAGTGTTGAACCAGCTCTTCAGCCTGGCAGAGGGCTTGCCGCCGACGGCCGGATGCGCGTTGCAGCCGGCGTTGGTGGGCGCGTAATTCGGACGGGTGACGCCCGCGCCGGTTCCGGGTCCGGCATTGCCCTGGGCATACAGGTTCTGCAGCTGGTTGGGGTTATTGTCTTCAAAAGCGATGGGGAAGCCGCTTTGGAAGGTGGAGATTCCATTCACTTCCCAGTTGCCAATCAGGCCATTCACCAAGCCGGAGGCACCCGCGCCGAAGCGCTGGCCGTGGCCGAAGGGCAGTGCATACACAAAGTTGGTGACCAGGCGGTGCGGCGTATCGAAGCTGGAGATCGACTGCTCTCCGGGATAGCCGGTGGCCTTGTCGGGCTTGATGTGGTTGTTGTCCTGCACGCCGATCGAGCCACCCACGCCGAAGCGGTTGTTCTCCAACCAGGGGCTGAGGACGTCCGCTGTTCCAACCATGTGCGACAGGGTGTAGGCCAGGGTCAGAACGCTGCCGGAGTGGAAGCGCTTCTGGGCCATGACCTGCAGAGCCTCGTAGGCGCTGTCGCCAATCGAAGGAGCGTCCTCGGTCATGTACTGGTAAGCCGGGTTGGGCTTGAGCAGCATGCCGTAGCGGATCGTAGGTCCAGCCAGCGCCGGGCCCGACTTCGCCGG
>JAJZCY010000319.1 GCA_021828835.1 Acidobacteriota bacterium | reverse complement strand
GTCTGCGACCATGTTTCCCACGCCCGACGAAATGACCGAGCGCAGCCAAGAACAGCGAAGCGTTGCGGGCAAACGAAGGGTTCAGAAAACGGAAAGCAAGCTAAAGACACTCAGCAAAGTTAGCTGGTTTCCTGAAGCCTATATCGCCGAATACAATCTCAAGCCTGTGATGGTGGTGAAGGCGAGTAATATTCTGGAGGCAATCGCCGCTGCGATATGGGCAGACCGTCACCACGGCATCAAGTACGCCAGATGCGAAGGATGCCAAAGGCTGTTCAACAAAGAATCGGAGCATGGCCAGAAGTATTGCTCAGACACCTGCAAAAATGTGGTCACGCAGAGAAAATGGCGAGAACGGCAACGGGTCGCAAAGGACATGGCTGCACAGCGCAAAGGCAAGCCGAAGAGAGCAAAAAAAGCGGATTTAGCGAAATAAGGCCGCGTCACGCATCGTTCTGTACCGGCGCACCAGCACCCATGCATGACAGCAACCAGGATAGAAACGGAGCAACCGCAATGAGCATCTATGAACGCGGAAACGTCTGGTGGTACAAGTTCAAATTTCGCGGGCAGGAGATTCGCGAATCCACGCACAGCACATCGAAGACGCTTGCGATCCGCGCCGAACGCGAGCGTAGACGCCAGCTTGAGGAAGGCATCAATCATCTGAAGGCCAGCAAACAGGCCATGATCTTCTCTGTCCATGCAAAGCATTGGCTACAGGACAATGGCCCGCATTGGAGCGCGGGCACAGTAGAGATTCAAAGCAGGGCGATTCACCATCTGACGCCGCGCTTTGGGAAGTTGCTGCTCACGGACATAACGCCCGCCACGATCAATCAGCACCAGGCCGCGCGGAAGAAAGCTGGAGCCAGCAATCGGACAATCAACATGGAAGTGGGAGCGCTGCGGATGATCCTTCGCAAGCATCGGCTATGGGCGAACCTACAGCCGGACGTGCGGATGCTGCCTGAGCGGTCAGACATTGGCCGCGCACTCTCCGCCGATGAAGTTCACCGGCTGCTGTTGGCATGTAAGAAGAGCCGGAGCCGGAGTCTGTATCCGGCTGTCCTGCTGTCCATCCATACCGGCCTACGCAACCAAGAATTGCGCCTTTTGCGCTGGCGTCAAGTGGACATGCTCGAACGAACCATCACGGTTGGCAGGTCGAAGACGAAAGGCGGTGAGGGCCGCACAGTCCCACTGAGCGAGACAGCCACGCAATGTATTCAGGAATGGCGTAGAGAGTTCCCCGATGCCAAGCCGGAGCATTTTGTTTTCCCGTCGGAGAAGTACGGCTTCGCCGGAGAGCCGGGCCATCTGCAAGGCGTCATCACGCCCTATGACCTTCGCCCGGATGTTCCCATTGGCTCATGGAAAATCGCATGGGCGAATGCGCTTCAGGCTGCTGGCGTGCAGTGCCGCTGGCACGATTTGAGACATACCTTCGTCAGCCGGATTGCCGAGAGCCAAGTGAGCGATGCCACGATCATGGCGCTGGCTGGACACCTGAGCGTCAAGATGAAAGAGCGGTACAGCCACGTCCGCGCGGAAGCGAAGCGGCAAGCTGTGGCTTCGCTGGACATTCCCCAAACCGAAGGCCGAAGCGCCGCGCCCGTACAGTAACAGGCCCCTAAATTAGCTTCCTTCGCTTATTTCGCACTGTGCGCCGTTCGCCGGGCCAACCGCGCCAAAACGCCAGCCCAGTGCGGCGGATTGTTCGGCTTTCCTACCCTTAAATTCGCTAATCTCGCTTAATTCGCAAACCGGGATAGTTTCACGCGCGCACAGTAGACGCCGGGGATGCCGATTCGCAGATGTGCTCACCAGGGGAAAAATCATCGCTTTTCAATCGGAGGGGGTACAAAAGTGGGCACAGTCGCAAGCGGCCTAAAATTGGAATCAGATGTAAGTTATTGATTATAAATGGTGGGCGAGGCGGGAATCGAACCCACAACCCCCGGCTTAGAAGGCCGGTGCTCTATCCGATTGAGCTACTCGCCCAAACGCGCGTATGCAACCACACGGCTGGCTTCGCTCTATTGTAGCGTTCCCCGGTTTGTCTTGAAGAATATAGAACTGTCTACATCAATTACTTTTCTACTTTTCGCTATCGTTGGCAGCCGGGTCCGTTTTTCCGTGCAGAGTGACGCCTATTCCAAAAGGGAGATCCCCCGGCTGCCGGAGGATCCTTACTGATGGAGAGGAGATCGTATGGAGATGGACAAGGAGTTGATCGACCGGCTGCTGGCAGATTATCAGAAGCCGGAGGATTTGATTGGCGAGAACGGGTTGCTGAAGCAGTTGACCAAGGCCATCGTGGAGCGAGCGTTGCAGGCGGAGCTGACCACGCACCTGGGATATGAGAAGCATTCCCCGGAAGGCCATACCAGCGGCAAGTCGCCGCGGCGACCAACGGCGTCAGCAGCAAACAGTTGAAGGGCGAGTTCGGCGAGGTGCAGATTGAAGTGCCGCGCGACCGGCAGGCGAGCTTTGAGCCCAAGCTGGTGGCCAAGGGGCAGACGCGCTTTGCCGGATTCGACGACAAGATTTTGTCGTTGTATGCGTGAGGCATGACGACGCGCGAGATCCATGGCCACCTGGAGGAGATGTATCAGGTGGAGGTGTCGCCGGCGTTGATCTCGAACGTAACGGATGCGGTGATCGAAGAGGTCAACGCATAGCATCCTGCCAGTTCCAGACTCTGCTCGATGGCCGCCGACTTACGCTCCATGCGCAGGCAGTTGCTTTCTTCTTGTAACTCGATTTGTAACTCGACAACTCATCCAACCTATACTGCTTGCCCGCCTTGCCCTTGGAGATGCACTCGACTTCAGGTTCATGCACACTGTAGATCCTGTTCTTGTCATGCCTCTGTTGTTCGTCGATTCGATGCGCTGTCTGAAGGAGCTTGTCGAGTTTCACGGAGGGTTCTTCTGTCTGGCGTTCTATCGCGCGAATCACGCGCGCCCCAGATGGGTCCTCAGTTTGCGCGTGCAGGCAGGAGCGCGTTTCATCTGGCGGGCAGGGGCATAACGGCTGGAGTGCATTCGCAGACGGCGGCCCACATGCCGATAACTCTGCTTGATCGTCAGTCCATCAGCACGTGCTGCCTTTACCAACCGCTCGCGCGAGCGCGTCATGCTCGATGGATCGATCGGCATCTGATGCTGAAAATGCCTCATGCCGCTGAAGTGCTGCCCAGGGTCTTCTCGAACGACGACCCATCGATCGCAAGACCGAGACGA
>JAJZCY010000318.1 GCA_021828835.1 Acidobacteriota bacterium | reverse complement strand
CCCTGGAACCCGAACCGGTGGGCGCCAAGCAGTAGCCTGTCAGGGTGTAAGCTGGGGAGTCTGGTTGCGCACGGCCAGGAACCTCGCCGCCGCGCGGTCGGGAGGTTTCAAGGACCTGCAATGAACGTGCGAAGGCCGTTTTCTTATCTGTTGCTGGCGTTCCTTTTCCCCCTTGTTTCGGTGCTGGATTCGCAGCCGCTCCCCGCTCCTTCCCCGCAGATCTTTGGCTTTCGGGATACTGCGGCAGAGCTCAGGATCGAAGACCGGTTCCTGGCTGTTCCCAGCGCGGAAATGGCCGGGCAGGAACTGAAGACCCTGACCGCCGAGCCGCACATGGCCGGCACACCCGAGGATTACAGCACGGCGCTCTATGTCGCGGCGAAGTTTCGCGCCGCCGGCCTCCAAACCGCGATCGTTCCTTACCGGGTGCTGCTGGACTGGCCGAAGAAGGTGCAGGTCGAGGCCTGGGACGCTGCCGGCAAGCACCTCATGAGCGGGCCCACGCCCGAACATCTGGCCGCGGATCCGGCCGGAGATAATCCCCGCGTGGTTATGGCCTTCAATGGCTCCTCGGCCTCGGGCGATGTGACGGCGCAGGTCATCTACGGGAACTACTGCCGGCTGGATGATTTCAACAAACTTAGCCAGGAGCATGTGGACGTGCGCGGCAAGGTGGTCCTCTGCCGCTACGGCGCAAATTTCCGCGGAGTCAAGGTCTATCTCGCCCAGCTCCGTGGCGCAGCGGGGGTCCTCATCTACTCCGATCCGCAGGACGACGGCTACGTAAAGGGCGATGCCTGGCCGATGGGCCCCTGGCGTCCCGCCACCGGAGTGCAGCGCGGCTCGGTCCAGTTTCTCTTCAAGTATCCCGGCGACCCGGAGACGCCCGGCATCGCCTCGACCCCGGATCTTCCCGCTTCGGCGCGCAGCTCGCCGCTGGGCAATCAGCCCAGCATCGTCTCCATTCCGCTGAGCTATCACGATGCCGCGCCGATCCTGCAGGCGCTCCAGGGCCCTGGCGTGCCGCAGGGCTGGCAGGGAGGATTGCCGTTCCCCTACCACCTTGGGCCGGGCGGGGTGACGGTGCACCTGGTCTCGCAGCAGGACAGTGAGCTGCGCACTATCTGGGATGTCGTGGGGACGATTCCGGGCAGCGAAGATCCCGATGCGTGGGTGATCACCGGCAACCATCGCGATGCGTGGGTGTACGGGGCTGCGGATCCGTCCAGCGGCACCGCCGCGCTGCTGGAAGCGGTGCGCGGAGTCGGCGTTCTGCTGCAACATGGCTGGCGTCCGAAGCGGACGATCGTCTTTTGCAGTTGGGACGCGGAGGAGCAGGGGCTGATCGGCTTGACCGTGTGGGCCAGGCCGAATGCGCAGGCCCTGCACCGTGCGGTGGCCTACTTCAACGTGGACGTGGGCGCCACCGGGCCGAACTTCACCGCCTCTTCTGTTCCGTCTCTGCGGGCGTTTGTGCGCGGAGTAACCGAGACGGTGCCCAGCCCGTTGGGGGGCACGGTCTACGACCAATGGAAGCTGAAGCAGCAGGGTACCGGAGATCATCCGACGGAGGTCCATGAGCCGCAGCTCGGTTCGCTCGGGTCGGGATCGGATTACACGCCGTTTCTGCAGCACCTGGGCGTGCCCTCCACGGATGTTGGCTCGGAAGGACCCTACGGCGTCTACCACTCGGCCTTCGACGACTTCGCATGGTTTAAGGCCAATGCCGACCCGCATTTTCTGTATCTCCAGGAGATGGCCCGCGTGCTGGGGCTGGAGACGGTACGCATGGCCGATGCCGACGCGCTGCCGCTGGATTACGTGAGCTACGCGCATGCCGTGCAGATCTATCTGAATGCGGCGCAAAGCAAGGCCGACGCCGCTGGAATGAGCAAGCTCGACTTCGGCGCGGCGCAACAGGCGGACGGACGTTTTCTGAACGCAGCGCAGCAGGTGTATGCCCAGCAGGCCGCGGGCAGCGGCGATCTGAATCGGCTGAACACCGCCCTGCGCGATGCGGAATCCGCGCTGCTGAATCCGCAGGGCTTGCCCAATCGCCCCTGGTACCGGCACACCATCTTTGCGCCGGGCGAGTATACGGGCTATGCCGCGGTGGTGCTGCCCGGCGTCAACGAGGCCATCGAGGCACACAATGAGACGCAGGCTGCGCAACAGTTGCAGGCGCTTACGCAGGCGCTCGATCGCGCCGCGCAGACTCTGGCCGCAGCGCGCTGAGGAAACCATGCCTGCGCGGAGTTTCTCCCCTGGTTGTTCAGGCTCGTTGCGCAGCCAGGTGCTGCCGATGGAAGCCAGCTACTGCCTGCTGCAAAGGACCAGAACCGAGGGTGTCAGCGCTCAGGGAGATCGCGATTATTCGCGGCGGAACTTGTTGGCCTGCTCGAACTCTTCACGCAGGCCCGGGGTGCGCAGGTTTTCGCGCAGGTGGGCGATGCGCTGCTCGAGCTTGGCCAGCGCCCGCTCGATAGGCTCGGTGTTGGTGTAAGCAATGTCGCGCCACATGGAGTAGGGGCTGGCGCCCAGCCGCGTCATCTCGCGAAGCGCGCGGCCGCCCACGTCTTTCAGCTCGGGGGCCTCGCCCACCTCTTCTTCGAGCAGCGCGCTCAATGCCGTGGCCGTGAACTGCGGCAGGTGGCTGACCCACGCCACCAGTTCATCGTGCCGCACGGGATCGAGGTCGAGAGTGCGCGCGCCCATCGCAACCACCAGCTCGCGCCAATCCTGGATCAGAGCGGCTCCCTCTGGCGAACGCTTCGCGCGTGCGTCATCCGTAAACAGCCAGACCGCGCCGCGGAAGAGAGTGGCATCGCCCAGCGAAGCGCCGCCGCGTTCTTTCCCGGCCATGGGGTGTCCGGGCAGAAAGGCAGGACGCTCCGGCGTGTTGTAAAACTTCGCGCCGGCCTCGGCGATCATGCGCTTGGTGCTGCCCACGTCGGTGACCAGATGGCCTGGCCCAAGCAGGCCGGCGAGTCTTTCCATGAAATCGAGCGTGGCGTAGATGGGAACGGCCAGCAGCACGACCTGCGCCGCTCGTGCTGCCTCCAGGGGATCAGAGGCCACGGCGTCCAGCGCGCCCATCTGCAAGGCAAGCTGCGCCTGGTCGGCACTGCGGTTCCAGCCGGTGACGACGCCCTGGAACCCGGCTGCTTTGAGAGCGAGCCCGACCGAGGTGCCGAGGAGTCCGGTGCCGAGGATGGCGATGCGTTGGATCATGGCAGCCAGTCAGCAGGCCAGATGACTCGCTGACCCGCTGACTTGCTTCATC
>JAJZCY010000047.1 GCA_021828835.1 Acidobacteriota bacterium | reverse complement strand
CTTGGTAAGACATGAGCATCTTCTCGCTACCTACCGCGCCTTCTTCTATCTCGCCTGCCTCTGGATCACACTCAGGCGGTGTTTATGAAACAGCCTCTATGATCCATGAAAGCCATTTCGCCGGCGCGGTATTCGGCTAACTCCCCGGCGTCGTGGTTAGGATGAAACTGCATGCCGCTCCAGTGGATGGTACCGGGGTGATTGCCGATGTACATCTCGAGACCTAATCCGGAACGCATGGGAATAAAACGATGGAAGACAATGGCATTCCGGATCATCCACGGCGAGAGAGTGACAATCAACACGAAAGCGGCTGATGCGGGAGGTGCCAGCCATCGTGCGCTATTCGAAGCCAGTCGCCAGGTGCAGAAGCATAAATGAAACGCAGCAACCGACAAAACCGACGGCTCCGCGAGAGCTGTCAATCCTGCGACAAGGCCAAACGTAACCCACAAGCCAAGCCTGGCGCAACCTGCCATTCGCTGTGCCAGATAGACCAGCCAGCATATGCCCAAAGTCAGCAGGTGAGTGGGCCAGGGCCATTCTGCGGCAAAGTAGATTCCATACGGCGAGAATACCCAGACCCAACCCGCCCAGATCGCTGCCTGTTGACCGAATGCATTCCTGGTCAGAAGGTAGATTGGGATGCATACCAGCGCTGAAAGCATGCAATCAAAAACCAACGCAATGGCAATTGATGTTTCTGTATTGATGCCGAAGCAGCGATAGATAGCTGCGAGAATCAGCGGGTAAGCCGGTGGCACGACTGCCGAAGGCTGGTTCACACCAGTTCGCCAGGGACTTCCAAACCCGTGGCCGTGGATAAGTGCGATGGCTACATTCCCGGGCTCATACTGGGCGATGTAACGCGGATTCCTCCACTCGCCGATGGTGAAGGGAATCACAGCAAGTCGTATCCCAAATGCCACCAAAGCTACAATCACTAACTTCCGAGTGTTCCCTCTCAATGTCAGTTCCTCCATTCACCGCTGAGTTCGGTCCGGCCCTCCGGACGCGCAAACACACAGTTCTAATACGGAAAGACATACTGATTCCGCAGTTGGACCAAAAAATGATTGGGAAATGAATCAAAACATCGTATCACGACAGGGAGGGACAGCCAAGCCATCGCGATCATATAGTTGAAATGTCGGCACGGCACTAAAAGGATCGTTCTCTCAAAACTCCTGCTCGAATGGCGTTCCGTAACTCCATAAGAGTGCCTGCCTCTCAAAGGAACTGGGGAGAAGCGGGATATTGCCTAAACGAGTGTCTGCCCAGGATAGGTGCGATGCCATCCACGATGAGCCTGTGGATGGATGGGGCACTCGGCAGTTTCGGCTAGTTCATGACCTGGCCATCCGCCCACGGACGCTGAATTGCTGGAAAGACGAAAGAAGTTCGAAGGGAAGAGTTGCTGGTGACGCACTGCCTTCTGCTCTATTCGCTCGCTTGCCTGGGCTACAAAACGAAGTAAATACCGACCATAGGCTCTGCGGTGTGCATGTAGGCGCCGGTGGCCGAGAAAAGTTTCGTCATTTTGGGTGCTGAGTAGAAGTTACCGCGATATTGGAGACGAATGCCGAGGTGCGGGAGGAGGCCCCAGTCGAGTCCGGCGCCATAGACATATACAGGCTCGACGGATACGCGGGTTTCGCTGGTGCTTGCCGCTGTTGCGGGTGGCACCCCAGGGTTGCCACAAACAAAGACGCCGTTAACAGGAAGCCCGCACGGATATGCCGTGGTGACCGTGGCCTTGCTGCTGGAGGGTACGTCGGCGAGAACGCCAGCTCCGAGCACGCCGAACAGAAGCATCCGCTGTTTAAACATGAGTCGAGATGGAGTCCAATCTACGGTAGATTCATGAGCGTTTGCGCTCACCGTCGCCGTGGGGCAACCGTACGCGATCGGGCAGTTGGACGCCGAGGCGGAGCCTTGCACATTCGAGCTTGGGTAGCGGTTGCTATAGGTTGTGTCGGTTCGATTGTAGGAGTACGTGGCCTCAAAGCCGAGGAAGGGGCCGGAGAGGTGCTGCAACTCGAGGAGGCCGCCGGCCTGATTGGCAGGAGTCTGTTGTGTGGTGTAGTAGTTACCGGTGGTGGTTCCGTTTAAAGTACCGTACCCGCTTACGACGATTGCGGTTTGCGAGGAAGCCGGGAGAGTCGCAACAAATAGAAGTGTTGACGCGAGAAGAGCAAAGCGAAAAATCGGCGATTTGAGCATTTTGGGATCTCCGTAAGCGAATGAATGGAAACCAGCCACCTTACTGAATTGTCACAAGGACACTCGCGCTATGCGTCGACTGTACCGAATTCGATGAGGCGGTGATGGTAACGCTGTAGCTGGTTGGGTGACTTTGCGGAATCGAGAGCAGGGTGGCGTTACATGAGGAAAGGAGCAAAGGAAGCAGAGCGAATGCACAGAGAGCCAGGAACCGGCTTCTGCGCCTGTGGGCGCTAAACGGAGGAAGGAAGAGAATGACGGCGATAAGTGCACTGACTGAGGAAAATGTCATGATCCCCCCGGTGGTGCGGATTGAGGTGGCGTTCGCCTGAGCATTCGCCGTAATTGTCAGTGTAGCGTTCTGTGCCGCCCCATCAGTCAGGAAGACGCTTTGCGGGCTAAAGGAACACGAGAGTGCAGCTGGCAGAGATCCGCAGCTGAGAGCAACATTGCCGGTGAAAGCGCTGTTGGGCGTAAGTGTAACGGCTATCTGGGCGGGCTCGGAGGAGCTAAGGCTCAGAGCCGACGGGGAAACCTGGAGCGTAAAGTCTGGTGGCGGCAGTTGAGCGGGAACCCCTGGGTATTCGTAGACCCCCATGTCGATGATCGCCGTGGAAAGGCCCTTTGCATTCTGAATTCGGGGATGCCCTAGGATATCCTCCGAGGGCAGATCCGGTGCATTGTTCTCTCCCGCGTCGACGGCAGGAGACTGGAGCGTGAGCTGGAAGGGATTTGCGGCCGAGCTGTTGGTAGAGGCAAAGAGCGGATCGACGGAGATGTTGCTATTGCTGCCCATCTGCCCCGCGCAAGGCCCAGCGACGGCTGCGGCGCCGCCGCCAGTTACAACAATGTCATTGTGGCTAAGTTGGGGGGCGACGTTGGGCGTATCAATCAGAAGCCCACAAGCGAATGCGGGCAGGGTCCCCCCTCCGATAATAATGTTGTTATAGATAGGGATTGGGGTGGGCGCGCTGCCGACCCCCACCTGGCTCACGCCGGCACTTCCAACAAAGTAGCTTTGGTAAAGCGACTGATTGTCAACCACCGTATTCTCCGCGAAAACGGAGGTGATTCCACCGAAGGCCGGGGCATAGCCACCGAAAAGGACGGCGATGTTGATGACACCTATCGGCACAACCATCTTGGTCGAGTCGCTCACGTTGTCATAGATAAGATTCTGAATAATAACGGGTGCGACGTTCCCAGAGGCTTCTATGGCGCCATCTATGTAGCTGTAATTGTTAGCAATAATATTGTTTTCGATCAGCGGGGCACCCGCGTCCGCAAGCCAGATGCCACCGGGGCTAAGGTAGGAGGAGTTATTGCTGATTGTATTACCAATCAGCTGCGCCTGCTGACCGTCGATGGGCAGGCCGGCTAATATGATGCCCGAACCATTCGCCGGCGTGGCCTGAGCAGGGTTGCCGGTGTTGGGGATTGAATTATCGCCCCACGGATCGCGGCACACGGCGATCAGCTCGTATTCCTGTAATCCTACAGTACCTGTGATAAGGTTGCCTGTGATGAGCGGTGAAGAATCGAAGCCGCCGATGCCGCAACCGGTGTTATTCCGGATGATGTTGTTCTCGATGGTCGGGGAGGCGCGATAAACGAGGATGCCGCCGGCATCCGGCACGGCGGCGGGAACACCGCCCTGAATGGTGAAGTTGCTGAGGACCGAGTCGCGGCCTTCGCCCGAGACAAACTTCACCACAGCACCGGCAGACGATCCTCCCTGCAAGATGGTGGTGGCTGCGGAAGCACCTTCGACAGTGATCGCTTTGCCAAGGAAGTCGATATTCTCGCGGTAAGTGCCAGGGGCTACCAGAATGGTATCGCCATTCGAGGCGGACTGGATAGCGCCCTGAATCGTGGCAACATCCGCGGGAACGTGGATCGTTGTCTGCGCCCACGCCGATGGCACGGCCAAAGCCGTCGCCAGCAGGAGTAACAGGCACCGTCGCACAAATCCATCTTGAGACAGCAACAGAATCAACAGGGTCCGCCTCATTCGTGTGGACTCAGGGTAAATGAGCTCTCTCGCCTCTGTAACCCTCTGCCCCCCAAAATGCGTTCCTCTATGAAGACGGGTGGGAGGCAGGTCAGCCCCTCTCAACATCTTAAGGTTTGCCCCAAAACTCTCCGTTGCAACGACGGAACTTTCTGGACTTGCACTGGGCAAGTAACTGTCACGGAAGGCACTGATTCGAGGCGCACTCGGAGGCATTGCAGAGTGCACTTGTCCAATTCCATCCCGTCCCTGGAGGCTCAATAAGCTTTCTTGGGGAAACGTTTATTTTTATATTTGCCAAGTTAGTTTCTGAAAATACTTGACACTCGCTCCGTCCTCCGCGTATCGTTCTTGCAAAATCCAGAAAACGATTTCTCATTCGTTGCTGAGTCTGACGGAGTAGTGTCTATGAAGTGCTTCGTTCCAGTGATCCTCGCATTCGTGTTCCTTGCTGTCTCGCTCACGGCACAGGAAGATCGCGGCCGTATCTCCGGCCTTGTTACCGACCCTACCGGCGCTGTTCTCTCCAATGCCGCCATCGTTCTCACCAATGAGGCGACCGGCGTTCAACTTACGACCCATTCCACCGACGACGGGCTCTATGCCTTTCGTCTGCTCATCCCCGGCACCTATAGCATCGACGTCGATGCTGCCGGCTTTCAGCACTATCACGCCGAGGGATTCCGCGTGGAAGTGGCCGGCCACGTTCGCGCCGACGCCCCCATGCGGGTAGGCTCCAGCAGCGAAACCGTCAGCGTCACCGCCGGAAGCACAGCCGAGTTGAAGACGCAGGACGCTGTCCTGGGCTACACGGTTGAAGCCCGATCCGCCAATGACCTGCCCATCTTGTACGGCAATCCTTTTGAGCTCCAGTTGCTCGCTCCCGGTGTGATCAGCACCAGCCTGTCCACCGGCAATCACACCTATGAAGGCGGTTCGGAGAGTTCCACGGTGGACGGAGCGCAGAGCGGGCGCACGGAGTTCACCCTCGACGGCGCTCCCGACACACGCAACGGCGGCGCAGTGACCACCGCCTTTGTTCCCTCCCGCGACTTCATCGCTGAGTTCAAGCTGATTACTTCGCCCTACGACGCGTCCATTTCGCATACCTCCGGCGGCTCCCTGGATACCAGCATCAAATCCGGTACCTCGGACTTTCATGGCAGCGCGAGCGAGTTCTATCAGGATCCCAATGTCGATGCGCCGCAGTTCTCGCAGGGAAAAGTCGTGGCGCCGGCCTTGAAATTCCATCGCGAAAGCGGCAACATCGGTGGCCCCATCCTGCGCAAGAAATTGTTCTTCTTTACCGGATACGAGCACCAGTACAATCTCCAGGCAGCCAGCACCACCACCCAGACGGTGCCCACTGCGGCAGAGAAAACAGGCGATTTCTCGGCGCTGCTGAGCGTCGGAAAGAACACAACCACGACGTACAAGTGCCCCTCCACCGGCAAGGTTCTCACCACTCCGACTTACAACACCTACCAGATCTTCAATCCCTACTCCACCCACGTCGACCCGAACTGTCCGGACCTCTACCTCCGCGATCCCGTTCCCGGAAACATCATCACCAACGTCCAACCGATTGATCCGGTGGCGAAGAAGATTCTGTCTTACTACCCCGATCCCACCGGATCGGCCAGCCAGACCGCCAGCGGACAGAACAACTTCGTCTCCAACGCCGCCAACGTGGATCACTACTGGGACGAACTCACCCGCATCGACTACACCATCAACGACCGCCAGAAGCTCTTCGGCCACTATCTCATCAGCAGAAGAATTCAGCCGGGCAAGAACCTCTTCTTCCCGGGTGCCAGCGGCAAGACTAACCTGCTGAAGAACAAGGCGGCGGTGGTGGACTTTACCGATATGCTCACCGCGACTTCGCTGCTCGATATCCGCTATTCGCTCACCCGCTTCTACACGAGCTCCACCATCGACGCCAAAACCACGGCAACGCAGCTCGGCATCAATGCCAATGCAACGGCAGGCGCTCCTGCGGTGGCATTAGGATTCCCGTATGTCAACATCTCCGGCTATGCGGAGCTGGGCAACGCCGACCCGAGCTTTGAAGCCGACACCATTCACGACGCGCAGATCACCTATGACAAAACTGCCGGCCGCCATCAGCTCAAGGCCGGCGCCGAATGGAGAATGTACCAGGCCAACCAGGCCGACTTCACCAACGAGAAGCTGTATATCCAGTCAACCGGCAAGTACACCCTGGGACCATCCAGCGCATTGGCATCCGCGCCCATCGGCCAGGCCCTGGCCGGTCTCGAGTTCGGAATTGCCGAAAGCACAAAAGAGACTCTCAATGCCAGCACGGCGAATGACACTTCGTATTGGTCGGGCTATGTCCAGGACGATTGGCAGGTGACGCCGCAGTTGATGCTGAACCTGGGCGTTCGCTATGAGTACTTCTCGCCCATCTCCGAGCGCAATGGCAAGAGCATCACCTACTTCGATAACTCGGTGGCCAGCCCGATTGCCTCCCAGGCCATCGCCAACTATCAGGCGAAAGCCAACGCCACGGAGCTCTCCCTCGTCCCCGCCGCTGGCTTCAGCGTGAATGGCGGCGTTCGCTTTGCGACTCCCGGCCAAGGCCTCTGGAGTTCGCAAAAAGGCAACATCTCTCCGCGCGTCGGATTCGCCTACCATCCCAGCAACCGGTTGGTGGTCCGCGGCGGCTTCGGCATCTTTTATCAGCAGATCGGCGAGTACGTGCAATACGGCAATCCGCTCGGATTTACGCAGACCACCAACACGACCGCCACCAACGATAACGGCGTGACCTTCGTGGCCAGCCTGGCCAATCCGTTTCCCAGTGGCTTGGCGCAGCCCTCGGGGAATAAAAACGGGCTTTACCAGAACATCGGCACAGGCATCTCGCAGTGGTATCCGCGTACCCCCGACAGTCCTTACAGCGAGCATTTCTCCATCGGGGCGCAGTATGCGCTTCAGGGCGACATCATGGTGGAGGCGGATTATGTAGGAAATATCGGCCAGCACCTGCGCATCACGCGCGACTTTAATGCCGTCCCCGACAGCATCTTGAGCACGGATCCCACGCGCACGGCAGCCATGAGCGCGCTGAACACCAAGCTCACCGCAACATATCCCAACCCGTTCCAGGGCATCCAGGTGCCGGTTTCGCAGTCGCTCTTTACCCAGAGTACGATCGCGGGAACGCAACTGCTGAAGCCGTATCCTCAATTCACCGGCCTCACCGCGGGCGACGAGTCCGGAATCAGCGATTACAACGGACTGCAGCTGACCGCTCAGAAGCGCTTCACCCACGGCTATAACATGAGCGTCGTCTACACCTGGTCGCGCACGCTCGATGCCCTCACATTCTTGAACCCGGGTGATCTAAAGCCCTGGTA
The DNA here is from genome assembly GCA_021828835.1 of Acidobacteriota bacterium. Classification (GTDB taxonomy): domain Bacteria; phylum Acidobacteriota; class Terriglobia; order Terriglobales; family Acidobacteriaceae; genus Telmatobacter. The sequence continues at coordinate 12,231 of JAJZCY010000047.1, read as the reverse complement.
CGGAACCTCGAACACCGACTATCCCAGGGTTCTCACGGCGGCCGCCATCTATGAGCTCCCGTTCGGGAGAAATAAACCCTTCTTCAGCACCGCGCCAAGCTGGATCAATCAGGGCATCAGCGGATTCCAGATCGAAGGCACCTACAGAGTCCAGAGCGGTCAGCCGCTGACCTTCAACAACGCTGGTTCGGTGCTCAAATCCGGCGAGACATTCGCCAATATCGCCGGCCCATCCATCCATAACTACAAGCAGTGGTTCAACACCCACGCCTTTGAGAATGTGGTCGACTCGCCCACCTATGCCAACACCCTGGGACTGGTGTCGAACCTCCGCACCTTGCCCCTCCGTTTTCACAACGTGCGCCAGGATTACCAGAACCTGCTCAACGTCGGCGCTATGAAACGCTTCAACGTCTACAGCGAGCGCGTGAAGGCGGAATTGCGCGGCGAAGCCATCAATGCCATGAACCACCAGGTGTACGCCGCTCCCAACACGGATCCGTCGAATGCCAGCTTCGGCAAGATCGGCGGCCCGGGCAACACCTCGCGGCAGTTGCAGTTTGCTCTTCAACTCAACTTTTAGTGCCGTGTCCCTGTGGTTGTGGAATCAAAGCAACAGTCTTTCGTGCCCCAGGTCTCGATCTTGAGACCTGGGAAAGCACAAATTCATCTGAACAGGCTGCTGCCTTGGAAAAAATCTGGCACTTTCTCCTGGGGATGGTTTGCCATCCCCTGCTTTTTATTTCGAGCAGCGACGAGGCTCGAAACCCCCGCTGGCTGATTGGATGTTCGCTTCCCCCGGATACGCCCCACCGCGCAGCAAAAAGCCCCGCCGCCAGGCGGGGCCTTTCGCTCCTTACGGAAAGCTGTTCGATTTATGCCAGCGCCGAGACGGGTTGCAGCACCGGAGCTACTGGCGCTGGTGTCTCCAGCGGCTGCGCGGCCGCTGCTGGCGCGGGCGCGTGCACATGACCACGGGTGAGGGTGTGGACAAAGTGGTAGGGCGGCCAGGGGCCGGAGAGCTGCATCTGGCAGTCGCGCATCGTGGCGCTGGTAGTGGCGTACTTGTTTTGATAGCGCTCCACGCATTTGCGGTCGATCAGGTGTGCCACGTCGAGCAGCATCTTGCCGCTCTCGGTCAACCGGCAGCTTACCTCTTCGTCCAGTGGCATGAACAGGCGGTGCATCTGGAAGCTGAGGGCGCGTGCGCGTGTCTGGCGTTCGCGCGTGCGCGCAGCGTTCTCGCGCAGGCTGCTGAGGTACTGGTGGCACGGCTTATCGCTGCGCGACGTCCGCTCCGTATCGCGGCTGCAGGCGCAGTCGTCAAGCAGGATCTTGATGTGCATCTCCGCCTTGCCCCGCAGCTTGTCGATATTCGTCATGAATTGGCGCTGATTCGAGCGGATGGACTTCCGCAGCGCCTCATCGTCGTTGAAGATGGTTCCGAAGCGGAAGGGCAACACCGTCGAGTGTTGGAAGCAATCCGCAATCACGCGGGCATGATCCACGCCGGCGCGCTGGTTGAGAGAGTCCTGTGGGTTGTGTTCGCTGACGACGACGGCGAGTTCGCTGGCGGGATATAGGAAGACCTGGTTTCCACTCACTCCCAGGACCGAGGTTAGAGGAACGGGTTTGCGATGACGGGCCAATTCCGGAAAGGCTTGCTTTTCACCGATGCAGTAGGCATACCATGCCATGTGTAGACACTCCATTCACGTGCGCCGGAGCCATTCAGCGCCGCTCGTTGGTGAAGCTCTTCGAACTTGAGTAGAACTGCATGCATAGTGGGACTGTGTGCGCAGGTCGCGCGAGGACCAGCCCTTAATTTTGTACTGTGCGCATACTAGTATGCGAGAAATACAACTGGCAACAGGGGACTGCAAAATCTCGCAAAAAAGTGAGCAAATGGCCCGAAACTCGTTTTCGCGGTATGTACTGGTCGTTTGAGGAAATCAAAAAAGATGACAGCGGCCCGAATTCAGCCTGTCCGCGCCAGCGGCGGAGCTGGGAAGAGGGAGGACTGGGGGGCCCCGGGGCCTAGGGAAGCACGCGCTCGATGTGCAGGTAGAGAAGAACGTTCAGAACCACCGAGACTGCCAGAAGACCCAGGGCCACGATGGCAATCAGGTTGACCTTCTGGCCCACAGCTCGCAGGTCTTCCATCAATTCCTGCTGTTCCAGGGTGTTTCTATCGGTCGCCTCCCGCACCATGTCGAGCTGATCCTGCACCCGATGCAGGCTGCCGCTCTGCTCCTGGATCTGACCGGCCAATTCCGCCTGCTGCACCTGCAGTTCACCGATGCTGTTCTGGACCGGGGCCAGATCGATCTGGGCCTGGGGAGACGGCTTTGGAGCATGCGAAAGCACATTCAGCACTGCGCTGGTGACATTGCCCTCCAACAGCGGCAGCAGTCGCTGCACAAAGGGCATGGCCGAACGGAAGGCATGGACCACACGTTCCACGCTGGAAGCCGAGCCGGAGGCGGCGCTGGAGGGGTCTGAACCCCCGAGCGGACGCCCGGGCGGCGGAAGCTGGCGCGGCGCGCCTGGATCGACGGCAGCGGCATTGCGGCCGGAGCCGCGGCTCAGCGGCGCGCCCACGGCCCGCGGTTGGGCCCAGCGCCTCTGGCTGCCGTCTTCGTTGTTCCAGTCGCTATTGCCGGCTTCGCTCATCGCCTTCCTTGTAACACACTATCAAAGGCAACGCTCCTGTATACCTTATTTCGTTCTGGATGCAAAGTGCGGCTGGCCGGGACGACCGGTCACCAACTCAGCCCAGCCATCACGTATCCTCAAAAGCGGAGTCAAGGGCCGATCGCGCCGGCGTCGCCCCGGCCGGCAGGGAGAAGCAAGTGAAACGAGTTGTCAACCGCACCATGCGCAGCGTGCAGAACAGTATTCTGGCCGGAGTGCTGACCATTGGGCCGCTCTTCGCCACCTGGCTCATCTTCAGCTTTCTGCTGGGAACGCTGGCCAAGGCCGGCCGACCGCTGGTACGCCTCTTCGATGCCGCCTTTCCGGCAGTGTGGCTCAGCGATCCGTGGTTGCAGTCGGCCTTGGCCGTAGTGCTCACCCTGGTGTTGCTCTATGTCGTCGGGCGGCTCACGTCCCTGGTGATTGGCCGCCAGGCCTTCCGGTTGTTCGAGGCCACGCTCGAGCGCCTGCCGTTCGTCGCCAAGGTCTACACCTCGGTGCGCCAGTTGCTCGATACCATGATGGCCAAAAAAGATTCGAGTCAGCGTGTGGTGCTGATCGATTTTCCGATCGCAGGGCAGAAGAGCGTCGGCTTTTTAACCCGCACCATGACGGACGCCGCTACCGGCGAGGCCTTGGGCGCGGTGCTCCTGCCCAACGCCATCAACCCCACCTCCGCCATCCTGCAGGTGCTGCCGCTGAGCCGCATCACCGAGACCCGCATGACCATGGAGCAGGCCATGAGCATGTTGATGACCGGCGGCGCCGTCGGGCCGGAGACCATCGACTTCTCGCGCAGCGCTCTGCAAACCTCGGCAGACGCTGCGCCGCTGCTCCCCGGCAAGTAGCTTGGGGGCCGCGGCGCAGCGCTTAGCCCTGTTCCGCGGCTTCCAGTTCCTCTTCTGCGTGTTCGCTTTCCACCGTGACCTTGCGCAGGCTTACGTTCTCCACCTGCGCCCAGAGCAGGCCCAGCGGAATCACGCTGAGGAAGGTCACCAGCAGCAGCGTGGCCGCGCAGGCGGTCGCCGCTTCCGGGGCGACTCCGAAGAAGCTCACCAGCGCAGCGGCCACAAAGGCGATCTGCGAAAACCAGCCAAGAATTGGCAACTGAAACATGCTGACGCCGCCGCTCACCGCCATCAGCAGAATGCCTTTGGAAATGCTCATGCCGGCCAGCGCGGGGCTCGCCGTGAAGGCGTGCGCTGTTTCCAGGTATGCCGTGGCAATCAGCGCCCACATCACCAGCGAGAGCGACGTGGCGATCGCAAAATCGGCCGCGTTCTGCACCGCGCCCAGGCCGGAGTGGAAGGTGCGGATCTTGTGGCCGATGGATTTGCCCAGTCCGTGCGCGATGGGACCGAGTCCGTGCTCAAAATAGCGCGCCACCGCCGGCCCGGTGAGACGTAGTGCAACCAGGAACAGAACCGCAATCAGCGTGAGCAGAAGCGCGCCGAAACGCGTGACAAGGGTGCCCAGTATCGGAGACTCGTGCAACAGCGGTGCCAGCATGCGCGCGAGCAGGTCGCTATGGGCGGTCACAGCGGCGGTCTGCGGAGCGGGAATCCACAGCAGCGCCAGCGAAATAATCACCGCCATCGAGCCGAAATCGAATAACCGCTCGACGATGTAGACCGCGATCTGCGTGCTTAGAGGAACGCCGGTGCGCCGCGTCACCAGGTACGGCCGCACCGGGTCGGCGACCCGGCCGATCAGTGCCACTGCCGTAAAGCCCATCACCTGCGTTCCGGTCAGTGAAAGCAGTGGAACCTTTTGGTTGTGGCGCAGCAGCAACGCCCAGCGCGCGGAACGGAAGAGATAACCCACATAAATGCAAGCAATTCCAATGACAATCCGCTTCCAGTCCGCCATCGCGATCTGGGTGCGGAAGACGCCAAAATCAAAATGAATGCGGTGATGCCCCCAGGCGATCAGTGCCGCCAGAGCAAAAAGGGCGATCAGACCGACGAGTAATTGTTTCCTGGTCAATATCTCTCCGTTCGAACAACCTTCTGTTCCAAGTTTATGGGATGAGCTTGATCTCCTCCCGGGATCTGCTTCGGAAGCGAAGTCGAAAAGGAACCTGGGGAAAATACCGGGTGGTGCGAGGGCCCTGTTGTGGTTTCTATGTCTAGCGAGAAGCTCTTTGGCTGCGGGCGGAGTTGCGGGCCGCAACTTGCCGGGCGCGTACACGGCGGTTGAATTCGTGAATCACGCGCGCCACATAGGCGCGCGTTTCGGCGTAGGGAGGAATTCCATGGTAACGATCCACCGCCTGCGGTCCTGCGTTGTAGGCGGCCAGTGCCAGCGCCAGATTTTCATGGTACCGCGTCAGCAGTGCGTCCAGATAGGCGGAGCCGCCCTGGATGTTTTCTCCCGGCTCGAATCGGTCGCGCACACCCAGGCTGGCCGCGGTCGAAGGCATCAGTTGCATCAGGCCTTCGGCTCCGGCGCGGCTCACGGCGCGGGCGTTGCCCCCGCTCTCCGCCTTCACCACGCTGGCCAGCAGGTCAACATCCAGGTTGTGCCGCCGTCCGGCCCGGGACAGCATCTGCTCCAGATCGGTCGCGCTCAGCTTGCCCCTTGCGCTCGATGAAATCTGTGCCACCTGCGGCGTCGCCGGCGCATCCGGCACAAACGCAACGGCCGCCACTTGCTCCGGCCTCAGCTCGATGTAGTTGTCATTGCTGGCCGTCAGGTAGAGCCGCACCCGGCCATCCACCTCCGCGTGATGATCGCAGCTCTCCACGAAACCGTTGCGCAGGGTCACGCGTTCCGCGGCGCGCGCAGACGCTGTCGAGCCCAGCGCAAAAAGCGCAGCCGCGGCAATCGTCAGGTATCGGCGCAACTCGGTTCGCACGCTTACGCTGGCTCCTCAGTCAGAATCATCGGCGGACGTTTTGCCGCCATCGCCCGTTCCAGCACTACCGCCACTCCGTCCTCGTCATTGGCGGGCGCCTGCTTCCATCCGTTCAACTTGGCGGTTGCGCGCAGCTCGCTGGAAGAGTTGGCCATCACATACGGCTGTCCGGCCCACTCCAGCATCCCGAAATCGTTCCAATTATCGCCGATCGCCATCACCTCGCGGCGATCCACGCCCAGCCGCGCCGCCAGCCGCTCGAGCGCCCATACCTTGGAAATGCCCGGCGGCAGCAGGTCGAGGATCGAGATGTCCCGTGCCGGATACTCCGTGCGCGTGCATTCGCATTCACTTGCCCATTCGCTCGCCTTCAAACTCTTCTCCGCCTCGCGCATAGCTTGAATCGAACCCGCCACCATACCCTGGATCGGATCTTCTCCGTCGATCAGGGCGTCTTCCAGCGGCTTCACCACCTCGATCGAGCCTCGATTGGCTTCGACCCACAGGGCGATCCGGCCGTGCGCCTGCTCCAGGTCTTCGAGAACCAGCTCTGCGCGGCCGGGCTGATCGAAGGTGAACACGAGAGAACCAAATGGCCGAAGCAAGGCGCATAGCCCGCGCCCCACCCGCGCATCCATGTGGCAACGATCCATGGGTTCGCCGCCCAGGGTTCGCACCACTGCCCCATTGGACGTAATCAGGGGCATATCCGCTCGCAGGCCATGGCCCTCCAGCAGCGGAGCGGTATACGAGGCGCGGCGGCCCGTCGCAATCGCGACCGTGATTCCCGCCTGCTGCGCCGCACGCAGCGCCTGCGCGTTGCGGCGGCTGATTGCGGTGCTGAACGAGGGCAGCAGCGTGCCGTCCATGTCAATCGCCACCAGGCGAACCGGAGGATGCATGGCTCCAGTGTACGGGAAACACGGAACCAGACGCCGCGAGACCAGGGCAACAGGAAAACCGGATTAGGGTAAGCTCTCTGTATGGAACGGATTTGCAGCCATTGCCACGCCGTGCTCGCGCAGGACACCGAGGCTGACTGGTGCCCGGCGTGCGGCGGCGCCCTGGTCGAGCGCGCGGTGCTCGGTGACAAGCCTCCGGCAAAGCCCGACATCGACCATCGCGGCATCGTCCTGCCCCGCCGTCACGCCCTCGGCGGAATCATCACCCCCCAGTAATTCGGCGGAGCATCCCTCAATACGTCGTCTTGCTCTCAAAGCGGCGGTAAATCAGGCTGGCTTCCGCAATCACGATCATCATCGGCACCAGCAGCGGCTCCGTGGTGCGGGTCAGTTCCAGCACAAAAGCCAGTGTGGAGATGGGTGCCTGGGTCGAAGCCGCCAGCACTCCGGCCACCCCCAGCACCGCATAGCTGCGCTTATCCGTCGACGGGGCCAGATAGCTCCACGCCTGCCCGAGAACCGCGCCCAGCAGCGACCCGAACGCGCACGTCGGCGTAAACAGCCCACCCGGAATCCCCGCTCGCAGCACGCAGAAAGTGGCCACCGGCCGCAGAACCACCAGCCAGCACAGCAGGGCAATGCCGGCCTTCTCATTGAGCGCCAGTTGCACCACGTCCTTGCCATTGCCCAGCAACTGCGGGAAGGGAATTGCCAGTGCGCCCAGCGCCGCCAGAGCCCAGATCGGCGCAAGCAGAATCTCCAGCTTCTGTGGCTTGTGCTCCTTGCCCCAGTGAATGCCGCGCACAAACCACACGGACGCATAGCCGAGCAGCGGTCCGGCCAGGACGGCCCAAACCAGCAGCGAATGCGAGACAAACAGCGCCGGCACCTTGTACGTAGCCTCATTCGGCAGCAGCAGCCACGAGACGGCAGTGGCGATAAAGGAAGTCGCGAACGCCGGCAGAACGGTGGCCAGGCAGACGTTGCGCAGCAGCACTTCGACGGTAAACAGCGCGCCCCCGAAGGGCACGTTGTAGGCCGCCGCCATGCCCGCCCCCACGCCGCAGGCCACCAGCAGTTGTCGGTCCTCCGGCGTGAGCTCGGTCCATTCGGCGAGCTTGGCTCCCACCAGTCCCCCGGCCTGTTTCAGCGCCGCTTCGCGTCCGATCGCCGCGCCCATCCCCACCACCACAATCGACAGCAGCGTGCTCATGAGGGTGACGTCCTGGGGCAGATCCCCCTTGCCCTCGCGCACCGCTTTGGCCAGATTGGGCGGGGTGCGCCCGAAGGTGCGGTGCGACAGCCAAAGCACCACGCCGGCCAGCAGCCCTGCGGCGATCATCACCAGCACACGGTGCGGCCCGGAGACACCCTTGACCCCACTGAGAAAGTTGCCCTGGGAATACTGGTAGCAGAGGTGCTGGGCCAGCCGCAGCAGCTTCATCAGCAGGCCCCCAAAGATGCCGGCGCCCACCCCGGTCAGCAGGATCAGCAGCCACAGACGGAAGGAGATCGATTCAAGCTTTCGGTTTTGCTGTTGGGGCTCCTGCTCCAGCGGCATGGAGGGTTGGATGCGGCCGGGCCGCCCTTCATGCAAGATCCAGCGCGAAGCTGGGTGCTCCAGTGCCTGTCTTGAGTCTGCCGACGGGCCCTCCGCCCCCTGGCGCGGAGGTAACCATGGCACACCCTGTTTTTTTGAAATCTCAATGTACCCCTGCTCAAAGGATGGGGACCCTCGTCAGAGCGGCCAGGAGAAAAGGGGTGCGTCACCCGTCCCAAGCAACAACCCCGCTCCGTCCCCGCAGCGCCCTTTAGAATCGATCACCATGCGACATCTTCTCGCGGCATTGCTGTGCGTGGCCTTCGGCATCGTTCTCTCCGGCTGCCATTCCAAGCCCTCGCTCACCCCTCTCCAGGCCCAGGGCAAGCAGGTCTTCGACGTCGGCTGCGCCCATTGCCATGTCTCCAACGACCAGCACTTGAATCCCCCTCCACCCGACCTGCGCGGCCTCTTCACGCGCAAGACCATGCCCGATGGCGCACCCGCCACCGATGCCGAACTCCAGCGCCTGCTCATCGCCGGGAAGGGAAGTATGCCCTCCTTCGCTTACCAGATGACCCCGCAGCAGATGTCCGCCGTTATCGCGTACCTGCACGTCTACGGAGCTGCCGCGCAGAAGTAGCGGTCGCGCGGCGGCCTCAATTTGCCTCACGCTATACTCGAACTATGGCGACGGCGACCGAAAAAACGTTCTATCTGGAGACCTTCGGCTGCCAGATGAATGCCCATGACTCCGAGAAGGTGATCGGCACCCTTCTCAATCAGGGCTACCGGCAGGTGCAGACCGAGGAGGAAGCCAATCTCATCCTCTACAACACCTGTTCGATCCGCGACAAGGCGGAGCAGAAGGTCTTTCACCGCCTCAACGACTACAAGGCCCTCTACAAAGCGGGCAAGCGCTTCGGCGTGCTCGGCTGCGTCGCTCAGCAGGAGGGCGAAAAGATCTTTGAGCGCGCCCCTTACGTCTCGCTCGTCTCCGGTTCCGCCTCCTACCGCAAGCTCCCCGAGATGCTCGCCCGCCTCGAAGCCGGCGAGGGCCGCATCACCGGCCTCGACGACCGCCAGACCGAGGAAACCTTCGAGACCGAGTTCACCGCCCGCCAGAACCCCTACCGCGGCTACATCACCATCATCGAGGGCTGCGACAAGTTCTGCGCCTACTGCGTGGTGCCCTACACCCGCGGCAAGGAGCGCAGCCGCACCTCCGGCTCCGTGCTCGAAGAGGCGCGGCGCATCGCCGACCTCGGCTATACCGAGATCCAACTCCTCGGCCAGAACGTGAACAGCTACCGCGACCCGGACGGCAAAATGAGCTTCGCCGAACTCCTGGCCGCCGTCGGCCAGGTCCCAGGTATTCGCCGCGTGCGCTTCACCACTAGCCATCCCCGCGACTTCACCCGCGACATCGTCGAAGCCATCGATGCCTACCCCACCCTCTGCGACCACGTCCACCTGCCGGTGCAGTCCGGGTCCTCGCGGGTGCTCAAGGCAATGGCCCGCGAGTACTCCTCGGACTGGTACCTGGAGCGCATCTCCTGGCTCAAGGCCGCTAGGCGCCAGATCTCGCTCTCCACCGACATCATCGTTGGCTTCCCCGGCGAAACCGACGAGGACTTCATCCAGACCATGAATTTGCTGGCCCAGGTGGAGTACGATTGCGTCTTCGCCTTCAAGTACTCGGCCCGGCCCAATACCCCGGCCCTGGTGATGATCGACTCCATCCCCGAGGCGGAGAAGGCCAAGCGGCTTCAAGTGCTGCTTGATCGGCAGCGCGAAATTCAAAGGTCCAATTACGCCAAGCATATCGGGCAAACCATGGAAGTAATGGTTGAAGGGCAGAATCCAGCCCGCGCCCAGGTCGCCGCACGCAGCAGTCAGAACAAGTCGGTCAACGTGAACTGGGCGAAGCCCATCGCGCCGGCTCCCGGCAGCTACATGCAGGTGCGCATCACCGCCTCCCACCCCAACAGTCTGGTTGCGGAACCGGCGTAATTTCGGCCCCGGGCTTACAATCGGTCCCGGCGGCGTCTAACCGTCTGTAAGAGTGGAAACGGAGAAGCGATGGAGATCGAAGTCAGGATTCGGGGGCTCATGATGGATCCCTCCACCAATATGCCCATCGTCGTCCTCAAGGATGTCTCCTCCGACACCGTCATGCCCATCTGGGTGGGCATCTTCGAGGCCAACGCCATCGCCATCGAGATTGAGAAGTTGTCGGCGCCGCGCCCCATGACCCACGACCTGATGCGCAACCTCATCGGCTACTTGAACGCATCGCTTGAAAAGGTGGTCATCACCGAGATCAAGGACGACACCTTCCATGCGCTGCTGTGGCTCACCCAGAACGGGGAACGGGTTGCCGTCGATGTCCGCCCGTCGGATGCCATTGCCCTCGCGCTGCGCTCCGATTGCCCCATCTTCGTCTCCGAAGAGGTGCTCCAGACCGCCAAGCTCAACACCTCCGGCCCCCCCGAGGGGCCCACGGCCGAGCAGTTGCGCGCCTGGCTGGAAGGCCTCAACGACGAAGACCTGGGCCGCTATAAGATGTAACCCGGGCGCTGCCCACCTTGCTTTTCCAGGCTGCTGCGCAGGGCCTGCCTGTATCTGCCGTCACCCTCCCCCTTTACAGCCGCGGAGTACACTGGATAAGGCGTCAGAACCGGCCATTGGCTTGGTCCCGCCGGCTTTCTATCGCCGCCTCTCGGCGCGCGAACTTTTCTGGAGGAGATTTCTGCGATGCGTGTTGCTTTGTTGACCGGCGGCGGCGACTGCCCCGGTTTGAATGCCGTCATCTATGCGGCTGTGCGGAAGGGCATCAACCACTACGGCGATGAGTTCATCGGCTTCCTCAACGGCTGGCGCGGCGTCCTCGATAACAACTTCATTCCCCTGACCCTGGAAAATACCGACGGCATTCAGCTCAAGGGCGGCACCATCCTGCACTCCTCGCGCACCAACGTCAAGAAGATCCCCGGCGGCATTGAGAAGGTGCAGGAAGTCCTCAAGGCCAACAAGGTCGATGCGCTGATTGCTCTCGGCGGCGACGACACCCAGTCCGTCACCCAGTACCTCTGCGAGAACGGCATCCATGGCGTCGGCGTTCCCAAGACCATCGACAACGACATCAACGGCACCGACGCCACCTTCGGCTTCGACACCGCCGTCTCCATCGCCACCGAGGCCGTGGACCGCATCCACACCACAGCCGACTCGCACAATCGCGTGGTCGTCGTGGAGGTCATGGGCCGCGACGCCGGGTGGATCGCCTATGCCTCCGGCATCGCCGGCGGCGCCCACGTCGTCCTCGTTCCCGAGAAGGACATCGACATCGACCACGTCTGCAAGCTGCTCAAGTACAACTATGACCACGGCAAGCACTACGGCGTCGTCGTCGTGGCCGAGGGCTGCCACCTGCCCGAAGTCGGCCAGGTGCTCGGCTCCGCTCAGGTCGATTCCTTCGGGCACGTGCGTTTGTCGGGTATCGGCGAAAAGCTGGCCGAACTCATCGAGAAGAAGACCGGCTTTGAAACCCGCTCCGTGAATCTCGGCCACACCCAGCGCGGCGGGGTGCCGACGGCCTACGACCGCCTGCTCGGCCAGCGCTACGGCCTGCACGCCATCGATATGGTCCACCAGCAGAAGTGGGGCCGCATCGCCGTCCTGCACGGCACCGACATCACTGACATCACCATCAAGGAAGCCATCGCCACCAACCGCCGCCTCGACCAGCGCTTCTTCGACGTCATCTCCGGCCTCGAAGCCAAGGTCTAGCGTACCCTCCCGTACCCCATCCTTTCCGCAGTCGGGTGCCCCCGGTCTCGCTTCTGAGACCGGGGAGACCGCTACCCTCCACCCGCCCCTCTCCCGGAGGGAGACGCGACAATAGCCCAGGATGAAGTCCGACGCCTACCGGGTGCCGAATACAATCAATCCCCCCCACTTGCGACAACGTTATGGCCCCACCCCTTACAACGTTATGCCGCCACGAATGGACCAGAGGTGTGAACTCGATATCATCCACGCCGAAGGTGTGTCCGCCTCTTCGTCATCCGGCACCGAGGACACGAACTTGTTTACTGAAGTGTTACTGAAGAGTGGGCGGTCACACGACCGGAAAGCTCAACCGCTGCACAAGACGCGATGTCTGCGGCAGCTCTCAAGGCCTAGCTGACTTTCAGCGCCGTCACGGCTGCGAATCAACATAAAACCTCTATTCC
>JAJZCY010000046.1 GCA_021828835.1 Acidobacteriota bacterium | reverse complement strand
ATCTGACCTATAACCAGCAGAAAGTCTTCGGGAATACCGGACCCACCGGAGCGATCAACATTTATGTTGGCGATTCGAGTTCCGGGAGCGCCTCCATCGATAGTCTCAGCATTCAGAGTCTCAGTTCCAGTTCCGTGGGCGAAACAAACGGCGCAATGAGCTACAACAACTCTCAGGCGGTCAGCATCGATCTGGGGGTCGCCGCTACGGGAAGCACCAAGGTCACGGGAACGACCGCTGATCATTTGACCTTCACAAGCGGAAGCAGCGTAACAACCTTAGATACGACCACCACCACAACTGCCGACCAGTTGGTGACGGCAATCAACGGGGCAAATATTGGCGTGACGGCCTCCCTCAAGCTGGGCACAGGTACCAACCATTCTTACCTGGTGATCTCCGGGAATGTAACGACCGGCGCTGCAACAGGATCACAACTCGTGGTCGCAGAAACTGTCAGCGGCAGTTGGATTGGCGCAGCCGCGAATTCGGGTGGCGGGGTCGCCGAGATCAGCTATTCCTCGAATGGCGGCCAGGATCTGTCGACCACCGATCTTTCCTCGCAGGCGGACGCCCAATCGGCGCTTACCTTGTTGAATTCCGCAATTGGCGATGTGGCGGCGCAGGACGGATACATTGGCGCGCAGATCAACACGCTGAACGCGGTGGCCAACGTGATGAGCACGCAGCAGCAGAACATCCAGGCGGCGCAGAACGCGGTGCAGGCCACCGACTACGCGCAGGCCAGCTCGCAGATGTCGAAGTACGAAATCCTGAGCCAGACCGGCATCTCCGCCCTGGCGCAGGCCAACAGCGTGCAGCAGGAAGTGCTGAAGCTGCTGCAATAGCCGGCCAACCAGCCGCAGCCGCGTGATGCGGAGGCGGACAACCGCTTCGGGCGCCCCGCGCGGGCGCCCGAAGTCCTTGCGCGGAACGTGCTCGCGATTGTGGCCTGAAGATTTTCCAATCTTTCGCGCACCTCGTTTGGCGGTGTTTCTGCACGCAACCTCGGGGGAGGCAGGATGGGCACGGTAGGTTTGAACTTCGGGTCGCCGACCAGCGGCACCGGCTTTGATGTGACCGCGACGGTGAACACCATCGTCAGCAATCTGGAGAAGGTGGAGAGCCCGTGGAAGAACCAGTTGACGGCCATGCAGAGCCAGGACACGGTGATCTCGAATCTGGGGTCGCTGTTTTCCGCGCTCTCTACCGATCTTGGCAAGCTCACGGACTTTAACGGCGTGCTGGCGCAGAAGACCGGGTCCAGTTCCGATACCAATGTGCTGGAGCTGACTTCGGCCTCATCGTCGGCGACCGCGGGCACGCACAGTGTTGTGGTGAAGAACCTGGCACAGACCTCGAGCGGGTATCTGGATGCGATCAGCAACGTCTCCGATCCGCTGGCGGGAACCCTGACGGTGGCTGTGAACGGCAACTCCCAGACCTTCGACCTCTCCACGCTCGCCAGCCCGACGCTGGCCGGGCTGCAGACGGCTATCAACTCCTCCGGCTTGGGAGTGACCGCCAATGTGCTCACCGACGCCTCCGGCTCGCGGCTGAGCCTGGTTTCGAATACCTCCGGGCTGGACGGGCAGATGACGGTTACATCGGCGATCACGGATGCGGCTGCGGTCACCAGCAGCAATCCTACCGGCGCGCTCAATTACAACGCGGCGGTCAGCGGGCAGAATGCTTCGCTGGTCGTGGACGGCGTGAGTCTGTCGAGCGCCAGCAACACGGTCTCGAATCTCATTCCCGGGGTAACCTTTCAACTTCTCGCCGCCAGCCCCACCACCTCCGGCGGCTCTGCGGAGACGGTGCAGGTGGTGATCGCCAACGATAACAGCGGCGTGGAGACGGCGATCAACCAGTTGTTCACCGACTACAACTCTCTGATGAAGGCGATTGACGCGCAGGAGGGCAACGACAGCTCCGGCAATCCCGAGCCGCTCTTCGGGTCGCCGACGATCTCGCTGCTGCAGCAACAGCTGCTGAGCGGGTTGAACGCGCAGAACCCGAACGGGTATCTAAGCGCGGTTGACGATGCTTCCACGCTCGGATTGTCCGGCTCGATGACGATCCAGGTGGGCAGCAATACGCCGCAAACGATCACGCTGAGCAGTTCGCAGACGACGGTGGCAGACTTGGCGGCGGCCATCAACGGAGCCAACCTGGGCGTTACTGCGGGCGTGGTGGACAGCAACGGGCAGTCCACGCTCACCCTCACCTCGCAGAACTCTGGCGCGGCCGGTGCGCTCAGCGTGACCTCCAAGGTCGTGAACACGAGCGGCACCCTGCTCACCGACGCCACCTTGAGCGCCAGCGGAGGACAGAGCTCACAGAGCACCTGGAACGGCATTGCCGGCACCGACACGCTCGCCGGCTCGGTCACCCTGCAGGTGGGCAGCGGGTCGCCGGTCACGGTGGATGTGCCCAGCTCCGCCAACACGCTCAGCGGGCTGGCGGATACCATCAACAACACCGCTGGCATCGGCGTGACGGCGTCGGTCCTCACCAACAGCGACGGCACAGAGAGTCTGTCGGTGGTTTCAAATACCGCCGGCTCCGCGGGCAATCTTACCGTCACTTCCACACTGCTCGACACCACCAGCCCCACCAGCGCCACTCTCGGCTACACCAACTCCTCCGACCTTGGCAGCCTGACGGCGCTGGGCATCAGCATGAACAACGATGGCACGATGACGCTGGATGTCAGCGGGCTCGATTCCTTGCTGAACAGCGACTTCAACAGCGTGGTCGGATTTTTTCAGAACGCGAACAGCTGGGGCCGGGGCTTCTCGACGATTCTTTCTTCGACCGGCAACGGTTCGTCGGCGGGAATCCTGTCGCTGGCGGCCAAATCCAACAGCAGCATGGAGCAGATGCTGAACGACAAGATTGCGAAGGAGGAAGACCTGATCAACGCGCAGAAGACGCGGCTTACGGCGGAGCTCAACAAGGCCAACCAGATTCTGCAGCAGTTGCCGTCGCAACTGGACGGCATCGATCAGCTCTACTCGGCGATCACCGGCTACAACCAGAAGGGATAAGGGAGCCAGACGATGGGCGCCTATCGCGAACACATGCTGGAAGGGGCATCGCCGGTGGAGCTGGTGGTGGCTCTCTACGACGGGATTCTTCGTTTTCTGGCGCTGGCCGTTGAAGCGGTGGAGCGCGGGGATGCCGAGGAGCGGCGTGCGGCGGTGAAGCGCGCGCTGGACATTGTGATTCATCTGCAGGCGCGGCTGCGCATGGACATTGGCGGGCGGCCGGCGCAGGCGCTCAGCGAGTTTTACGCTGCGATCTTTGCCCAGATCCTGCGGGCATCGCAGGGCGCGTCGAAGGAGAAGTTCGAGCACGCGATGGCGTGCGTGCGCAGCGTGCGCGATGCCTGGCGGCAGGTCGCGCGTGAGCCCCACTCGCTGATGGCGCCGCTCGATGCGGCGGCGCGGGTTTTGCATCCGGTAGCGGGCGAGGGGGCAGGCGAGGCGGCTGCCGTTTCCAGTTGGACGGCCTGAGCCGGACGGATTTGCGGGCAGTGCGTTCTCTGGCTGGCGGCGCTGGCCTACCAATCCGCGGTTCTACTCGATGCCCAGGACTTTCACGATGACCCGTTTGCGGCGCTGGCCGTCGAACTCGGCGTAGAAGACACGCTGCCAGGTGCCCAGGTCGAGTTTGCCGTTGGTTACCGGCAGTGTCGTTTCGTGATGCAGCAAAAGGGCCTTGAGATGTGCGTCGCCGTTGTCTTCGCCGGTCTGGTGGTGCTTGTAGTCCGGACGGGCGGGGGCTAACTCTTCGAGCCACTTGCCGATGTCTTCGGTGAGCCCGCTTTCCAGGTCGTTGACGTAGATGGCGGCAGTGATGTGCATGGGGGAGACGAAGCACAGCCCGTCACGGACGCCGCTGCGGTGCACGACCTGCTCTACCAGGTCGGTGATGTGCACCATCTCGCGCCGCTTGCGGGTTTCAAAGACCAGATACTCGGTATGAGCTTTCACGCAAATCCTCCTGAGCTCCAGAATTCCATGATCGCAAATCGGCGGCGCATGTGCGGGCGCGGAGATGGGTTGGATTGACGGCTTGCGGCGAGGTGCTTAACATCGGCTGCAATGCCATCGAAACTGGACTGTATCCGCGAGCTGCTGGGCAGTTGCTCGACGCTGGCGCTGGCCACGGCGGAGCGCGATGGCGGGCCGCATAGCACGCCGTTGTTCTTCGTGATGGATGATGCCATGCGGCTCTACTGGTTTTCTTCGCGGCGCAGCCTGCACAGCCGGAATCTGGCGGCGCATCCGGAGGCCGCGGTCGCGGTGTTTCATGAGACGGAGCGCTGGCAGCAGATCCGCGGCGTGCAGATGCGGGGGACGGTTGCGGTGGTCGAGGATCGGGAGCGGCGCCGGGAGATGGTTCGCACCTATTGCGAGCGTTTCGCGCTGGGCGACCTGTTTGCGGCCGCGATCCGGCGCAGCGCACTCTATTGCTTCACGCCGTTCTGGGCGCGGTACATCGATAACACGGTGCATTTCGGATACAAATTCGAATTGGATCTGTCTGCGCCCCAGGGCTAGCTTTTGGCGCGCCAATAGCTGTCGCCAGCGCAACTCAGACAGAGGACACGGCCGTCGCGGACCACTTCGCGCTGGTTGATGATCTCCTCGGCGCATTGGGCGCAGGCGGCACGGGTGCCCGGCTTGCCGATGGTGGCTTTGACGTCCAGGTTGAGCGCCACTTCGCGCACCGCGAACATCTCCTCGTCGGCGATGCGCTGGTAGGCGTCGAGGTAGGCGCGCCAGCGCTTGCCGGCTTCGGGAATGCTCTGCGCCGCGCGGGTACGCAGGTCGGGCAGCGGGGCAATGCGGAAGGCGCGGCCTTCGCGGGTGTCGATGAAGGTGGCGGCGATCTTGCCGTAGTCGGCGAGGCGCATGGTGCGGTGGCCCAGAGAGCACCCGGTGGCTGCGGTCACCCCGTCGGCAAAGCACCCGTCGGTCTCCACGATGGTGAGGATGCGCTTGTCCTGCTGCGGCATGGGCAGCGAAAGCAGCCGTGCGGCCAACATGCCCATGCGCACGCCGAGCACCTGGCGGGGGCAGAGGTGCCGGTGCTGGGCTTCTGACTGGCGCAGCAGCGTCTGGAGGTCGGGAGTGCCGGGTTGGAGAGATGTATTCACGTGCATTCGAGGGGGCGCAACGCAATCCTGTTCTTTTGATGATAGCGGCGGGGGCCGCGGCGGAGCCGGGCGGGGAAAGCGCCGCTGCCGTATTCTGAAGAGGTGAACGAACCAACGAAAACGGAAGCGGATGCGCAGGCAGAGCTCGGATTCGATCTGCTGGCCGCGGGCGATGCCGGCGGGGCGGTGCGAGCATTTCGGGCGGCCATTGCGGCCGACGACAGCCATCTGGAGGCCCATCATGGGCTAGTGCGCGCGCTGCGCGACGCAGGCCGCCTGGAGCAGGCGATCGGGGTGGCGCTGACGCTTACGGTGCTCACGCCTCATGATCCGGTAGCGCACACGGCGCTTTCGATTTGTTTGCAGCAGGCGGGGCATATTCCCGAGGCGGAGGCGGCGGCGGCGCGGGCGCGGGTGCTGGAGTGGAAGGCGGAGCTGACGCGCACACCGGAGGAGCCGGAGGAACGCAGTCTGTGACCCGACGCCGCGCCTCGGCGGCCGAGCGGCTGCGCTGGATGCACGACCGGCTGTTCGAAGCCTATGGGCCACAGAAGTGGTGGCCGGCGGAAACATCCTTTGAAGTGATCGTGGGCGCCTACCTGACGCAGAACACCTCGTGGAAGGCGGTGGAGCGCTCGCTGGCGAATCTGCGTGCGGCGGGGGCAATGACCATCGAGGGGCTGCGCGCGCTGCCGGTATCAGAGTTGCAGACGCTCGTTCAGCCCTCGGGGTTTTTCACGCGCAAGGCGCCCGCTCTGAAGGCATTTGTTGCGATGCTGGATGCGGAGTTTGGCGGAGCGCTGGAGAAGCTTGCGGCGGCGCCCACCGAAGCATTGCGCAAGCGGCTGCTGGAGCTGCCCGGCGTGGGCCCGGAGACGGCGGACGCCATTCTGCTCTACGCGCTTGGGCATCCGGTGCCGGTGGCCGACGAGTACCTGCGCCGGGTTGCGGAGCGGCACGCGCTGCTGCCGGAGCCGCCGGACCGCGGGCGCAGTGGCTACGAGGCGCTGGCGGCGCTTACGCGCGAGGCATTGGGAGGAGGGTCTCTGGCCGAAGAGGCGCGGCTCTACAACGAGTTCCATGCCCTGACGGTGGCGGTAGGCAAAGCCCATTGCGGGCGGGTGGCGCGGTGCGAGGGATGTCCGCTGGCCGCCGACCTGAAAGGCCGGCGACCCTGAGCGGTTGGTCTTGAGGTTTGGCGTCCCGGTTACTTTGCGGCTTTTTCTGTCCCGGACGCCTGCTCGGGCCTGGTGAGCGGCTGGGTGATGTCGTCGAGGTAGTCGGGCGTTCCCTTGACGCGCTCCAGCGCGGGGTAGCGCTCACCGCCGTGGTAGTCGATGGAGGCGGGGTACACAAACGAGTCGGCTTGCACGATCAGGCGGATCGGCTCGTTGTTGCCCTTGGCCGCGACGATGGCGTCATGGAGGGATTCTTTGGAGAAGACCCGCCCATCGACGGCGAGGATCTTCTGTCCCGGAGCGAGTTGCGCCTTGTCGGCCGGGCCGTTCCAGCGCACGTCGTAGATGCTGCCATCGGCGGCGAGTTCGAGCCCGACGAAGAACCATGCGTTGATGAGGCCGGCGCGACGACCCCCCGCAGAGGCGATGGTGCGCATTGCCGGGTTGGGCTGGTCGGTGTAGACGAGCTTGTAGCCGCCCTGCTCGATGCCCGCCAGGTCGACGTGAGGATGGATGTTGTCGACACGATCGCGCAGGAAGCTTGCCCAATCGTAGGGCGCTACCTGGTTCAGATCGGCGACCAGCTCCTCGAACTTGTAGGTAACGATCAGCGGGCCGGTGTTGCCGCCCTTGCCCAGGAAGATCTTCTCGAAGTCGTCCAGCGATTTTTTGTTTTTGGTGAGCTTGCGGATGAGGGTGTCGGCATCGAGCCAGAGCAGGTTGCCTTCCATGTAGTAGTCCTGGCCGCGACGCCAGTTGAACCAGGCGGGGTTGCCGCCGCGCAGAATGCTGGCGGCCACGGCGGTATCTTCGGTGGGACGCCAGTCGCGACCCGGTGTTTCGTCCAGATTGGCGGCGGTCTGCGCCAGCCGGTCGCGGAACTGGGCCTGGGTCTCGAGGCCGGAGCGCGCGGCGAGGACATTGCCCAGATACTGGGTCATGCCTTCGTAGACCCAGAGGAGCGCGCCCTGTTGCGGGGTGGCGAAGTCGGGCTGGTAGAGGCCCACGGGGCGGCGGTATTTGCCGTTCCAGGAGTGGGTGAACTCGTGCGGCAGAAGGTCAGAGTCGGCGAGCTGATGAGCGTCGTCCGCGAAGCCCTTCTCGCCGACGCCATTGTCGGAGGACTGGCCATGCTCCAGGCCCTCGCCACCGGCGACGTCGGACATGGTGAGCAGGAAGTGATACTCGTGATAGTGATGCGAAGCGTAGAGGGCGCTGGCTTCGCGCACCAGGTTATTCAGGTCGGCCAGAAAGGCGGGCCGCAGGTTCACATCCCCGGGCTGGTCGGCGACCACGTCAATGTAGTGCTTGGGCGTGATCTCGGGTGCGAGCGCGTACTCGCGGAAGTATTGGCCGGTGATGACGGGCGAGTCCTCAAGCTGCTCCACGGTGGTGGCGGCGAATTTGGTCACCGCGCCAGCGGCAGGCACGGGGTAGGGACCGTGACTGACGGGGGTGAGCGCGGTGCCGATGCCCCAGCCGGCTGGGACCTTCACCGATGCCTGAATGGGGATGTCGCGCACCGGGATGTGCGCGGGGTACATCATCAGGTCTTCCCACTCGAGCACCGCCAGTTTGTGCGAGATGCGCCGGGTCACGATGCAGTCCAGGTGTACGTGGACGGTGGTGATGCCCTGCGGGATGGTGAGATGAAACTCGTACAGGTTGACATCGTCGCGACGCCAGGGGAGCGTTTTGCCGTTGGCGGTAAAGACCACGCCGGTGATGGCGCTGGCCGGGCCGGAGGGCATGTGATGACCGGGAATCCATTGCGGCGTGATGAAGGTGGCAGGTCCCGGGGCGACCGGCAGGTCGATCTCGGCATGAAACAGCTTGCGCGGGCCGTCGGTGAGGTTGGCTACGATCTCGATGGGTTTCTATTGGGCAAAGGCCGGCAGCACGGGCAGAGCGAGGCAGAGAACAGCCAGCGAACGGATGTAGAGAGAGCGCGCAATCAGCATAAGGCAGACCTTCTCCTCGCACAAAAAAAGTGACGCAGCAAGATGGATTCTTGGCTGGAAATAGATCAGTTGCATTCTATCGCGCGTGGGAGGGTGCGGTTTTTGGCGGAGGGATCTATCTGCTGCGTGCGGGGAGGGTGGTGGCGAGTTTGGGCAGAGGTCCGCCGTCAACGACCTCCGCATGGGGAAGGGAAGCAGGCGCCGGGGCGTTGGGGCCATTGCTCACGAGGATGGTGACGCGGCGGTTGGAGGGATCGTAGGGATTGTTTTTGACGCGCAGCAACTGATCGGCATAGCCGCGCACCTGGGTCACCTGATTCTGCCGCACTCCATCCTGCTGCAGCAGGCGGCGCGCGGCGTTGGCGCGATCGGCGGAGAGCTCCCAGTTGCTGTAGTTCGCATCAGTGGAGTACTGGGCGGCATCGGTGTGGCCCTCGATGAGCAGGTTATTGGGCAAGACCTTGAGCTCTCCGGCGAGCAGCCCCATCAGCTCCTGCCCTTTGTCGCTCAGGTGGGCGCTGCCGCTCTCGTAGAAGGTGCCGTCCTTTCCTTCGACCAACTCAATGCGCAGACCTTCGGGGGTGATGGTGATTTCGATTTGGCGGGCGAGAGGCTGGAGCTCTTTCTTTGACTGGATTTCTTTTTGGAGACGTTCCTTGAGCTGTTCGAGGCGCTGCCGGTTCGCGTCGGAAACGGTGTCGGGGCCGGTGCCTGTCATGGGTGTGCCCAGCAGGCTGGCGGTGCCTCGGGGGTCGTTGAAGTAGCCGGCCACAGCCTTTTTGACCTGCTCGCTCTGGCTCATCAGCCACAGCACGATGAACAGCGCCATCAGGGCGGTGACGAAGTCGGCGTAAGCGACCTTCCATGCGCCGCCGTGATGGCCGCTGTGGCCGCTCTTCTTTTTGAGGACGATGAGCGGAGCTGCCTGGGCCGATTTGGGATGGAGTTCGGTCAACCGCTGGACTCCTTCAGGCCGCGGCCTGGGCGGGCTCGGCACGGTTTTTGCAGGTGCGCTCCATCTCATCGAAGGAAGGCCTGGCATAAGCGGGGATGGCGCGCCGCGCCACCTCGACGGCGATCATGGGCGCGGAGCCCTTGAGGAACGCGAGCAGCAGCACGCGCAGCACGTGCAGAAAGTCATTTTCTTCTTCGGCGGTTTTGCGCATGTTGGCGCTGAGCGGGCCTACGACGCCGTAGCAGAGCAGGATACCGAGGAAGGTACCGACCAGCGCGGCGGCGACGTGCTTGCCGATCTCCTCGGGCGGGCCGCCGAGGGCGCCCATGGTGATGACGACGCCGAGCACGGCGGCGACGATGCCCAGGCCGGGTAGGGAATCGGCGACGGTGGTGAGCGCCTCGACCGGCTGCACGGCCTCGTGGTGCAGTACCTCCATGTCCAGCTCCATCATCTGGTCCATATCGAAGGGCTCGACGCCACCGGTGACGGCGGTTCGGAGCGTATCGCACAGGAAGGTTCGGGCGTGGTGATCGCGCAGGAACTCGGGATATTCCTTGAAGATGGCGCTCTCCTCCGGCTTCTCCACGTCCGTTTCGACGGCCAGCAAGCCTTCCTTCCGCACCTTGGTGAGGAACTGGTACATCATCTTCAGGGTGCTGAGGTAGCGTTGTTTGGTGAAAGGCGAGCCTTTCAGAATAGCGGTCAGGCCTGCGGCGATGGCCTTGAGAATGCGGACCGGGTTCGCCACGACGAGGGTGCCGCTGGCTGCGCCTGCAATGATGAGCAGCTCGGCAGGCTGGAGCAGCACCGCCAGGTGGCCCCGCTCCATCAGGAAGCCGCCGATCACCGCCGCAAAGACCAGAAAGATGCCGAG
The DNA here is from genome assembly GCA_021828835.1 of Acidobacteriota bacterium. GTDB lineage: Bacteria > Acidobacteriota > Terriglobia > Terriglobales > Acidobacteriaceae > Telmatobacter. The sequence goes on along the minus strand of JAJZCY010000046.1, from coordinate 9,989 downwards.
GATGGCAATCATGCTTCGCTCCCAAGTGCGGATTCGTGGTGGGCCAGGGTGACGCGATTGCCGCCTTCGAGCATGGCGGTCTGCATGCTCTCGCGCGCGTGCCGCAGCAACTCAGCCAGGGCCTGCTCGCGGCGCGCCTGGGCTGCGCCGATGCTCACGGTGAGCGAGATGCGGTCGCCCCACCAGCGGAAATCGGTGGTGCGGGCCAAGCCTGCCAGCACACGGCCGTGCGCAGCCAGCATCTGCGGGGTGCGCTCGTGCGCGATAATCAGAAACTCGTCGTCTCCCCAGCGCGCCAGTTCGTCGGCGGGGCGCAGGCCGAGGGCCAGCGAGCGCTTCATTGTGTCGAGCATTCTGCGGAAGGCTCCCATGCCGTGTGTCTTGCGTAAGCCGGCGCCCTGGTCGATGGCGATCCAGAGCACGCCGAGCGGCTCGCCGCCGTTTTCGAAGTCCTCGAACTCGGCGCGCAGCCGTTCTTCGAACTCATCCTGCGTCTCCTGGAGTTCCTCCTCGCCACTGCATGCTCCGTGGGGCAGGGCATCCAGACGGTCAGCGGGGTGGAAGTGAATTGCGGTTCCGATCGGCTCGCCCAGCTCATCGTGGAGCACACAGGATCGCGTGATGGCGGGAATCTCGTGTTCAAGCTTGTGCCGCACCTGCACGAGCAGACCGCGGGTTGGGGCGGCGGCCGGTGGGGGATTCGTGGCGAGGCCGGCCAGCGCTGCTGGCAGGGTCTGCTGGAGCAGTTCAGCGCGGGCAAAGCCGGTCATCGCCTCGGCCGATTCGTTCCAGAAGACGAGCTTGCTCTCCCGGTCCAGCAGGGCCATGCCCTCGGGCAGGTTGTTCAATGCGGATTCCAGCAGTTCGGCGTGATCGCTCATACGCTTGGCCATCTGGCGGGATGGCTGGAGTCTCAATCGTTTTCGGACCGGGCGTTGCACCGCAGGCAGCGGAGAGGTTCCGGTTGGCGCTCGTCCTGTTCATTCCATCGGCGGAATGAGGCGCAACTTCATGAGTGGATTCCAATGAAGAACGGCGGCGGGAAGGCGCACCTGGCGCGGTGGAGCGAGTGGGCAGGGAAAGGAGCTGTGCAGGGTTCGGTGGGGATGGAGTTCCGCGCCGGTCAGTGGGGGCGGCCGGGCAGGACGAAGTGCTCCGCGCAGCGCGGCTCGTAGGCGTCGCCGGGAACTTTGATGGGGCAGTCGTAGTGTGCGGGTTTGCCGTCGATGAGGCGCTGGGAGTAGAGCGCCCGCGCTCCGCAGGAGCAGTAGGCCATGCACTCGGTGATGCTGCCGCCGTAGGCGTTGACCAGCCAACTGAGGTTGAGCATCTCGCCGAAGGGCATGGCGCGGAAGTCCCGATCCAGGCCGGCCACGAGGACATCGTGACCGGCGTCGAGCAGGCTCCTGGTGAACTGGAATAGGTCGGTTACGAACTGGCCTTCGTCGATGGCGAGGCACTCCACTCGCTTGCCGATCTCCTGCTCCTTTTGTTCGATGGCGGCCAGCACCTCCCACGGATTGGTGGAATTGAATTCGAGCGCGTGCATTTTGGAGTGGCCGTTGGGATTGCGGCTCTCCACGATGCCGGGGCCGCCCTTGGTGTCGTCGCTGGGCTTCAGGACCATGACATACTGGCTGGCATACTGACGCCGCATCTCGCAACGGCGCAGCAACTCGGCGGTCTTATTGCTGCGCATGGGCCCCATCATCAGCTCGATCTTGCCTTGCACCTTGCACGTCTCCAGGGAGGTTTTCGGGATGCTGGTCTCCCATCATAAACCGGCTGCTCGCCGAGAGGATGCGAGCGGGCGTACACGAAGAGCCGCCGGCCTGCTTGCGAGAGCGGCAGGGGCGTTGCTGGATTCGCCTTACTGGGCTGCGCGCATTTCCGCATCGACTGCGAATTTCATCACGCCGCAGTTGTCAAACAAGTGAATCAGATCCGTGCTGAGCGGCCGCCCGACCTGTTGGCGCAGGGTGGCTGCCGGGGGCATCGTCGTGCGCGCGGTTTGCATGGCGCCGGTTCCTTGGGCATTCAGGATCAACGCCGTGAGCTCACGCGCCAGCGGCAGCGGGAAGCTTTCGGCGACGAACATCATTTTGCCGCGCGTGGTGATGACCACCGGACCTTCGTCAGTGTCATAGACGGTCTCGACCGAGCCGTCGGAAGAAGGCGAGGTGGAGGTGGACACCTTTTTCACCTGCGAGTATTTGCGGTCCAGGGTGTCGCCGTAGAGTTGCGCGAAGACCTGCGCCGCGGCTGAGCTGTGCCATGCGGAGAGGTAAAACAGCGCCAGGGATTTGGTGCTGTCCTGCTCGGCAGTGGTTTTGGCGCTGCGCAGTTGACCGGCCCAGTAGAGGCCGCCGTCCCACGCCGGGGTGAGGCTGGCGGCCATGCCGTCTCCGCCCAGGAGCTGAGCCATGATGTGCAGGTCGAGCTGGCCGACCTGGCCGATATCATAAGGCCGGTAAAGCTTGTCGAGGAGCGGATGAATATTGGGCAGCAGGGGGATGGGCGGAATCTCTCGCTTCTCGTAGACCGTGGGATTGATGATCTCCCAGGAAGACGAGGGCGGGCGGTTCAAGGCGCCGGCGAAGGCCGCGTTCTGTCCCTGATCCATCCAGACCTGCTGCTCAAAGCTGAGGCCCTCGCGGTAGGAAAAGAGCATCAGCTCCGAGAGCAGCAAGGGAGCGCGCGACATGACCGGGGAATCCGATCCGGTCATCTGCTGCTTCCAGAGGTCTACGACCTGGGGATCCTTCAGCAGGCTGGTGCCTTTGGGTTTGAGGATGTAGTTCACCATGACGGCGGTGGCCTGACCTTCGGCCACGGCGTCGCGCGCGGTGTCCATCTCATCTTTGGCGAGGTGCTCCTGGTCCGCGGCGGCGTTGGTGGAGACGTCGTCGGGCGTCTGGTCGTCCCATTTCTCGAGATCGGAGTGCTGATCCTGGAGAGCGTGGGTCAGCTCATGGGCGAGCACCGGCTTCTGCTCATCGGGATCCACCCAGTCGAGCAGGTTCACGGTCTTGGTTTTGGTGTCGTAGTAGGCTTCAACCTGCTCTTTCAGCAGGGCCACGAGAAAGGGCTTGAGATTGAAATCGCGATCCAAGAGGCCGAATTTTTTCAGGACAATCTCATCCTGTTGCAGACGTTTGGCTCCCTTGTCGTCATTGAACTGCCGGTCGAGGTACTTCTGCACCGCCGCGCGGGTGGTCAGGCGGCGCTTGACGGTGTGCTTGATGGGCAGGCCGGTCTGCTGGGAGGAGAACTGGAGCAACTGATCGACGAGGGCGAAGAGCTGTCTGGCCTGTTCAGGGGTGATGTGGGTTTCCGGCGGGGTGGGTTGGGGCGCATCCTGATTCGTGTGCGAGGCGTTTGGAGCCGACGCAGGCGGTTGTTGGGGCGGGGTGGTCTGTGCCGCTGCCAGCGCGGCCCCCAGGCACGCAATTCCCAGCCACCGGGCGGTGCGCGTTCCGAGGCCCAGCCAACGTTTTGGATCGTTCATCAAGGCTCCTGCCGTTCTCTTTGGTTGGATGCGCCGCGAGCGGCGGTCTCTGCTCTTCAAGGCTATAATCAGGATGCAGCCGGGCGTCCGCGTGCACCGCATTGATTTGCGCCTGACTACGGAATTGCTGTTCCCATGACTGAGACCGATTTTGCCCAGACTTTCCAGCCGACTGCGCTGGCTGCCTTACTGGAATCCGCCCGCAAACCACCCCGACTCGCACCCTACCGTGGTGTTCTGACGCCCCAGTTCTTGGACGCTCCCGAACAGGAAATGAAGGCGATCGTCTCTGAGGCGGCCATTCACGACCTGGCCTGGTTGCGCCGGGTGGCGGTGCGTGGCGAAGACCGCTTCCGCTGGCTGAGCGGCATGGTCACGAATACCGTCAACGACCTTCTTCCCAACTCCGGGGCCTGGAATCTTGTGCTGAACGCGCAGGGACGCATCCTGGGAGATCTGACGGTGTGGCGGGGCAGCCCGGAGATCGTTCAGCCCAAGCGCAAGCCGAGTGCGTCGAGCGGAGATCGCTTGCTGGGCACGCCGTTCGCCGGCGAATCGGGCCTGGAACTGGAGATCGCTTCCGATCAGTTCGACAAGCTGGTGAATCATCTGAACCAGTTCATCATCATGGACGATGTGGAACTGGTGCCGATGGGGATGGAGCCCACCGGGGACGCCGGAGCCGAGACGGTGATCGGGTTGACCGGCCCGATGGCCGATGAGGTGCTGGAACGCCTCAGCCTGCCGTATCTTTCCCAGCCGATGTCGGGGCTGAATGTGGAATGGAACGGCTTCGGAGTGCGCATTGTGCGCGGGTATGGCGTGCTGGCGCCCCGTTATGAGCTGTGGCTGCCCACCGCGGGCCTGCCTTTGTTCTGGTCGGCTCTGAGCACAGCCGGAGCCACGCGGGTTGGCTTCGAGGCGGTGAATGCTTATCGCATTGTGGAGGCGGTTCCGCTCTACGGCGTGGATATGACGGAGCGCGATCTGCCTCAGGAGACCTCGCAGATGCGCGCCCTGCACTTTAACAAGGGCTGCTATCTGGGCCAGGAGATCGTGGAGCGGATTCGCTCGCGGGGCAACGTCCACCGCCATCTGCGCCCGCTGGAACTGACCGGCGCGATTCCCGCCGCCGGCACTGCGCTGACGCTTCAGGACGGCTCCGAGGCGGGCCACATTACCAGCGCCGCCGAACTGAAATTGTCCGGGAGAGCGCGCACGTTCGCCCTGGGGATGATCCGCGCCGAAGCGGAGAGCAAGAACGAGCCCCTTGCCTACGGCAGCGGGGAAGCATCCGGCACGGCCAGAATTCTGAGCGCACCACCGAATCTTCGAGGGAACCCATAAGTCATGAGCGATACCCCGAAATTTGAAGTGATCGACCGCCGCAAACTGAAGGCGCAAGAAGAAGAACAACAACCAGAAACCTCCCACGAGCCGCAGAAGCCTGCTTCGCCGGCGGCGCCGCAGGAACCGCCTGCGGGGCCGCGCCTGGTGAGCAGCCAGCCGCCGCGCGAAGAGCCTTCGGAAGACGCTGCCGCCGAGGCGGAGAGCCGCCCGGGGATGCCTCCCCCGCCGACGGCCGAAGAGAGCCAGGAGCAGAAGAAGGCCTACGATGCCTCTGCCCAGCGGCTCGAGGACCTGGTGCGCGCGCAGAATCCGGGCGCCGGAGCGCCGCCGCCGGTCACCTTCGACAACCTGGTCCAGCAGTTCTATGTGTCGGCGCTGATCCAGATGGGGGCGGGTACGCAGGAGGGCCAGCGGCCGCAGGTTGATATTCTTGGCGCGCGCAGCACCATCGACCTGCTTGGGGTGCTGGCGGAGAAGACCCGCGGCAATCTCACGCCCCAGGAGGAGCGCACGCTCCAGACGGTGCTCTACGATCTGCGCATGGCCTTCCTGGAGTTGACGGGCATGATCAGCATGCCCAGCGTCCCGCCCACGCCACCGCCGGCCAAGCGGTAGAGGGAACTCAGGCATCTCAGCAAGGAACAGGGGCGCGGGTAAGCCCGCGTCCGCGCCTGTCTGGCAGCGAATGGATATGAGCTGGAAGCAGGAAGCTGTCGTATGAAAGCCACCTTGACCTTTCTTGGGACCGGAACTTCGATGGGCGTGCCCACGGTGGGCTGCCCGTGCGCGGTGTGCACCTCCGCGGATGCGCACGACCGGCGCCTGCGGCCGTCGGCGCTGGTGCGCTGGAAGGAGCCGGATGGGCGAGAGCGCACGGTGGTCATCGACACGGGGCCGGATTTTCGCCAGCAGGCGCTGAACGCCGGCATTCGCCAGGTGGACGCGGTGTTCTACACCCACGCTCATGCGGATCACATCCTGGGCATGGACGACCTGCGGCCGCTTAGCTTTGCGGCTTCTCTGCCCGGGGACACCATTCCGCTTTATGCGGATGAGTCTACGGCAGAGGTCTTGCGGCGCATCTTCGACTACACATTTTCGCCCCAGTCGACCTATCCGAACCGGGCGCGGGTGACGCTGCATCCGCTGTCCGGACGGACCGCGCTGCACGGAGTGGAGTTCGTGCGTGTGCCGCTGTTGCACGGCGATCTGGAGATCAGCGGCTTCCGCTTTGGATCGGCGGCCTATCTTACGGATGTGAGCACCATTCCGGAGGCGAGTTTCGAGCTGCTCCGGAACCTGGATGTGCTGGTACTTTCTTCGCTTCGTCACGCGCCGCATCCCAGCCACGCGACCCTGCAACAGGCGGTGGGCTGGGCGGAGCGGATCGGCGCGCGTCAAACCTGGCTTACGCACATCGCCCATGACCTGGGCCATGAAGAGACCAACCGCATGTTGCCTGAAAACATCCGCCTGGCGTACGACGGGTTGAGCCTGCCCGTGACCCTATGAGCGATCCTTCTCGCCGCAGTTCGCAGCCGCGCGGGCAGGAGCCGCCGGTCCCGGTATTTCGTTCGCTGGGCGACGTGCCCACCAACTTCGGCCCCACGGTGGCGGCGATCGGCAACTTTGACGGTGTGCATCTGGGCCATCGCGAGATTCTGGGGGCCGCGGTGCTGGAGGCGCGCAGCAGCGGAGTTCGTTCGCTGGCCATCACTTTCAGTCCCCATCCGGAGCGGTTTTTGCGCCCTGCGACGGCTCCGCGACTGATTACGCCGGACACGGAAGAGCGTGTGCGTCTGCTGAGCGCGGCGGGCGTCGACGCGGTGCTGGTGCTGCCGTTCGACCGCGAGCTGGCCCGGATTCCGGGGCGGGATTTCGCAAAGTGCGTGCTGGCGGAGACTTTGCATGTGCGCGCGGTCCACGAAGGGCAGAGCTTTCGGTTTGGGCATCGCGCCGCGGCCGGGGTGAAGGAACTGGCGCTGTTCGGCGCGGAGTTCGGCTTTGCGGTGCATGTGCACGACGCGGTGCGGGTGCGCGGGCTGGAAGTGTCAAGCTCCGCGGTGCGGGCGATGATCTCCGCCGGCGATGTTCGCCGCGCGCGCTGGATGCTGGGCCGTCGTTTTGCGGTGCGCTCGACCCAGGCGCGGGGCAGGGGCATCGGTTCGCGGCTGCTGGTGCCCACGGTGAACCTGGCGGAATACGACGGGCTGCTGCCCGGTTTGGGGGTCTACGTCACCTGCCTGCGGGTTGCGGGCCGATCCTTTCAGGCAGTGACCAACGTCGGCAATCGTCCGACCTTCGGCGAGGCTTCGTTTGCGGTAGAGTCGCACATTCTGGACTTTGAGCCGGTGGATCTGGGCGAGAGCACGCCATTGGAGCTGGAGTATCTGTATCGCTTGCGCGGCGAGAAGAAATGGGATTCGCCCGAGGCGCTGAAGCAGCAGATTTTTAAAGACGCGGCGCGTGCGAAGCGCTATTTCGGGCTGCTCAGGTAGCAGGCGCAGCGGGGGATGTTGTTTTAGCAATACACAACCGCAGCGCTTAGGAACCAGTGTTCGAAGGACTCATTCCGCACCGTGCTATAGTGAACCTCTGGAATGGTGTTTCGGGGCCGCAAGGCAGGATTGCTCCCTAATGCCCGGAGCCCCTATGCGCTTAAGCGAACCGGAGCAAAGGCTCAGCCTTTTGCTGACTGAGCTTTCTTCCTCTACCCACCTGGGCGTATTAAGCGCGAACCTGAGCCGCATTCTCGAAGCCAACGATACCTTTCTGGAGATGGTGAGCTGTACGCGCGAAGAGTTGCGTGCGGGGAAGGTAGATTGGATCGCCATGACGCCACGGGAGCACATCGCCCGGGATGCGCGCGCGCTGGATGAGTTGCGCAGCGACGGCACCTGCATTCCCTTTGAAAAAGATCTGATCCTGCGCGATGGCAGGCGCCTGCCGATTCTCATCGGCGGGGTGCGCACCTGCAGCCACCCACTTGAATGGACCTGCTGGGTTCTCGCTCTGAGGACTGAAAAAGAGGCGAGCGCGGCTGCCTGATCTTTACCGCCGCTGATCCGGGGCTCCGCGGACCAGGGCCAGATTGGCAGGCGCGGCGGTTGCCGGCGGATCATCCACTCCCGGAAACTGCTCATCGGGCTTGCCCGCAATGGCCGCCTTCATGAAAGTCATCCAGATCGGCAGCGCAGCGACGGCGCCGGTCTGCTTGTTGCCGAGCGACTGCCGGCTGTCGTAGCCCACCCACACGCCGCAGGTAACCGAGGGCGAAAAGCCGAGGAACCAGGCATCGGTGAAGTCGCTGGTAGTGCCGGTTTTTCCGCCCAGAGGATGGTTCAATTGCATCGCGGCTGCGCCGGTGCCATGGGAGGTCACGGCTTGCAGCAGGGTCATCATGGTGCGCGCCGTCTTTTGGTCGATCACCTGCCGGACCTGGGGCTTGTCTTCCCAGAGAGTGATGCCGTCTGCGTTCATGACCTTGCGGATGAGGTGCGGGGCAACGCGGATGCCGTCGTTGGGAAAGACCGAATAGGAGGCCACCTGTTCCTGGAGGGTGATGCCGACTGCTCCGAGCGCGATCGGCAGATAAGGTGGAATCTTCGAGGTGACGCCGAAGCGGTGGGCCATCGCGATGACATTCTGGATGCCGACGTGGGCAGCCAGCTTGAGGGCGGGGATGTTGCGCGAATCGGCAAACGCGGTGGTGAGCGTCATCGGGCCCTTGAAGTTGTTTTCGTAGTCGTGGGGAACGTAGCTGCCCCAGCGCACCGGACCATCGATGATGATGTCGGAGGGCTTCATGCCGTCCTCCATGGCCGCGGTGTAGACATACGGTTTGAAGCTCGATCCGACCTGCCGCTCAGCCTGGGTGGCGCGATTGAAGACGGAGAGCGCGTAATCCCGCCCGCCTACCATGGCCAGTACATCGCCGCTGGTGTTGTCGATGGCCATCAGCGCGCCCTGCATGCCGGAGTCCTGTTCCAGCGAGGCGCGCTCGACGCCGCCTTCGGTTTGCGCGCTCAGGTGCACGTAGATGATGTCGCCCGGCTTGACCAGGGTGTCGGCGGTGCGCCGGCCGGTCCACTGCCAGTCCGGCGGCAGCAGGATAATGGAGGAGCCCGGCTGTCCCGGCGGGCCGATGCGCGCATCCATTTCCAGTGGGAGCACGCGGGTTACCAGCGCATGCACATAGTCGCCGGGCTGCGCTTTAGCCGTCCAGTCCGGGTGACGATAGCCGTCGAGGGTGGCTCCCGCGGCGAGCACGTTGGGTAACTCGCCCGTCCAGCCGTGGCGGCGCTCATCGGCGGCCAGCCCGTCTAGCACGGCCCGGTTGGCGGTCTTTTGCAGATTCAGATCGAGGGTGGTCTCGACCTTCAAACCGGCCTGGCCGACCTCTTCGGAGCCAAAGCGTTCATCGAGTTCGCGGCGGGCCTCTTCCTGAAACCAGGGCGCGACGGCGATGCCCGGCTGGGAGATGTGCAGGCCCAGGGGAGCAGCGCGTGCGGCCACCGCTTCGGCATGGGTGATCTTGCCGTCCGATTCCATCTCGCTGATGACCAGATTGCGCCGCCGCAGCGAGCGCTCAGGGTAGAGCAGCGGGGAGAAGGCCACCGGCCCTTTGGGCAATCCCGCCAGCAGGGCGGCCTCGGTGAGGTTCAGATCCTTTGCGTGCTTGGAAAAGTAGTACTCTGACGCGGCCTCGAAGCCGTACATGCCGCTGCCCAGGTAGATCTGATTGCCGTAGAGCGTGAAGATCTGCTGCTTGGTGAAGGCGCGCTCGATCTGGATGGCGAGGTAGGCTTCCTGAATCTTGCGCCTGAAGTTGCGGTCGTCGTTGAGAAACAGGTTGCGCGCCAGTTGCATGGTGAGCGTGGAGGCGCCCTGGCCGCGGCTGTGGCTGCGGATGTCGTGGATGGCCGCGCCCAGCACGCGAAAGACGTTGATGCCGGCGTGGGATTCGAAGTTCTTGTCTTCGATGGAGATCACCGCTTCGCGCAGGATGGGCGCGAAATCGTTGTAGCCAACGATAATGCGCTGCTGTAGGGCAATGGTGCCAATCAGTTGACCGTTCCGGTCGTAGAGATGGGTGACGGTGGAAGGGCGGTAGTGTTCGAGATCTTCGATC
>JAJZCY010000045.1 GCA_021828835.1 Acidobacteriota bacterium | reverse complement strand
TGAGCCCGGCTGCCGAGCTCACCGGACCTGCGCTGATCCCTGCCTTTTTAGACGTGAAAACAAGGATTTGGACGCAAATCTGGAGGGCCCAGGGGCAAATTTGGGGGCGCCGCCGCCCGCCGCTCAAAGCCAGCAGCCAGAGAAGCGCCCTGTCCATGCGCGGCTCGGCCTGCGCATTCCCCTCAAGTTCCGCTGGGCCTGGCGCGGCCAGCCTCTGAAGCAGCTTCTTCCGCTTCGGGAGACGGGAGCTTATCCCCCCGCTCCACTTTGCGCTCGATGCATCTCCCGCAGCGCCCGGTCGAGCTGCATCTTCTGCTGGGCCAACTGCGCCAATTCGGTGTAGTCGCCGCGCCGCTCGGCCTCCGCAATCCGGGCGCGCAGCTCCCGCTGCCGGTGCTCGATCATGCGCTCTTCGACCTCCTGAACGGCGCTGCGCACTTCGGGCTCCGCGGGCGGGCGGGTCTCATGCAGCAGGGCTTCGGCCAGCAGCGCCCGCTGGTCCTGCTCCGGGACGGCATCCATCGGATCGCCAGCCCCTCGCGCCGCCAGCGCGCGCAGCGCTCCGGCCGAGGCGAGATGCTCAAAGCATTCTGGCTGCGCCTGCACCGCCTCGGCTGCCAGCCGCCGTGCCTCCTCAAAATCTGGATCGGTTATGGCCAGCGCCCGCAGCAGAACCCGCTCCACCTCGGTGAGCAGTGTTGTCCGCGTCTCCACGCGCTCCCGGCGCTTCAGCGCCGCCTGCCGCAGCTCCTCGCGCAGCACTGCCGAGTCGATGCCTAGCTTCTGCGCCGCGTCCATCGCAAACTGGTCCCGCGCCAGCTTCTCCGGAATCCGCCGGATATGCGGCAGCAGGTAGTTCATGGCCTTTACCTTCTGCTCGGCGCTGGCCCCGGGAAAAAGCTGCCGCGCCCGCTCGATCAGGTAATCGGACTGCCGGCGCGCGCCGCGGATCGCGTTCCGGTAGGCGTCCGCGCCCCGCTCCCGGATGTAGCGGTCCGGATCCAGCCCGTCCTCCAGCGTCACAATCTTGATGGCAAAGCCTTCTTCCGTGAGCAGGGAGATCGATTTCTCCGCGGCGTTCGCCCCCGCGGCATCGGGATCGAAGTTCACCGCAACCTGCGAGGTGTGCCGCCGCAGCAGCCCCACCTGCTGCTCGGTGAAGGCCGTTCCGCTGGTGGCGATCACGTTCTGAAAGCCGCGCAGATAGACGCTGATGCAGTCCATCTGCCCTTCCACCAGCAGGGCAAACTCGAATTGCCGGATTGCCGTCTTCGCCTTGTCCAGGTTGAACAGCACGTTGCCCTTGGAGTAGAGCGGCGTCTCCGGCGAGTTCAGGTACTTGGGACCGGCCTTCTCGCCGGTTTCGAGAGTCCGCGCCGTAAACGCGATCACCCGCCCGCTCTCGTTGCAGATCGGGAACATCACCCGCTTGCGGAACCTGTCGTAGAGCGGCCCGAAACTGCCGTCGCCCTGCTCCTTCGAGCTGAACAGCCCGCTCTGCCGCAGCGTCTCCGTGTCCGCCATAGGGCTCAGGTAGTCGCGCAGCGCGTGAAAGCTGTCCGGCGAATAGCCCACGCGGAAGGTCTTGATCCCGTTTCCGTCCAGACCCCGGCCGCCCAGATATTCGCGGGCCAGCGCTCCCTCGGGGCCGCGCAGTTGCTCCTCAAACCACGCCGCCGCCGCTTCGTGCAGGTCCAGCAGCTTGCCCCGCAGCCGTGCTTCCGCGGCCTGCTCGGGCGAGGAGAACTCCCGCTTGGGCAGCGGAATCCCCGCCTTCTGCGCCACCATCCGCACCGCTTCCGGGAAAGAGACGTTCTCGATCTTGCCCACGAACGAAAACACATCCCCCGAGACCCCGCACCCGAAGCAGTGGTAGAACTGCCGCACCGCATGCACCGAAAACGAGGGGCTCTTTTCCTTGTGGAAGGGGCACAGGCCGGTGAAGTTCTGCGCTCCGGCCTTGCGCAGCCGGATGTAGCCCTCGATCACCTTCACGATGTCGACCTGCTGCTTCACGGTTTGGGCAAAATCGCTCATGGGCGCGCTGTGCTCAGGATAATCCGGCCCCCGGATCTCCCCACCGCGCAGGTGTGGGAAATCCGGACACTTCCTCCCCTTGATTTCCCCACCAACCCCATGCACAATGGGCTTATCAGCCTGAATCCATCCTGATGTTCTCCGGCGCTGCAGGTTCTTTCCCGGACAGTCGATAAGTCTCCTGTCCAGCCTGTGCCTGATGCCTGGTTCTGGTGTGGTCTCCCGAACCGATCCAATCCTTTGGAGCGGGGCCTCCAGGTCTGTGTATCTCCGAGGGCTTGCCTCGAAGTGAAGGTGTTGGAATGCGCTTGGCGCGGCAAGGGAGAATGGGTTTCACCAGCGCGCTTCTGCTGGCGCAGATCAGCGTTGCCGCCGCGCTTGCCGCGCAGACCCCGGCGCGCCTCATCTCCACTGCCGTCGATGCGTCCCGCGTGCAGGTGCTCGCCCAGCACCATCCGCTCTGGGCCAACCCGGCCAACGACCTCGGGCCGCTGCCGCCGGCTCAGCAGATCGAATCGCTGACTCTGGTCCTCAATCGACCCGCCGCGCAACAGGCCGCCCTCGAGCAGTTCCTGGCCGGGCAGCAGAATCCCGCCTCGCCCGACTACCACCACTGGCTCACCCCCGCCGAAGTCGGGCAGCGTTTCGGCCCCTCCGATGCCGACATCGCCACCCTCACCGGTTGGTTGCAGGCGCAGGGGCTGCACGTGAACTGGGTAGCGCCCAGCAAAGCATTCATTGGATTCGGGGGCACGGCGGCCGATGTCAATCGTGCCTTCGGAACCTCCCTCCATCTCTATCGCGTGAACGGCCTCCAGCGGATGTCGGTCGCCTCCAACCCCACCATTCCCGCTGCTGTAGCTCCGGCGATCCGCGCCGTGCAGGGCCTGTACTCCATCACTGAGCAGCCGCAGCACGCCTCCTCCGCCATGCGTATGGACGCGCCCGATCTCACCACGACGAGCGGCGCTCACTTCCTCAGCCCAGGCGACTTCGCCGCCATCTACGACCTGCCCAACGGCCTGACCGGTGCCGGTCAGACCATCGGCATCGTCGGCCGCGCCCGCGTCGACCCCGCCGACCTCGACAACTTCAAGAGCGTCCTGGGTGTGAACTTCTCCAATCCCACCGTCGTCGTGCCCACCGCCTTTGGGGGTGCCGATCCCGGTCCGGCTTATACCTCGCCGCCGCCTTCGAATGTTTCGGTTGCCGATCAGGGCGAGGCTACACTCGACGTTCTGCGCGCCGCCTCCACTGCGCCCGGGGCCAATCTGCTGCTGGTGGTCGCAACCGCCGACAGCGGCGGCATCGAAGCCGATGCGCAGTATCTGGTCAACACCACCCCGGTTCCCGCCCATGTCCTCAACATCAGCTTCGGCGACTGCGAACTGGATGCCGGCCCCTCCGGCGTGAGCTTCTGGAATACCCTCTTTCAACAGGCTGCCGCCGAAGGCATCTCCACCTTCGTCTCCTCGGGCGACTCCGGCGCAGCCGGATGCGACGACGGATTCACCACGCCGCCTGCCGTCACCCAGGCAGACAGTCCCAATTACATCTGCGCCTCCCCCTACACCACCTGCGTCGGCGGAACCCAGTTCAACGACCCCAATAGCAACCTCTACTGGGGCGGCAATGCCGGCCTGCTGGGCACAACCGCCACCGGCTACATCCCCGAAGGCGGCTGGAATGAATCGTGGAACGGCTCAACCGCACTCGTCGCCGCCTCCGGCGGGGGCGTGAGCCAGTACGTCGCCACGCCTACCTGGCAGAAAGGCATCGCCGGCGTGCCGGCAGCCGGCACCGGGCGCTATACCCCCGACCTGTCTTTCTCCGCAGCGCAGCACGACGGCTACTTTGCCTGCTTTGCCGCCGGCGGCGGAAACTGCGTCAGCACCACCACCGGCCTTACCTTCACCATCTTCTCTGGGACCTCGGCGGCCGCTCCCTCCATGGCCGCTGTTGCCGCGCTTCTCGACCAGAGCCTCGGTGGGCCCCAGGGCGATCTCAACCCCGGCATCTATCAGATGTCGCGCAGTGCCCCGGCCGCCTTCCACGATGTCACCGTTACCTCCAGCGGCGTCGGCTCGTGCAGCGCCAGCCTGCCCAGCATGTGCAACAACAGCATTGCCGGGCCCAGCGGGCTCAGCGGCGTGCAGGCCGGCTACCTGGTGGGCGACGGTTACGATGAGGTCACCGGACTCGGCTCCCTCGACGCAGCCAGGTTCGTCGCTGCCTGGGACACGGCAACCAGCATCTTCACCCCCACCGTCAGCGTGAACTCGCGCACCGCCCCGGTCAATCAGGACATCTGGATCGGCATCAATGTCACCGGCGGCCCTTACTCGAATGTGCCCACCGGGGACGTCGCGCTCACCGCCGGCAGCTACACCTCGGCCTCTACCCCGCTGCTGAACGGCTTTGTCTATGTTGTGATCCCGGCGGGCAAGCTAGCCATGGCCAGCTATCCGGTTTCGGTCAGCTACACGCCCGATTCCGCCAGCGCCAACATCTACAGCGCGGCCTCGGGAACCGCGCAGCTCACCGTGTCGGCTCCCCAGTACATCCAGCCGACCATGATCTTGTCCCCGTCGGCCACCGTCATCACCAACACGGAGGCGGTCACGCTCGCCGTCAGTCTGCGTGGCGCCTCCGGCAATCCGGCTCCCACCGGTACCGTCAGCGCGGTCAGCGGCAGCTACGCCAGCGGCCCTCTGCCTCTGACGCTGGCTTCCGGCTCGCTGCCCGCCGCGGAGGCGGTCCTCCAGATCCCCGCAGGTGCTCTCCCGCCGGGCAATGACACGGTGACCGTCACCTACACCCCCGATGCCGCCGCGGCCACCCTCTACCTCAGCACCGCCGTATCGACGCTCATCACCAACCAGGGCGGCCTCATCACTCCTCTCATCGGTGTCGCGGCAGCAAGCCTCCAGACCACAACTGCGCAACCGCTGGCCGTGCCGGTCGCCGTGAGTGGATACAGCGGCAATCCCACCCCCACAGGCACGGTGGTGGTCTCAACAGCCGGTTATAGCTCCCCGCCCACCATCCTGGCTGGCGGCACCGCCATCGTGAACCTTCCGGTCGGCGCGCTCCCCGCGGGATACGACCCGCTGACCGTACGCTACACGCCCGATGCGCAGAGCGCTTCCTCCTATGCCAGCGCCTCGACCAATGCCACTGCGGCGGTCTCGCTGGCGCAGAAGATTCTTCCAGCGCTTGCTGTGAACCCGGTCACCGCGAATCCCACCCCGGTGCAGCCGCTGGTCTTCTCCATCGTGGTGAGTGGCGGCGGGGGCAATCCCACCCCGGCGGGGTCCGTTCAGGTAGGGGAAAGTGGATTTGCGCCGGTGGCTGCGGCGCTCAGTAACGGCGCGGCGACGGTGACGCTGCCCCCCGGCGCCTTCAGCGGCGGCGTCAGCCAATTCACCATTACCTACAGCCCCGGTGCCGATTCGCCTCTGTACTACGACGCGGCCTCGGTCCCGGTTGCCGTCAGTGTCTCCAAAGCCACCCCCGCCCTGAGCGTCACCGCCGGCGCCTCGACCATCACCACTCTCCAGCCGGCGGCGTTGAATGTCGCGCTGTCGGGCGGGACCACCGGGCCGCTGCCTACCGGCAATCTGCAAGTGAGTTCTTCGGGATACTCCGCGACCATCGCCGTTCAGTACGGGGGCACGGCGATCTCCATCCCCGCGGGCGATCTGCCCCCCGGCCAGAACACCGTCACCGTCACCTATTCAGGAGACGCCAACTACGCCGCCGCGACGGCGACAGCAGCCGTGGAAGTGACGCTGCCGGCCAATGCCGGCTTCGGCGTTCAGGCCGGCTCGCTCTCTGTCGCCAAAGGCGATACCAGCGGAAACGTCTCCGTCGTGACCGTGACGCCGGTGAACGGCTTTACCGGGACGGTGACGCTGACGGCTGCCATCGTATCCACCCCCGCCGGTGCGCACAATCTTCCCGGGTTGACCTTCACTCCGTCTGCCCTGAACGTATCCGGATCGCAGCCGGCCACCGCAAAGCTGATCGTGCAAACCGCCTCCGCAAGCAGCACCGCGCAACTGGTGAAACCCGCCACCGGAGGATGGAAGCCTGCGGGCGGTGCGGCTCTCGCCTGTCTGCTCTTCTGCCTTGTGCCGGTGCGCAGGCGGCGCTGGTCGCAACTGCTCGGGATGGCGGTGCTCCTGGCCGTCGCGCTGGCGGGCGTGAGCGCCTGCAGCGGCTCCTTGAGCGGCGCCAACGGGACCAACTCCGGCAGCAGCGCCAACTCCGGCACCAGCTCCGGCCAGTACACCATCGCCATCACCGCAACCTCCGGATCGCTCACCGCCAGCAACACGATCACCGTCACCGTTCAGTAACCGCGGTGGCAAAAGCTTTGATTGAAGGACAAAAGGGAAAGAGCAGACCTCAGCGGCTGGAGCCGCTGAGGCTGGTTCAGGCGTACACGCGGGCAGTTCAGCCCGTCGCCGGCGTCAGCCCATCGCTGGCGCTTCCGCGCAGCTGGCAACGAACTTCAAAATAGTCTGGGGCAGCACCGGCTTGGGAAGCACATTCATGAAGCGTCCCCTGGTCGTGTGCTCTTCCGCGATCTCCACGGCGCTGTGCGCGCCGGACATCAGCAGCACCTTGCAGTCAGGGAAGTGCTCGGCCAGATGCCCGACCAGCTCAAATCCATTCATTCCCGGCATCATCACATCGGAGAGCACGACATCGGGGTGGAAGGTCTGCATCGCGTTGACCGCTTCCCGGCCGGTGTAGACCGCAAGCGAATCGTGCCCGCTGTACTGGACGATCATCGCCAGCGAATCGGCGAGCGTGTGTTCGTCATCGACAATCAGCACGCGCAGCGAGCGGCGCGCTGGCCGGCGAGAGGAATTGGTTGAATACATCACGTGGAACCTTTGGGGAGGAACGATGCTCTTGTTGTATCCCGGTTCAGGCCTGCGTTCAATCGGGAGTTCAACCCACAAGACCGGTAGGCTCGATTCTCGACCGCCGGTCCGTTCGGGAGGGTAGCGTTCGCCGCATGCCGATCGGCGCGGGTACGCAACTCAGCCGCGCGGATTGCTGAGCATTGCTCGCTCGCGCAGCCTGAATGATAGACCAGAGCTTATCCAACCGCCGGAGCTTCTGCGCAGGCGGCCAGGAAGTCCAGGATCGTCTGGGGCCGCACGGGCTTCGTCAGCACGTTGAGGAATTTGCTGGTCGCCAGGCTCTGCTCCGCGAGGGTGATGGCGGCATCGTTGCCCGACATCAGCAGCACCTTGCAGTCCGGGTAGGTCTCGGCCAGGTGTTCCGCCAGTTCGAAGCCATCCATGTCGGGCATCATCACGTCCGACAGCACGACATCGGGATGGAAGGCAGGGATGGCGGCCACCGCGTCAAGGCCTGCATAGACGGCCAGCGAGTTGTACCCGCTCATTTTGAGGATCAGCGCCAGAGAGTCGGCAACGGCGTGTTCATCATCAACGATCAACACGCGCAGTCGACGGCCGGGCGTCACGTGGGACGGATTTTGTAGTGACACTAGGGAGCCTTTGGGGAAGAACGGTATATCGCCTTTATACCAACTGTCTGGTGACACCTACAATCGGGATTCCCCCGAGCCCTCTGTCCGTGGAATTCTCGATAGCTGTGCTGCCGCCGTGCCCCGCGGACCGCATTCCGGGCGCGCGTTCCGGCCCGCCGTTGAATTCCATCCCGATTCGCGGTATTCTCGGAGTGCGACGAATTTGTTCGCCAGGCTGTTTTCCGTGTGCACACCGGCTGGCGGAGAGATGAGTGGGCTGAACGCCCACTTTTTATTTGGGGCGCATTTGGCGGTTTGGCCGGGAGTGGCCGGCGCCGTCGGCAGCAAGTGCGAGAGATCGGAAGCGCCGCCGATTGAGCAGTATAGGAGCGAATGACAGCCATGATCGACGAAATCCGGACGGCCGCACAACGCGTGGCCGCGTCTCATGGGCTCGACGTGGTGGACCTGGAGTTCGCCGGTTCCGGTAAGGAGCGGGCGCTCCGCATCGCGTTGGAAAAGAACGCCGCGGGAAGGGCACTGTTGCAGGCGGAGATCGCCGCGGCCGCCGCCGCTGGAAATACGGAAGGCCTGCCCGAGAGGCTGGTCGAAGGCAAGCTGAGCGTCGAGCAGCTTTCCGGCGTCACCCACGAGGATTGTGCCGCCTTCAGCCGCGATTTTGGAACCCTGCTGGACGTGGAAGATCTGGTCCCGGGTGGCGAGTACACGCTGGAAGCGAGCTCGCCGGGCCTGGACCGCAAATTGAGCCGGCCGGAGGATTTCGACCGGTTTGCTGGTTGCCTGGTGAAGATACGGACGTTCGAGCCGGTGCGCAATAACCGGCACTGGCAGGGCCGCCTGGTGGCAGGAGCCGAACCCTCCTCCGCGACCAACAAGATCACGGTCGATCTGGCGGCCATGAAGCAGAACAGCAAGAGCCGCAAAGCCGGCGTGAACGTGGTTGAAATCGAGCTCGCCAATATCGAGCGGGCCAACCTCGTGCCGGAGATTTGAAGGCGGCGTGCTGCGCATCCGGCGCCGGCGATCCGGCTCCGGGGCCCGAGGGCCATCCGGAAATGCGCCTTGCGGACTCTGCCTGCATCGAACCTTGGCAACGAACGAACCACTGAACGTGCGGCGTCGCAACAGGGACGCCGGGAATCGAAGAGAGCAAGCAGGTTATGGCCAGCGCTTTGTATGAAACCATCGAGCTCCTGAGTCAGGAGAAGGGAATCGACCCCGCGGTTGTGGTGGGCGCGGTCGAAGAGGCCATCGCTCTGGCCACGCGCAAGTATTACAAGACCCAGGAGAACATGCGCGGCGAACTGAACAAGGAGACCGGCGCGATCACCGCCTACGTGTACAAGACCGTGGTGGCCGACGAAGACCAGATCGAAGATCCGGTCAACGAGATCACGCTGGCCGAGGCCGGTGAGCTGGCCCCCGGCGTCGAAGTGGGCAGCGAGATTCGCATGTATCGCGATACCACTCCGCTGGGCCGCATCGCCGCTCAATTGGCCAAGCAGATCATCTTTCAGAAGGTTCGCGAGGCCGAGCGTGACACGGTGTTCCAGGAGTATGCGCACCGCGAGCGCGAGGTGCTGAACGCCACCGTCAAGCGCGTGGAAGGCCAGGACGTGATCTTCGATCTCGGCAAGGCCGAGGCCCGCTGCCCCAAGCGCGAGCAGTCGCGCCTGGAGCAGTTCACCGTGGGCGAGCGCGTCCGCGTGGTGCTGCTCAAAGTGGACCGCGCCGCCAAGGGACCGCAGGTGGTCGTCAGCCGCGCCGCTCCGGAACTGGTCCAGAACCTCTTCCAGTCCGAGGTTCCGGAGATCTACGACAACACCGTGGTCATCAAGGCCATTGCCCGCGAGGCCGGCGAGCGCACCAAGATCGCCGTGCAGTCGCGCGACAAGGATGTGGATCCGGTGGGCGCCTGCGTGGGCATGAAGGGCATGCGCGTGCAGTCCATCATCCGCGAGCTGCGCGGCGAGAAGATCGACATCATCGAGTACTCGGACGAGATCACGACCTTTGCCGAAAAGGCTCTGCAGCCGGCCAAGGTCAGCCGCGTCTCGATTACCGACCTGACCGAAAAACAGCTCGAAGTCATCGTCGACGACACCCAGCTCTCCCTGGCCATCGGCAAGAAGGGCCAGAACGTGCGCCTCGCGGCCAAGCTGCTGGGCTGGAAGATCGACATCAAGAGCGAGGAGGAGAAGCGTCAGGAAGTCGAGCAGCAGATGCAGGCGCTGGCCGGCGCTCCCACCACCCCCATCGAGCAGGTCACCGAGCTGGGCGACACCATCATTCAGAAGCTGGTGGCCGCCGGCGTCACCACCGTCGAGTCGCTGGCCGACATGACCCCCGAGCAGCTCGAAGAGATCCCCGGCATCGGCGAAAAGACGCTTGAAAAGATCAGCGTCGCGGTGCGCCACTACTTCGGTCAGTTTGAAGCTGAGCAGGCCGGCGCGGCGGCCGTTGCAGAAGGCGGCGAAGCTGCCCCGGAGACCGCGGAAGAAGCGGCATCCCCGGCGGCGGAAGAGGCCCCGGCAGAATCGGACCAGGAAGCTGCGGCGGAAGTCGAAGCTGCGGTTGAACCGGCATCGGAAGAGAAGACAGAGGAACAGGCGGCCGGCGAGTGATGTGCCGCGCCATTGGACAACGGGTAAGTTTTACCAGCAGCCATTGCCATGAGGTAGCTATGAGCGACTAGGTTGTGGCGGCAAGGATTTGAAAAGAGGCGGATGAGTAAGGTTCGAATCAACGATCTCGCGCGCGAGTTGGAAGTCAAAAGCCGTCAGGTGCTCGATGTTTTGACGGAGCTCGGAATGGGCGCGGGCAAGACCCATTCCAGTTCGCTGGAAGCCGACGAGGCGGACAAGGTTCGTGCGCATTTCAATCGGGATTCGCGGTCGTTTGGCAGCGGCTCCTCCCGGTCTGGCGCCCCCGCAATCGCTCCCAAGATTGATTTGTCGCATATCTCCAAGCCCGGAGATGTGCTGAAGGCCGTGCTGGCCCGCAAGAAGGAAGCCGAGGAAGAGGCGCGCTACGGGCGTGTGGTCGCAAAGCCGCCTGCTGCTCCAGCGCCTCCCGCGGCCAAGCCGGCCGCGCAAGCCGCGCCCCCCATCGCGGCTGCTCCGGCGACTCCGGCTCCGGCGCCAAGAAAGATTGTTCCCCAGCCGCGCAGCGCGCCGCCCATCGTAGCGCCGCCGCCGGCCGCGCCAGCCATCGCGTCGAAGCCCCCGGTGCGCCCCGTGGTTGCCAAGCCTGCGCCGCCCGCTGCAAAACCTGCTACAGCCGCTGCCGCTGCTCCGCAACGCCCGGTGGTGGTGGTGGCGCCTCCGCCCGGAACAGTGGTCGTGAAGCCGCCCGCCGCGCCACAGCCGCCGCGCGAAGAAGCTCCGCGCCCGGCCGAGCCGCCTGTGGCCGCTAGGCCCGCTACCGCTGCCCCGCCCGCGCCTGCTGCTGCGCCCGCCCCGCCGGTGGAGATGCGTGCCGCGCCCGCTCCGGCCCCCGAAGCTCCTGCTGCCACCGCGCCCGCTCCGGCAGCGGCCGCTCAAGCGCTCGCTGCTGCTCCGGTTGCTCACACTCCCGCGCCTGCTGCTGAAGCTCCGGTAGCCCCTGCCGCTGCTGCGCCGGCTGCCCCCGCGGCTCCGGCAGCTCCGGCCGCGCCCGTCCGTCGCATGGTGATGCCGCAGACCGGTCCGCGTCCGGTCTACAAGGCGACCATTCAGCCCAATCCGCTACCGCCGCCCACGGGCACCGGCTTGCAGCGTGGCAAGCCTATCTTTGACCGCCGCCCTGCCGGCGCTCCCGGACAGCGTCCCGCGGCTCCCGGCCAGTATGCCGGTGGTCCGCGCCCCAAGCATCCCACCCGCAGCGCCCCCGGCGGCTTTACCCCTGGCGGCCCTGGAGCGCGGCCTGGCTTTGCGCCCCGTCCGGGCTTCGGACCTCGTCCCGGCTTTGGTGGTCCGCGTCCCGGACCTGGTGGCGCGCCGCCGCCCACCGAAGCAGGCCGTCCGCAGCGTGCGCCTTCGCGCGGCCGCGGCCGAGGCCAGCAGCAGTATCCCAAGACCAAAGAAGGCCCGATGAAGGGCTTTCAGCCGCCGCCACGCTATAGCGGCATGCACCTCAGCAACGAGCCGATTCCCATCACCCGGGAGATCACCGTCACCGAGGGCATCAGCGTCAAGGACCTGGCCGAGAAGCTCGAGATTCGCGCCAAGGACCTCATCGCCTCGCTGCTCATGAGCGGCCTCTTCGTGACTGTCAACCAGTCGCTCGACGCCGAGATGGTCAAGGACGTCTCCGCCAAGTTTGGCGCCGGCGCCACCGTCATCAGCTACGAAGAAGAGCTCGCCAATCAGGCCATCGAGGAAGTGGTCGAAGCCCCCAATGCCAATGAGCTCGAGGTGCCCCGCGCCCCGGTTGTCACCGTCATGGGCCACGTCGACCACGGCAAGACCTCGCTGCTCGACGCCATCCGCGAAACCGACGTTGCCGCCGGCGAAGCGGGCGGCATCACCCAGCACATCGGCGCTTACAAGGTGAAGTTCGCCAAGGAAGGCTCCCCGGCTTCCGGCCGCGAGATCGTCTTCCTCGACACCCCGGGCCACGAGGCCTTCACCCGCATGCGCGCCCGCGGCGCCAAGGTGACCGACATCGTCGTCATCGTCGTCGCCGCCGACGACGGCGTCATGCCCCAGACCCTCGAAGCCATCGATCACGCCAAGGCGGCCGAGGTGCCGATCATCGTCGCCGTCAATAAGATCGACAAGCCCGAGGCCAATCCGGATCGCGTCAAGAAGCAACTCGCCGATCGCGGCCTCATCCCTGAAGAGTGGGCAGGCGGCGGCGAGAGCTCGACCGTCTTCGTCGAGGTTTCGGCCAAGAAGCGCATGAACCTCGATCTGCTCCTCGAGATGATCTGCTTGGTCTCCGACATCAAGGCGCCCAAGGCCATGCCCGGCCGCAAGGCGGTCGGTTCGGTCCTCGAAGCCAAGCTCGATCGCGGCCGTGGCGCCGTCGCCACGGTCCTGGTCCAGGACGGCACCCTCAAGGTCAACGACAGCTACATCGTCGGCAACACCTTCGGCAAGGTCCGCGCCATGTTCGACGACCGCGGTCGCGCCATCGACGAAGCCGGCCCCTCGACGCCGGTCGAAGTCCTCGGCCTCGAGTCGCTGCCTGACTCCGGTGACACCTTCCTGGTGGTCGCCGACCGCGACAAGGCCAAGAACATCGCCCAGTACCGCAAGATGAAGGAGCGCGAGGCCCAGCTCGCCAAGAGCTCCCGCGTCTCGCTCGAAGGCCTGGCCGAGCAGATTCGCCAGGCTGGCGTGAAGGACCTGCCACTCATCCTCAAGGGCGACGTCACCGGCTCGGTCGAAGTGCTGGCCGACTCGCTCGTCCGCATGTCCACCGAGAAGGTGCGCATCAAGGTCATCCACTCTGGCGTCGGCTCCATCACCGAGAGCGACGTGCTGCTCGCCACGGCCTCCAACGCCATCATCATCGGCTTCAATGTGCGTCCCGAGCGAAAAGCTGCCGATCTCGCTCAGCAGGAGAATGTCGATATCCGCATGCACTCGATCATCTACGAGTTGCAGGACGAGATTCGCCTCGCCATGCTGGGTCTGCTCGAACCGGTCTTCAAGGAGAACTACGTCGGCCGCGCCGAGGTCCTGAACATCTTCCGCATTCCCAAGGTCGGCACCATCGCCGGCTGCTCGGTGCGCGACGGCGTCATCCGCCGCGATACCGAGATCAAGGTGATGCGCGGTGGTGAGCAGGTCTTCAAGGGCAAGATCGGTTCGCTCAAGCGCTTCAAGGACGACGTCCGCGAAGTCACCAACGGCATGGAGTGCGGCATCGGTATCGCCGGCTTCAGCGACCTCAAGGAAGGTGACGTGCTCGAAGCCTTCTCCACCGAGAAGATGGCCGCCGACCTCGGCGCCCTGACCTCGGCAAAGGCGTAACACCAGGCCGGTAATCACCCGTCAACACAACGCCCGCGTCTCTCTGAGACGCGGGCGTTGTGTTGCAGCCTAGTCAATGCCGGAAAGCGGCCAGGATGCTTTCGATCTCCGCGACCTGAGGCTTCTCCGCCTCCGCTGCTTCGTCCTCCCGAGCAGGAGCCTGCTTGCGCCGCATCGCTTCCTCCTCGTCCGCGGCCACCTTCGGGCCGCGTCCTTGAACTTCGCTCGCCGGCTTCGTCTTGTGCTGGGCTGTCACGGGATGGCCGCCTGGCATTCCCGCATTGTTCGTTGGGTGCTTCATCGCCCGAGTCCTCTTTGCGTGTTCGGAAGCTCCGCCTGCGAATGGAGTTGTTTGGGCGCTGCGCTGGTTGCGCCTCGCATGGTGGAATCACCTCCCTCGGCTCACCGGTTATCATGCTCGTGGGACTCCCCCTTTTCCCTCATGCCCAATCCCACTTCTCGCACCCGCGCTCTCCCGCTCTGGCTCGCCGTCTTGACCGCTCTAGTGCTGTCCTTATCTTCGTCAGGCTGCAAGAAGCACTCCGGAAACTCCTCAGCCATCCTCGAGAGCAACATTGGGCCCTCCAGCCTCGCCCTCCGCGGCAGGCTGATCTTCGATTCCACTCCAACGATGGCGCATTCCTATACCGGTAATCTGCTCTCCTGCGGGGACTGTCATCTCGAGAGCGGCACCGCCGACTACGCCATGCCGATGATCGATGTCGCCAACCTCTTCCCGCGGTACAGCCAGCGTGCCGGCCACACCATCACCCTCGTCAACCGCATCCAGGAGTGCTTTGCCCGCAGCGAAAACGGCGTGCCGCCGCCCGCCGGTAGCCCCGGGATGAAGGCCCTGGTCGCCTATATCCAATGGCTTTCCCGCGCTGCCCCCCAAGGGCAGCCCTACGAGAGCCGCGGCCTGGTCAAGCTTCCCGCGCTCACCGGCAATCCCGCCTCTGGAAAGAAGCTCTACGCCAGCCGCTGTGCCGGCTGCCACGGCTCCAACGGCGCCGGCATGCCTCCCAGCCTGCCGCCGCTCTGGGGCGCCGGTTCCTTCAGTGATGGTGCCGGCCTCAACCAGACCGCCAAAATGGCCGCCTTCGTCCAGCACAACATGCCCCAGAACGCCCCCGGCACGCTTTCTCCCCAGCAGTCCTACGACGTCGCCGCCTACCTTGCCACCCGGCCCCGGCCCAAGTTCGATAAGGCCTACCAAAACTACTGAATCCCTGCGCTCTCTCAGCTCTTGACGGCATGCCGCCGGGTCTGCGCAACGCCCGCCGATCTCTGAAGCTCCTCTCCGCAAACGACATGGTCCAACCGGATGCGGTGCTTCGCCCAGAATCCCTGCACCCCAAACGCCCCCATGTGAATCTAGATAAAGTACACACCGCCTGGCGGCCATGCGACTGCCGCCGCCCGGCCTTCGTGGCGCCTCTCTTTCCGGCTCCGGCCTTCGCTCCCATCCCCCCGCCAGAGGGGAATGCATTCGCCGGCCGGCTGCGCCTTGCGACCCAGGGAGCCTCCACCGCACGTCGGTCGGAAACCAATCGGCCAGCGGAACCATCCGCGGCCCAAGACAGAAGCAGGAGAAGACTGTTTGTCCGATCTGGAAGCCAATACAGCGGGCGCCGGGGGCGCCGATCGATCCAACCCCACCCCGCCGTCCACCACGGTGGTGAATCCGGATCTCATCGATCACTCCGGCTGGAAGCCCCGTGTCAATCCCTGGATCATCGCCGCCACCGTGGCCCTGGCCGCGTTCATGGAGGTGCTGGATACCTCCATCGCCAACGTGGCGCTGCCCCACATCGCCGGCTCGCTCGGCGCCAGCGAGGATCAGAGCACCTGGGTGCTCACCAGCTACCTAGTCTCCAATGCCATCGTGCTCCCGCTCGGCGGATGGATCTCCAGCCTGATGGGGCGCCGCAACTTCTTCGTCCTCTGCATCTCCATCTTCACCGTCGCCAGCTTCCTCTGCGGCATTGCGCCCACCCTGCCCATGTTGATCGTCTTCCGCGTCATCCAGGGCGCGGGCGGCGGCGGCATGCAGCCCATGGCCCAGGCAATCATGGCCGACTCCTTCGAGCCTCACAAGCGCGGCCAGGCTTTTGCGCTGTATGGCCTGGTCGCCGTGCTCGCACCCTCCATCGGCCCCACCCTCGGCGGCTGGATCACCGATAACTACTCCTGGCGCTGGATCTTCTTCATCAACATTCCCGTCGGCATCCTCGCCTTCCTGCTTGTCACCCGCCTCATCGAAGATCCGCCCTGGATCAAGCCCGACCGCTCGCGCCTGCTCCGCCTCGACTACCTCGGCCTGTCGTTCCTCACCATCTCCATGGGCGCCATGCAGATGATGCTCGACAAGGGCGAGGAGAAAGACTGGTTTGGCTCCGACCTCATCCGCACCCTGGCGGTCCTCTTTGTCGCCAGCCTTATCGGCTTGGTGATCTGGGAATGGCGTCAGAAAGACCCGCTCATCAACCTCAAGCTGTTCCGCCACAAAAACTTCGCCATCTGCTGCTTCCTCATGATGCTGGTCGGCGGAGTGCTTAACGCCAACACCGTCTTGCAGCCGCAGTTCACCCAGCAAATTCTGGGCTACGACGCCACCACCGCCGGCCTGGCCCTCACCGCCGGCGGCATCACCCTGGTCTTTGTCATGCCCTTCGCCGGCTGGGCCACCGGTAAATTCTCCGCGCGCACCCTCTCCCTCATCGGCTTCACCCTGCTGGTGATCACCTTCCGCTACGCCGCCTATGTCACCAACATGCAGATGAGCTTTGCGCAGGCCTCCTGGCTCCGCGTGGTGCAGATGCTGCCCTTGCCCTTCTGCTTCATCTCCATCACCAACGCCGCCTATATCGGCATGCCCAAAGAGGAATCCAACCAGGTCGCAGGCCTCATCAACTTCGTGCGCAACCTGGGCGGCAGCATCCTCATCTCGATTACCAACGCCCAGGTCACCAGCCGCTCCATGTGGCACGAGCAGCACCTCCAGCAGTACATGCAGCCAGGCTCTATCGCCTACCAGCAGCACATGCAGGCCCTCGGCGGCTTCTTCGGCCAGGTGGCCGGCGCCGCCAACGCCACTGGCATGGCCCTCGGAACCATCTACAACGAATTGCTGCGCCAGGCCACCACCCAGGGCTATCAGGATGTCTACATGGAGCTTTCCTGGGCCTCCATCGGCCTCATCGTGCTCGCCTTCCTGCTCAGCAAGAACCGGCCCGGCCAGGGCCCCGGTGCCAGCGCCATGCACTGATCCGTTGCGGCCGCCCCCTCGCGCCGGCACGCGGGAGAACCGCAGCTTACGTTGCGCTGGCGCGCTGGTAGAAGCTCAGCGCAGCATCGCCCTGTTGCAGCAGCCGCGTTCGCGTTAGATCGCCATAGCGATCTTCCAGCCGG
The DNA here is from genome assembly GCA_021828835.1 of Acidobacteriota bacterium. Classification (GTDB taxonomy): domain Bacteria; phylum Acidobacteriota; class Terriglobia; order Terriglobales; family Acidobacteriaceae; genus Telmatobacter. Next base: position 3,200 of record JAJZCY010000045.1, on the reverse strand, counting down.
TCCTTGCGCCGGTGCTCCACCACCACCAGCGCGCCCTCCGCAAGGATTCCCTCGATCCCCGCCCCCGCGACATTCTGCGGGTGCCCCAGATCTCGATTTTGAGACTTAGGCGAACGATTTCTCGTCCCCAGAATCCTCAGTGTCGATTCATACTCTTCCGCTGCATCATAAGGCGGGTCCAGAAAGACCACGTCGAACGGTCCCTCGGTCCGGCCCAGGAACGCGCGCACCGTTCCCGCCTGCACCCGCGCCTCAGCGCGAATGCCCAGCTTCTCCAGATTTGCGCGCAGCGCCGTTAGCGCTGCTGCGGCCCGCTCCACGAACACCACCTCGGCCGCGCCCCGGCTCAACGCCTCGATCCCGACCGCACCCGATCCCGCATACAGATCCAGAAATCGCGCGCCGTCAATCCGCGGCGTCAGCACATTGAACAACGTCTCCCGCAGCCGGTCGCTCGACGGCCGCGTTGCTATCCCCGCCGGAGCTTGCAGCACCCGCGATCGAAATCTCCCCGCAATCACGCGCATCGTTCCCCCAGCATAACCTTCCCGGGGGCCTCCGAACCGCCTGCCTCTCCGGCGCCGCAAAGCGCCGGAGAGACAGCGACGATGCGGCTCACGCGGCCTTGCGCTTCAGCCGGCGCACGCCAATCAACTCCTCCGTCGGTGCGGCGGTGGTGGCTTTGGGCGCAGCGTCTTGCTTGCCCCGGTCTTCAGCCCCCGCGATGCCCTTCACGCGTTCCACTGAGAGGCCTTTGCCGCCATCGCGATGCGGCTCCACCGGATGAAGATTGTTCATCGCCATCCACGGCCCGTGCGTGTCGGCGTCGCCTTCATTCCCTTCGCCGGTGGAGGCGTTCAAGTATTCGTCCACCAGCACCGGCGTCGGCGCCAGACGGCCCACAGAGAAGGGCTTCTTCTCCAGCGTCTCCAGCGCGGCGGCGAAAGCCTTCATATGCGTGATCTCGCGGGTCATCAGGAACTGCAAGGTGTCGATGCTGCCGGGATCCTCCGTGTGGTCGATGAGACGCTCATAGACAACCTTGGCGCGAGCCTCGGCGGCGATGTTGCTGCGCAGATCCACATCCAGCTCGCCGGTGATCTTCAGATAATCAGCCGTCCATGGATTGCCCGCCGAGTTGCGCAACGCCACGCCCCCGCCGCCCACAATGCTGAGCAGCGGATCGGCCTCCGCGGCCTCCGCTTCCGTCTTCAGCGGCTTCAGGTGCATCCGGATCAGGGCGCCCACCACCTCCAGATGGCTCAGCTCCTCGGTTCCGATGTCGAGCAGCAGGTCGCGGCGGCCGAGATCGTCCACGCAGTTCCAACCCTGGATGGTGTACTGCATGGCGGCCGCCAGCTCGCCGTTGGGGCCGCCGAACTGCTCCAGCAGCATCCTGCCAAAACGCACGTCGGGCGTGCCCACGTTGACGGTGTACATCAGCTTCTTCACGTGGTGATACATGTCTCCTCCTTGTTCGCGAGGCAGGTGCCGGCAATTCGTGTTGCCGCGACCAACTGCTCTATGCAAGGAGAGAGGAGGGCATGCGCGCGCGAAAGACCGGGAACCCCGCCGTTTCCGGTTAGGATGCCGCCCGGTAAAGCGAGTTTGTCTCGGCCGCCGCCCGGCGCCGCCGCCGCCGCGCGGCGCAATCGGGAGGCGCCGGCAAAATCGTCAACAACTTTTGCCCGGATCTATTTGCCGTGCGAGAACAGCGGAATGTGGAACGGCTCCGCGGCAGTCGAGGATTTCTTGTGCTTCTCCGGCGGCCCATCCGTGCGCACCAGGGTGCGCTGCGAGTTCACGCACAGCCAGCGATTGTGCATCCGCTCAAAAACGTGCGTGAAGACTCCGTTGTCCGTGACCGTCTTGTTGCCGTCCTGGTGGCGCAGCAAATAGGTGCCGTTGGCCACGGCCGTGTCTCCCATCATGCGCACCGAGATCACCTTCTGCGAGAGCCACAGCGATTTGTCGCTGTTGGACAGCGTCTGCACCACTTCCTGGTCGCGAGTGCTGATGTCGCCGTTCGCGGCCACTCCCAGAAACAGCGGCGAGAGCACATTCTCCAGTCCGTACTGGTCGTGCCGATTCACCGCCGTGGACCAGGCGTCTTCGATCTTCTGGAACTCGCCGACCTCGGGACTGGCAGTAGTGGTGACCGCCTGGGGCGCGGCCGTAGCCGCCGCAGCGCTTTGCGCAAACGCCGCGGGGCAGGAGACAAGCAGAATAGTCAGGCAGACAATGGAAACTTTCATGGCAGCAAGAGGCTCCCTGCGTGGGGAAGTCGTTACCAAGATCATACCCCTTGGACTGCGTGCCGCCGCCAGAGGAAAGCAGCAGGGCGCACCCGCACCGGTCGCGCCGGGCGTATTCACCTTCCCGCCAACGTCCCCAAAGATCGGCCTCGATTCGCTTGCCGCACGAATCTTCGCACCGATCAGATCAGTGCCTGAAGCTTGGCAGGCTGGTGGATGGTCACTACCGACTCCTCGATGGAGATCCAGCCGTCCTTGCGGAACTGCCCCAGCGTGCGGGTCACCGTCTCCCGCGTTGTGCAGGTCATCGACGCCATCTCTTCGTGCGTGAGCAATAACGGAAAACGGAACTCGCCCGCCTCCGTATGCTCCCCGATCTGGTGCCCCAGTTCCATCAGCAGCCGCCCCAGGCGCGTGGCGACCGTCTCCGAGAGCGCGATGCGGCAGGCATCCTGCAGCGCAAAGCGGTACTCCTGGCAGATGCACTGCACCGCCCGCATCTGCGCTTCTTTGTGGCTGCGAAGAAAACTCAGAAAGCGCTCCCGCTCCACCGGCCTGAGTTGCGCGGTCGTGAGCGACTCCGCGGAGACCTCGTAGACCCCATGTGAGAGCACCGCATACAGCCCCAGGATTGATCCCGGACCGGCAACGCGCACAATCATCTGTTTGTCGTCGGGCCGCCCCGCAGTCAGCTTGAGGTATCCGGAGCAGATGAGATAGAGGCAACGCGCTTCTTCGCCCTGCGTGAACAGCGACGCCTGGGCGGGAAGGGAGATCGTGCTGGTGGCCAGTTCAAGATCGGCCAGTACAGCGCTGCCCAGGGAGCAGAACCACCCTGGACGCCGATTGGAGCAGGCCGCGCAGCCCACAGGAGCCTGCCGCGGCATGTGCGCCGCGTGCGGATGCGTAGCCGCCGTGATCCCGATGTGTGCCATCCCTTACCTT
>JAJZCY010000044.1 GCA_021828835.1 Acidobacteriota bacterium | reverse complement strand
CGGTCTGCAGGCGGCGCAGCGAGTCCTCGACAGCCTCCGGAATATATTTGGCGCCGAGACCGGATTTGCCCGGCCCCATGTCAAGACCAAGCTTGGTGGCAATGATCACATCCTTGCGGCGGCCGGTCTTCTTGAGCCACTTGCCGATAATGGCCTCTGACTCGCCGCCCTTGTGGCCCGGGACCCAGCGTGAATACATATCGGCGGTATCGATGAAATTGAGCCCTGCGTCCAGAGCGCGCTCAAGCTGGTGAAGGCTCTCCGCCTCTGGGACCGTCCAGCCATACACGTTGCCACCCAGGCAGATCACCGGAACTTCAGGGCCGTGCTGGCCCAGCTTTATCTTTCGCACACGAACCTCCCAAATCGGACGGTGGCACAAGATGAGCCGCCAGAAGCCGCGCTGCCGTCCTGGGATAGGATGACACAGCTTGCGCACTGAATTCTTTGTCTGGGCTGGCATGCGCGGCCGGCGCAGCCACATCCAACAGGTTGAGGAGGTGAACCGGGTGAGATCCAAGGCCGCAGCTAGGCAGCAAACCTCGAGTCCGAAGGGCGAGGCCGAGCAGGTCGTGCAACCGCCGATCCTGCCCATGCTGGCCAAGCGGGTAGACGAAATTCCGCCCCAGGGCGGCTGGATCTACGAGCCGAAGTGGGACAGGTTTCGGACTCTGGTGTTTCGCAACGGAGATGAAATTTTGCTGCAAAGCCGGGACGAGAAGTCGCTCAACCGCTACTTTCCCGAGATGCTGGAGCCGCTGCGGGCCCAACTGCCCGAGCATTGCGTGCTCGACGGCGAGTTGGTGATCGCCCAAGGAGGACGGTTAGACTTCGACGCCCTCCAGTTGCGCCTCCATCCAGCAGCGTCGCGGGTGAGGATGCTCTCCGGGCAGACGCCGGCATCGATCGTCTTCTTCGATGTGCTCGCGCTGGGAACGAGGGATCTGCGTAACGCGCCGTTTGCAACCCGCCGCGCGGAATTGGAGAAGCTCCTGGCCGGGGCGCAACCGCCCCTCCACCTCACGCCGGCGACACGCGACCGCAAGACGGCCGAACGATGGTTCAGGAGCTTTGAGGGCGCGGGCTTGGACGGGGTGGTCGCCAAGGCAGAGAACCTCGTCTATCAGCCTGACAAGCGCGTGATGCTCAAGATCAAGCACGATCGCGATTGCGATTGCGTGGTGGCGGGATTCCGCTGGTACAAAGAGGCCGAAGAGCGCGAAGTGGGCTCGCTGCTGCTCGGCCTCTACGACAATGCCGGAATCCTACAGCATGTGGGAGTGTGCGCCAGCTTTGCGGCTGCCCAGCGGCAGGAGTTGACCGAGCAGCTTGCGCCCTACCGAAAGCATGCGCTCGCGGGGCACCCCTGGCGCGACTGGGCGGATGCCAGCGCAAACGACGATGCCCACCGCATGCCCGGAGGACAAAGCCGCTGGAGCCACGGCAAAGACCTCTCGTGGGAGCCGCTGCGGCCGGAATTGGTGGTCGAGGTGGCCTACGAGCACATGCAGGACGGCCGGTTCCGGCACATGGCCCATTTCCGCCGCTGGCGCGCGGATAAGCGCCCCGCAGACTGCACCTACGCCCAGCTTGAGGTCGTGCCGCCGCAGGAACTGGCGACCATCTTTGCGCGTGGGCGATGAGGCCGCTCCCCTCCGCATGGATCCGCAGATACACATTCGTATAAAAATTGGCGACGAAGCTGCCCGACGTGCGGTAAGGTAGTTGCGAAGAAGATGATTATGCCTGAGGAAAAGCGTTCCCCCCTCTCCCGCCGCAAGTTCCTGGCCGGCAGCGCCGGCACAACCGCAGCACTGGTCGGCACAGCCCTCACTCCGGCTGCTGCGCAGGCCGTACCCTGCACGCCCGGCGATCCCAATGGTGGATCGAAATTGAAGCACATCACCGGCACGCTGGCGGAGTGGGCGGTCAACTCGCGCTATGCGGATATTCCCGTGCCGGTGCGCAAGGAGGCGGTGCGCTCCGTCGTCAACTCCGTAGCAGCCACCATGGGCGGCTCCGCCGACCCGGCGGTGACCATTGCGCTGCATACGCTGAAGCCATTCTCCGGCCCGGGGACGGCGAGCCTCTTCGGCCGCCCGGACCGGCTCGATTCCCTCAGCGCGGCACTCATCAACGGCATCAGTTCCCACGTACTCGACGACGACGACACGGAGCTGCGCACCATCATTCATCCCGCCGGTCTGGTGGCTTCGGCGCTCTTCTCGCTGGCGGCCATTTATCCAACCAGCGGCGCCGAGTTCCTGCATGCCTTCATTGTGGGCACCCAGATCGAGTGCCGGCTGGGCAACGCCATCTACCCATCTCACTACGATCTGGGCTGGCATATCACGGCCACCTGCGGCGTCTTCGGCGCGGCGGCGGCCTGCGGCAAAATTCTCGGCCTGGATGCGCAGAAGATGACCTGGGCGCTGGGTACCGCCTCCATTCAAGCGGCCGGGCTGAAGGTGGTTTTTGGCACCATGGGCAAAGCCTTCCAGGTGGGACGCGCCGGCCAGAATGGACTGCTGGCCGCGCTGCTCGCGCAGCAGGGATTCACCAGCTCCGAAGTGCCGCTGGAGGGCTTCGACGGCTACTTTCACGCCGCCGCGCGGCACCATGACGACAGCGAGTTGCTCGACAATCTGAGCGGGCATTACGAGATCAGCACCAACACCTACAAGCCGTTCCCGTGTGGGATCGTCATACATCCCGCCATCGACGCGGCCATCCAACTCCACCGCGAGTTGCATCTGAAGCCGGATCAGATTGCGTCGGTGCAACTACGCGGCAACCCCCTGGTGCTGGAGCTGACCGGTAAAAAGACGCCGCACACCGGGCTGGAGGGCAAATTCAGCGCCTACCACGCGGTCGCAATTGCGTTAATCCGGGGTCGCGTTGGATTGGCTGAGTTCACCGATCGCGCAGTGCAGGATCCCGAGGTAGTGGCCCTGCGCAAGAAGATCACCGTCACGACCGATCCCGCGATCCACAGCGACGAATGCTATCTGACGGTGAAGACCGTGGAGGGGCGCACCTACACCAAACACGTGCTGCACGCCATCGGCAGCGTGCAGCGGCCGATGAGCGACGCGGATCTGAACGAAAAATACAGCGGCCTGGTGGCCGGAATCCTCCCCAAGCCCCGGGCCGCGAAGCTGCTGGATCTGTGCTGGAACCTGGAGTCCCTGCCCGACGTTGCGGTCCTGCCGAAGGCAGGAACTGTAAACCCCTGAAGCGTGCAGGCGGCGCGAACGCCGCCTGCACAGCCGGTCAGGAGACTGTCGCTCCAGAAATCAATTGGCTCCGATGCGGGCTGCAACCATCTTCCACTGGCCGCCGTCGTAGAACAGCAGTCCGAAGACGTGAAGGTCTGTGCCGGCCGCGATCGGAGAAGTTCCGCTCACCACCGTTGCCTGCTGCTGAACCACCGTAATCTGGCTGGCGCCGGTCATGGTCGTAAAGGCACTGTCAGGGGGCAGCGTCAGGGCAAAGCTCTGCGCGGTTCCGCTGCTGACCGCAACGGCTGCGGTCCCGCTGAGACCCTGCGGCACCAGCATCATCTCGGTGGCCGTAATGGTGCCATCCATCGCACCGCCGCCCATCATGCCGCCGCCCATCCCCCCGCTCATCATGCCGCTGGAGCTGATCGGCATCACGCTCTGTCCTGCATAGATGTGGCTGCCGTCAAAGACCGGCGTGAAAGGCAACCCGGACATGTCCATGCCGTCGCTGTCGATCTCATAGGTAGTGCTGCTGTTCAGCGCAACCGAGGCGCCCGAGGCAAAGTAGGTCGACATCATCCCCGCGCCGGCGCCGTTCTGCATCACCATGGTGAGCGAGGTGGCAGTCGGCGATCCAGTCACAGCCGTAAGGATTCCGCCGCCCATCATGCCGCCGCTGTTCATCATCGACTGCACCCGGGTCGCCAGCAGAGACCCGTCGGCCTGTAAGGTGGCATCCACCATCACCAGCATCCCAGTCCCCATCGACCCCATGCTCACACCGCTGAATGCCGTGGATTGGTTGGTCGCAAAGGTAAAGCTCTGCGCCGCCTGCATCGAGCTCATCACGAAGGAGCTTCCGGAGACGCTGGAAACCGAACCCATCATCTGCTGGATTCCTCCATCCATGAAATCCGAGGGCGTGCCCGATCCCTGGGCCCCCGCAGTTACATGGAAGACAGGCTTCATGCTAAGCGCCCCGTTGGACCCCAGAGTCACGGAACTGGCCAGGTCAAGATCGAATCCCATAGCCATGGGCGTCGATCCGACGGTCACCGGACTGCTGAAGGTGACGGTGCCGCTGATCGGCCCCGGAATGGTGGCCTGGACCAGGGACTTGGTGTTCGGATCCATGTACATTGTCGTGGCCGAACCGAGGGTGATATTTGCTCCGGTGTAGGTTCCCTGCGGCACATTGACCATGGCGAGCGGTTGCATAACGCCCATCAGGTGCAGCATCTCCATCGGCGTCGAAGCCGAAACCACCGTCGTGGAGCCATCCTGTCCGGTCAGGGTCATGGAGCTGATGTCCATGGAGAACGCCAGCATCCAATCGGCCGGCGAGTCGCCCATATTGACCTGAACGGTTGTTTTCGCAGCCGGGGTGGTGGTGGTCTGTGAAGTGGCGCCTGCGGAACCTCCACACCCGTCAAGGAAAAACACCGGAACAGCGGCAAGACCCAACACCATGATGGCGGCGAGACGGTTCACGTAATGGTTTTTCATCGCGTCTCCTGGGGGAGCAGAAGTAGCGCGAATCCGGGTCTTATCACCGTACGAAAGTTCCGAGAGTCTCGAGAAAAACTACGCCCACCTGCTCAACTACCTCTCTTATTTCGCATTTCTTGGTGCAGCGTCCGTGATGTGGCTCACACTCAGAACCCCTCCGCGACGCGGCGGGCCAGCGCGAGATTCGGCTTGAAAGGTTTATGAGGTAAGCCATAGAGCCGATGCTCTATAGTGGAGTCGCGGATAGCTTTGCGCAAAATCTTTCAAATAGGAAAGCGGCTGCGGCGATCCCGGAGTTCTTCTTCCCAGGAAACGATCTGGACTCCTCGGACGGTAGCCCGGCAAGGAGTGGAGGTCGGTGAAAAAGATCAAAGTTGCGATTATCGGCACCGGATTCATGGGGCGCGTGCACACCGAGGCATTGCGGCGCCTGGGCAACATCGACGTAGTTGGAGTTGCAGGCAGTTCCACCGAGCGCGCGCGCAAGTTCGCCGACCAGGTATTCATAGATCGGGCCACCGGCGATTACCGGGAACTGATTGCCGATCCGCAGGTGGATACCGTGCACATCTGCTCGCCCAATTCCCTGCATTGTGAACAGACCATGGCTGCGCTGATGGCGGGTAAGCATGTCCTGTGTGAAAAGCCGCTTGCGTCCTCCGTGGACGAGGGACGCAAGATGCTGGCCCTGGCCAATGAAAAGGGCGTCGCGCATTGCACCCTCTACAACGTGCGCAGCTATCCGCAGGTGCAGCAGATGCGGCAGATGCGGCTGGCCGGCGAATTTGGAGAGATCCGCTTCGTGCAGGGCACCTACTTGCAGGATTGGCTCCTCTACGATACCGACTGGAACTGGCGCATTGAAGACGGCAAGTCGCGCACCTTCGCCGACATCGGTACGCACTGGTGCGATCTGGCCGAGCACGTGACGGGGCTGAAGATGACTGCCCTCTGCGCCGACACCGAGATCTTCCTCAGCACGCGCAAGAAGCCCACCGTCCCGGTGGAAACCTTCAAGGGCAAGGAGCTTCGTCCCGCGGAATACACCGAGGTGCCGATCGCGAATGAGGATTTCGTGTCGATGACCTTCAGGATGGGCAAGACCGCACGCGGCTCGTTAACCGCCTGCCAGATGGCTGCCGGGCGCAAGAACCGGCTATTTCTGGAAGTGTACGGAACAAGGTGCTCGGCGGCATGGACCGCGGAACGGCCGGATGAACTGTGGATCGGCCACCGCGACCGCCCCAGTGAAATCTTGATCAAAGATGCGGTGCTGTTTGAGGAGGGAGCGCGCAGCTTCGCCGATCTGCCTGGCGGGCACAGCGAAGGCTATGACGACACCTTCAAGCAGACCTTCCGGCGCTTTTATCGCAGAGTGGCCGACCCAGGCGCGCCGGTCGAGTACCCCACCTTCGAAGACGGCATCCGGCAACTCCAGATTGTGGATGCGGTGGTGGAAAGTTCGAAGAAGCACAGCTGGCTGGACATCGCGTAAGGTGCGGCGGGGGAGTTCCCATCAGAACTTCTCCGCTCCCAGAACCTCCCTTGATTCCTGATTGCGATGCTATGCTTGACCTGCTTGATAGAGAAACGAACTGTTTTCTATAGGGAATTCCATCGCATGATCGGTGACGAACCGGACGCTTGTCCGGGTCTCCCAACCGTGGAAATGCGGACCGTGGAGGCGCGATGCCGGAAGATCATAGATATACCCCGCCCAATGAAATGCCTCCGGCCCCGATCCATCGCGTGCTGGTGGGCCAAAAGGCGCTTGTCACAGGCGCGAGCAAGGGATTAGGGCAGGCCATGGCCATCGGCTTTGCCAAGGCCGGCGCGGACGTTCTCGTGAACTACAATAGCGATCCCAGCGGCGCCGAAGAAACCGCGCACGAGATCGAGCGGGCCGGCGGAAAGGCCGTGCTCTTCAAGGCTGATGTCTCCAAAGAAGACGAAGTGCAGGCGATGTTCGCCCATGCGTTAAAGGAGTTCGGCCGGCTGGACATTTGCGTGCCCAACTCCGCGATTCAGCTGAACGCGCCGGTAGATGAGATGACGCTGGAGCAGTGGCAACGGGTCATCGACGTCAATCTGACCGGCATGTTTCTGGCAGCGCGGGAGTCAATCCGCATCTTCAAGCGCCAGGGCATCGATCGCAAGATCTCCTACGCCTGCGGCAAACTGATCTTCATCAGTTCGGTGCATGACGTGATTCCCTGGGATGGTCATGCGAACTACGCTGCGGCCAAGGGCGGTCTGATGCTCCTGATGAAGAGCCTGGCCCAGGAGGTCGCCCACCTGCGCATCCGCGTGAATGCCATCTCGCCAGGCGCGATCCGCACCCCAATGAACGTAGAGAAGCTGACCACTCCGGAGTTGTTCGACAAGCTGCTGCTGAAGCTGATCCCCTCCAAGCGCATTGGCGAGCCCGACGACGTGGCAAGGCTGGCGGTATGGTTGGCCTCCGACGAATCCGATTACGTGCAGGGAACTACCGTTTACGTGGATGGCGGCATGTTGCTCTACCCCGGATTTATCGGCGCGGGATAGCCGCCGAAGCGGCACCTGCAAGTGGTAAGGAGTTGGAACGATGCCCAATGAAGAGCGCAGAAGCCGGATGCGGCGGGCCATGGAAGGCCTCGGGCTGGATGCGCTGGTACTTCGCCTGCCCGAGAATGTGCTTTTGCTCAGCGGCCATTGGCCCATGATCGGCGCAGCGTTCCTGGTGTTTCCGCTGGAAGGCACTGCCAAATTGATCGCGCCGGAGTGCTTCCAGAACGAAGTGCTCGCCAGCCTGCATCATTGCGAAGCGGTCTTCTTCCCCCATGGCGCTCATCACCATCCACCGCTTCTGGAAGCAGTGAAGAAGCTCGTCCAGGAAAACGCCAGCAGTTCCTGGAAGCGGATCGGGTACGAAGGCGACTTTGAGACCCATGCGCCGTCGTGGAACGCGGCCGAAGGTATCGTTCCGGCGGCGACCTCGATGGCCTTGCTGCGGGAGATCTTCGCCGGAAAGGAGCTGATAGACGCCACGGCGATGATCCGGCACGAGCGGAGGCGCAAGACCGCCTACGAGCTCAATCGGCTGGACATTGCCAGCGAAGTCTCGTGCTTTGGGCTGGCCGCTTTTGAAGAGGCAGTTGCGGTGGGCATCTCCGGAGTCGAATTGGCGGCAATCGTCGAAAAGGCCATCATGATCCAGGGCACGGGCTACCGCGGCAGCGTCCGCGTGCGCGCCTTTGCGCAGGTCAGCACGGGCGCGGCAGAGACGGCCATCGCGCATCGCCCGAATATCATCTCCACGCCGCGAAAGATGATCGACGGCGATTTTGCGGTGCTGGAGCTGGGACTGGTAGTGGACGGCTATTGGGGCGACCGCACGCGCGTTCGCGTGGCGGGAACTCCGCGCGAGGAGCAACTGAGAATTTACGATACCGTGCGTAGGGCACAGGAGGCCGCCACAGCCGTGCTTCGTCCGGGTGTACGCGCCAGGGATGTGGATGCGGCGGCCCGCTCGGTAATTGAAGAGGCCGGTTACGGCAAGCATTTTCCTCACATTACGGGTCACGGCTTGGGGTTTGGATACCACGAGTCATGGCCCATTCTCGGCCCCACCTCCGAGGACGTGCTCGACGAGGGGGTGCTCACCTCCGTGGAACCGGGCATTTATTCGCCAGAGTTCGGCGGCGTGCGCATCGAAGATGATGTGGCCGTCACCACCAACGGGCCGCGCGTGCTGGGCCCATTCCGAAAGACCTGCAACTAACGGATCGACTTTGGGGGAGTCGGTGCGCTCTTCTCCCCGGCAACTTCAAACAACTTTCGCGAGGTTTACCATGGCAACCGCTGCCCCCACAAAATTCAAAAGCACACTGCACGAAATGACTCAAACCACCCCCACGGTGCTTTGGAACGATTCGGCAACCCTGTCCGAGCTGACCTACACCATCGAGCATGGCGGCGTGGGCGCAACCTGCAACCCGGTCATCGTTCTTGAAGCGCTGAAGAGTGAAGCCGATCTTTGGAATGGAAAGATCAAGGAACTGGCGGCGCAGAATCCGGCCGCAACCGAGGATGAGATTGGCTGGATGCTCATCGAAACGATCTCGTCCACGCGCGCCAAGCTGCTGGAACCAGCCTTCCGGGAACACAAGGGAAAGAACGGCAGGCTTTCGATCCAGACCGACCCCCATCTCTACAAAGACCCAAAGCGCCTGGTAGAGCAGGCGGAGCGCTTCAGCTCGCTGGCGCCCAACATGATCGTCAAAATTCCGGTGACGGCCGCAGGCATCCCTGCCATCGAAGAGGCGACCTATCGCGGGGTGAGCATCAACGCCACCGCGTGCTTTACGCTGCCGCAGTGCGTAGCAGTGGCAGAGGCGGTGGAACGGGGGCTGACACGGCGGGAGAAAGAGGGCAAAGATATCTCCACCATGGGCCCGGTGTGCACCATCATGGTGGGCCGCCTGGACGACTGGCTCAAGGTGGTCGCCGAGAAGAAGCAGATCACGACCGGCGAGCCGGGTTATCTGGAATGGGGCGGCGTGGCGGTTTTCAAAAAAACCTACAAGCTCTATAAAGAGCGCGGTTACCGCCTGCGCCTGCTCTCCGCGGCCTACCGCAACCACATGCACTGGAGCGAGCTGATCGGCGGCGATGTGGTGATCTCTCCCCCTCACCGCTGGCAGGTGCGCTTCAATGCCAGCGACGTGAAATGCGAGAACCGGATTGACAAGCCGGTGGATCCGAAGATTGTGTCCGACTTGCAGCGCAAGTTCCCTGACTTTGTGCGCGCCTACGAGGAGGGCGGGCTGAGCGTGCCGGAGTTCGACACCTTCGGCGCCACCATGCGCACGCTGCGCGGCTTCCTGGATGCCACGCACGAGCTTGCAACGATTGTGCGGAACGTCACTCTGCCTAATCCTGACAATCGCGTGTAGCGCTTCCGCAGCCTGCCTCAACAGCAGAGCCCCAACCGCGGTTGGGGCTCTGCTCTACCTCCATAATTTATTTAGTTTTAACCAAGCGTGGGCATGGAGGTATCTACACCGGCGCGAATGCCGGTGGGCCAGCGCGCCGTCACGGTCTTGATGCGGGTGTAGAAACGCACCCCTTCCGGGCCGTGCATGGCATGATCGCCGAAGAGCGAGCGCTTCCAACCGCCGAAGCTGTGGAAGGCCATGGGCACGGGAATGGGAACATTGACGCCCACCATGCCCGCCTTCACATCGTGCGCGAAGGCGCGGGCGGTGTCCCCATCGCGGGTGAAGATGGCTGCGCCGTTGCCGTACTCGTGCTCGTTGACCAGCTTGAGTGCGGTGGCATAGTCGCGGGCCCGTACAAAGCTCAACACCGGGCCAAAAATCTCTTCCCTGTAAATCCGCATCTCCGGTTTCACATGGTCGAACAGGCAGGGCCCAAGGAAGAATCCGCCCTCAGGAACATCGCTCTTGCGGCCGTCGACGCGAAGTTCGGCGCCCTCTTGCGTGCCGGTATCGAGATAGCCCTTGACCTTCTCCAGGTGCTGGCCGGTGACCAGCGGCCCCATCTCGGCAGCGGGGTCGGTTCCAGGAGCCACACGCAATTGGGCAATGCGCTCCTCGATCTTCTTGGTGAGAGTCTCGGCTGTCTGATTACCCACCGTGACGGCGACCGAAACCGCCATGCAGCGTTCGCCGGCGGCGCCGTAGGCCGCGCCCACCAGAGCGTCGGCGGCCTGATCCATATCGGCATCGGGCATCACGATCATGTGGTTCTTGGCGCCGCCCAATGCCTGCACGCGCTTGTTGTTTTGCGTGCCGCGATGATAGACGTACTCCGCGATCGGCGTTGAGCCCACAAAGCTGACCGCCTGGATGGAAGGATGATCGAGGATGCCATCGACGGCCGCTTTGTCGCCGTGCAGGACATTAAAGACGCCATCGGGCAAACCCGCTTCCTTGAGCAGTTCGGCGATGCGGAGGGAGACGCCGGGATCGCGCTCGCTGGGCTTGAGCAGGAAGCAGTTGCCGCAGGCGATGGCTACCGGGAACATCCACATCGGCACCATGGCCGGAAAGTTGAATGGTGTGATGCCGGCGACCACGCCGAGCGGTTGCCGCATCGACCAGCTATCGATAGCCGTACCTACCAGTTCGGAAAACTCACCCTTGAGAAGCTGGGGAATTCCGGTGGCGAACTCCACGACCTCGAGCCCCCGCGTCACCTCGCCTTTGGCATCGGAAAGCACCTTGCCGTGCTCCGAGGTGATAATGGCCGCAAGCTCGTCGAGATGCGCTTCAAGAAGCTCGCGAAAACGGAAGAGGACGCGGGCGCGGCGCAGCGGCGGCTGCGCCGACCAGGCGGGAAAGGCCTGCGCGCAGGAAGTAACCGCGCGCTCCAGTTCTTCCTGGCTGGCGAGCGGAACCGTCGCCTGCACCTGGCCGGTAGCGGGATTGTACACATTGCTGAAACGCCCGCTGGCGCCGCTCACCTTGCGACCGTCAATCCAGTGAGTGATTTCGCGGACCGCGTGTGCCGCTGTGGTAGCTGAACCTGGGGAAGCTGCTGTGCTGGACATAGCTGGATACCTCACGGCCACATCGGCCGGTAGAAAAGAGGATGACACAGATCGTGTATCTTCGGTTGCTGGATCGGGAGCATCAGGCAAGCGTGCTCCAGCGGGTGACGGTGGTTCTTGCGATCGGATGGTATATGCAGAGCCAGCACGATGCCCTGAAAAGTCCCGAAGAAATACGAGATTGCCTTCATGTGTGACTCCAGAGCCGGGAGCTCGAACCCGCGCAAGGGGAAGCTTCAACCTGACCTAAGTTCCTTAATGAACTTCCTTCAACCCTATCGTTGAGCACCCGTTGTATACATGGGATTTCAGAGCGCTGTCAAGAAATTTGGCGCGCCCCTGCTCCTGCCCCGTGATGCCCTATCGTACACGCCATCCCCCCCTCGAGCTTGTCAGACCCCTACTGAACCGTTATGATTCGTGAACTGTCACGGGAGCAATCGCCGAGTTCAAAAGGGAACCCTCATGACTACCGCATTCTGCCCGCCGGACGCCGAGTTCCACCAACGGAAGATCAAAGCCCTTGTGAAGTACGCGCCCGGAACCGGCAACGTTGGCGTTCTGGATGTGGATGAGCCGCAGTGCGGCAGCCATCAGGTCAAAGTTGAAATTGCATTCTGCGGCGTCTGCGGCACCGACCTGCACGTGCTGCAGGACACCTTCCGCAACTATCCGCCGGTGATCCTGGGACACGAGTTTTCCGGCACGGTAGTGGAGGTCGGCAGCGAAGTTACCACCGTCGCGATCGGCGACCGCATCACCGGGCTGGGCGCCACTGCGGTCAGTTGCGGCGAGTGCGAGTTCTGCCGCCAGGGCTACTTTATCTTCTGCTCCCGCCGCCGCGGCATGGGGCATGGCGTGAATGGAGCCTTCACCCGATACGTGCTGCTCCGGCCCGACCAGGTCTACAAAATTCCCAGCAACTTCAGTCTGGAAGAAGCAGCCATGAGCGAGCCCTTCGCCGCCGCGGTGCAGGCGGTGGTGGAACTCACGCCAACCAATCTGGGCGATACGGCGCTGGTCTCCGGCCCCGGTCCGATGGGATTGCTCTGCCTCAAGCTGCTCGTGGCATCGGGCATCAAAACCTACGTGGCCGGCGCGCCTGGGGACGAAGAGCGGCTCACCGCGGCCCTGCGGGTCGGCGCGGCCGGCGTCATCGACCTGGCCAGGCAAGACTTGCAGGAAGCCATCCGGGAGTACACCTGCGGACGCGGCGTAGACATCGCCCTGGAATGCGCCGGAGCCGCCGCCTCGGTACGCGGCTGCCTGGCCGCGATCCGCCCCATGGGGCACTACACGCAGGTGGCAATTTGCGGCCGCGATATCAACTTTCCCATCGACTTGGTCTTCTATAAGCAGCTCAGCTTGAAAGGTTCCGTCTGCTACACCGCTAACACCTGGCGGCGCGTGATGGAGATTTACGCCACTGGCAAGATCACCCTCGCAGATTTGATTACAAATAAACTGCCCATTACCGAATGGGAAACGGCCTTCGATTTGTGCAGGTCCAAGCAGGCGGTGAAGGTCCTGATGTACCCCGTTTAGCGCATCAACACGACTGCTTGCCCTTGGGTTTGAAAGCTACAATTCGGGTGAGGAATACAAGCTCCGATGAAGATACCGCCGGATGCCTCGCGAGAGGAAAAATCGCGCCGCGTCGACAAGTATTGGGTGCCGATTGTCGGGAAGACTCTTGACCTGCTCGCATGCTTCGAGTCGGCAAATGAAAACCTGACGCTCGAGGAGATCGTCCGGCGAACCGGTATCGCGCACACGACTGCCTTTCGCATTCTGCACACCCTCGTCGTCCGCGATTATCTCTCCCAGAGCGGCCGGCATTACCGGCTGAGCCGAATGCGCAAGAAGCTGACCTTCGGGTTTGCCAACCTCTCGCGCCAGGTCTCGCTCGCGGTTGAGATTCAGGCCAGCTTGGAGCGTGCTGCGGCCGCCGCCGGCATCCACCTGTTGGTGTGGGATAACGACCGCAATCCCGATCGCGCCATTCAGAATGCCGAGGAGATGGCCCGGCAAAAGCTCGACCTCGCGCTGGAGTTTCAGCTCTCCGAACAGGCTGCCCCGGTGATCTCCGATATTTTTCTGCGCGCCGGCATTCCCCTCATCTCGATCGTTAATCCGCACCACGGTACCGGCTATTTCGGGGTGAATAACGTCCGCGCCGGCGCCTGCGCCGGCATGGCGCTCGCCGATTATGCCACGCGCCAGTGGAAAGGTAAGGTGGATGCGATCGTATTGCTCGAGTCGCCGATGGCCGGACGCACCACCCACAGCCGCACGGTCGGCGTGCTCCGCGGCCTTGAAGAGCGGCGCGGGCCACTACCCAAAGACATCGTTCACCACCTCGATGGCGGCGGCGAGCGAGGCAAATCGAAGACCGCCACACAAACGTTCCTACGCACGCTGAAGGGCCGCAATAAAGTCCTGATCGTCGGCATCAATGACGAAAGTGCCATCGGCGCCGTTTCCGCGCTGGAGAACGCGCCCGGCCCCATCGACGCCGCAGTCGTTGGCCACGGCGGCAGCCCTGAAATTCTCGAACTCATCGCCGACCGGAAAAGCCCGTGCATCGGTACCGTCTCCTTTCACCCTGAGCTCTACGGGCCCGAATTGATCAACTTCGCGCTCCCCATCGTCCAGGGCAAATCCGCCCAGGTGTACCACTACGTGCCCCACGAACTGATCAGTAAAAACAGTACCCGGTAAGGGGGCGTTACGGCCCCGGGGCCATGCCGATCGGCTGGGCAAGAACCGGCCAGAAAGAAGATGCCTTGCGCGACCAGTTTCGTGAGATTTTAGGCGCAGAGTCTCCCCCGCTCTGTGCCGCGGCCTCATGGGGCAGCGGCACAGAGAGACGGTCGGGGCTTTCAGGGGAGGCGCAGAAGCTGCGCAGTCTTCAGGCAGCTATTTCTTCGGGAGCGCCGGCAGTAGACTGGCCCGCTTCAAGAGGCCAGGTTTCTTCCGGATTTGAAGAGAGCAACGGAAGGCCTTTGCCCAAAACGTAACGCAGCCACGCTCCACAAACCTGTGAAGTGACGACGGCCGTAATCACGAGCGCCGTGTAAAAGGCGGCATTGATCAGCTTGGCCTCGTAGGCCACGCTGGCCAGCACGATGCCGGGGCCGCCGCGCGCGTTGGTGGTCAGAGCGATGTTTACCATGTCCAGTCCGCGGAAGCCGCCCAGCCGCGCCGCCAGTGACTTGGTGGCGACGGCAATGGCCGAGGAGGCAAAGAAGAATACGAGGAGAACGGCCCAGGAAAATTCACGGCCGAACACCAGCTTGTAGCCCACCAGCCCGAAGTAGATGGGCACAAAAACCCCAAACGAGACCTTGGCGATGGCTCCAACCGGTTCTGCCACCCGTTCGCGCTCGGTTCCGCGAATTCCGCCGACTACGCCATAGCCTGCCAGCAGTGCCGCGAATTGCAGGTTCACGTCCATCGCAGCGGCGATGGCGCAGTATGCCATCAGCACGAAGACGATGTACCCCACCGGCGAGGCCTGGTACAGCATGTTCCAGCGTGCCTGCCCCAGCCAGCGCAGCACCATCGGCATGAACACCATCGCAGCGACCATGTAGATGAACGTACTCAGCACGTGAGCGGTCACCGTGCCCCCCAGGTGCTGGCCGGCAACGGAGCCTGACTTGGCCAGCGCCATCGCGAAGGCGAGGACCACCCAGAGCGCGATGTCTTCCAGAACTGCGTAGCCCAGCAGCAGACTCACAAAGCGCGTACGCATGATGCCGAGATCCCAAAAGATGCGGGAGATGACGGGAATAGAGGTGACGGAGACGGCGATGGCCACAATCAGCAGCGTTGCCGACGGACGACCGAGCGGTCCGGTAAGGCGTGCAAGGGGAATAAGCCCCAGCGCTCCAATTCCGAGAACGAAGAGAAAGCTGCCGAGGTCGGAGACGGTGATGAGCCAGATCGTCTTCTTGCGGTTTTCCGCGGCGAGCAGGCGCCGCGTCTCTGCGCCGGAGCAGAACATGAGCTGTACCAATCCAAGCTGGTAGAGAAATCCCAAGACCGTGCCGGAACTCGATGAGAAGCTGAAAACCTGATGAAACGCCGATGGCGCGAGCAGTTTAAGCACAAACGGACCCACCAGAATGCCGGCCAGAATCTCGCCGACGATGCGCGGTTGCTTCAATCGCTCTACAAAGAAACCGAGGCCGTGAACGGCGCCGAGCAGAACGGCGATGGTGAGGACAAAATGGCCAAATTCAGCAGCAGACATGGGTGATTCCTCCGGGGTCTGAGTTCGGATAGGAACGCAGAGGGGCGGCTGCGCGCATGCCTTCGCGCACAGTGGGGTAGCCGCTCCGCGCGCAATGCGAGACTGCGGTGCAACGAAACGCGAGGATGTCGAAAGTGGAACGAAAAGGAAGGGAGGATCTGGAAAGCGAGGATGCGAACGAAAGGCCTACAGGAGGGGGAGCGGTAAGGCGGAGAAGCGTGCCGACAGTCAGAAAGGCCAATTCCGCCACGGGAGGCGCATGGGCTCGCTCCAGGTTGAGTTGTGGCACTTTGGGAATCAGCGGATCGAGATAGGCTCGCCCCCGTGCCAGCACAGCATTTGAAAAAGATCTCCTTTCTTGCTTCTGCGCAGGGACAGAAGCCTGCTCCCAACCAATGGAAGCTGATTCTTCCGTTTCGCTGCCGAATTGAGACTGACGGGCGTTCGTGAAGCGATCCGCAGGTGCGGCGGGGGGCGCCGCGAAGGCGCTTCTGGTGCCTGCCATCAGGGCAAGAAATGCCACAAATGCCAGTTGGATACTACGGCAAAACGAGACGCAGTCCGCCCGCAAAACAGGGTCAATGGCGATCCAGGGCGACGCCGCGGCGGTAGGACGAAGGCAGCGCGGTTTCGGCAACAGGCGCGGCACAATGATCGACGTATGTGCCGGCTTGGGCTTGCCTAATACCATGATTGCCTCAAACACAGTGAGCTGCGATGACGTACACGCAGAACGTACAGCGAATAGGTTCGATTCACCAGATTCCGTGCGCGTTGCCCGTAAACTTGTACCTCATTCCAGCAGCCATGGCGAGCGGAGGAACCAGCCCGAGACGCAGGCTGGCCTTGGGATCGCGGTGCCGCATCGTCTTCACTAGCTGGCGGAGATAGAGTTCGGCCCCCTGCGGAAAGAGCGGCAAACGTAGGAATCCCGCGTTCGGGTATATCTTCTCGATTCCGAAGCGCGCTGCCGCCTCCACATGACGCGGAAGCGATATCCGTTGAGATCCGTAATGCCCGGCATACTCGGAGACCAGGCGCAGAAAGGTAGCCACGCCCGGCCAGATGCCGGCCTGTTTGGCCGCCCGCCGCAATCCATCAAAATCCAACTCGCCGCTATGAAGCAATTGGGCTGTGTCGACGAAGTCGCAAATCCGGATGTAATAGTGGCGATAGAGCCGCTGCAGGGTTGCAAGGATGACCCGGTCTTCGGCTGACGGCACTGGAAATGGGTGCGCTCCAACCTCTAAATAGCGCCGACGCGACAGAATGTGTTCGGCAAGGCGCAATTGTTCTCCTGCTTGTCCCAGCCGTCCGAAGTGCACCTCGACCAGCTCAGGCAATCCGGGTAAACGGAAATTCAGTTTGCGCGCCACGCGATCGGACCACGCCTGCTCCTCAACTGCTGCGCCAAAGCTCTCCTGCATGATGGACACGACACGTGACTTCTCGCTGCAGATCAGCAGATCGAGATCGCTGCCCAGGTCGGGCCAGTGATCGAAGCTCTTGATCACCACCACAGGACAACCTTCCTCTTCAAATCGGGAGCAGATATCGTGCAGCCGTGCCGCCGCCTGTTTAGACCGCTCCACCTCCGCGTGCACGACGGATGAGAGGATGCTCGATGCAGCACCAGCTTCCCCGCCTCCGAAGGCGCGGATCACGACGTGATGTGTCGAGGCAAATTCGAGCAGAGTATGCCAACCACGGTCATCAAGTTCTGCTAGGCAGCTCAGTACCTCCTCACGAGTCTCCCGCGCAGCGAGGGTGAGGATCGAAAGGACATGCATCAACTCGGATTCGGCGTCCAGCATTCTGTTCCTCAGCTTCGCTAAGGTGGGGATGCAACCTGGGGTGCAATTCAGATTAGATGCCTTCCGATCCGCATCTGTTGCGTTGGCACCAGTGCTCAGGTGGGATGAACGCAGTACGATTTCGTTCCCCTTTGGAGAGCGCGCTCAACGAGCCTGTTGATCCAGTGGAGCGCCCGACTGACGCAGAAGCAGCGTCCGCGCATTGCAGTGGCGAGCATGGACTGAATGGCTTGCCGCAGTCTCGGGTTAGGCTCGGTTAGATGCTCATCGAGCTGTGCCTTCATCCACGTTTCGAGCACTTCTTGGCCGCTTCCACGCTCGACAGCCACCATCGGAGAGATCCGGTCGATAAACGCTTCATCGCCAACCAAAATCCCAGCCCATCGCGAGCACGAATACCAATGGCCTTCGCGCTGCGCTTGCGAAAGAAAACAAGCAGCCGGAAAACGGATCCAGAATAATCGTGGGGTTGGCCCTGTCTGAAGAACGTGCAATTGCATTGGAGGCCAGACGAACAACCTCCTGAAGCCGCTTTCTCCGGCTCACGCATACCATGCCGCAAGATGCCGGACGAAATCTACCGAACGTCGAAAATCTTCTCCATCGGCACCCACTTCTGGCCAGGCTTGGCAAAAGGGAGCGCCTTCTGATACTTCCACATCAGCTCTTCCCATTTCTGCATGGTAGCGCTTGCGGCGTCTAGGGCGGCTTTGGCATCGAGCGAGAAATCGTCGCCAGCGGTCAGAACCATGACCAACCGATTGCCAGCAAGATAGATCTCTACACTGGCGATGCCGGAGGACTTGATGTGCTCCACCACTTCGGGCCAGATCGTATCAGGCCGGTGCCAACGCTTGTACTCCTCAATCAGCGCCGCATCGTCATACAGGTCGAGAGCGAAACAGTAGGTCTTCATAAGAGTCAAGGCATGGTTAGGAATCGGCAATCTGATCTTGTGTTTGGCAATTCTCACACCCAAAGCCAGAATCCCGATGTATAAACTCAATCCCCCAGTACCATATCCTCCACCTCGCGGAAGTATCGGATGCTGGTCGCCACCAGCGCATCCAGCTTTGCCTTGTCGGGCTTGCCGTGCATCGCCGGATACGGGTCGCCACCAGGTCCCAACGGCTCAAAGGTGACAAAGCGCTTCCCCTCGTTGTATCCAATCACATAGAGCGCGCGAATGATGGTGGCCACATCCAGGAATCCTTCTCCCAGCGCGCACCGGTTGCTATCGGCGAAGTGCAGGTTCACAAGCTGGTCGCCCGCATCCACGATCGCCTCGCCGATATGTGATTCCTCCGACTGCATGTGATACACGTCGCCATTGATGTGCGCCACGCCAGCATGGTTTACGGCACACAGGTACCGCTTGGCATCGGCCACCGTGTGCACTAGGCTCACCTCAGCCGAACGGATCGGCTCAATCGCCGCTTTAATTCCATATTCGGCAAATAGATGGCCCCATGCGGCAAGCGTCTCAGCCGAACGCTCAAACTCGACATCGTCGTATGCCTTCGGACGGCCTACCGCTCCTGGCACCACCAGCAGATACTCGCCTCCTACCGCGCGAGTAAAAGGCACTTCGCGCCTCAGGTAATCGATCGCCGCCTGTCGTACTAGCGCCCGATTACACGCAAGATCGTTATCGGCAGAGAACATGCCGCATACGCCCGAAACCTTCAATCCGTGCTCTTCAAGCAGTTGAAGGGTTTCTTCGGCTTTATACCCTAGGTCGGGTCCGTAGTGGTTTCCGTGAAGTTCAATATAGCCGACGTTATTTTTCGCCAGCCGCTCCGCCGAGGCGGCGAGCGGCTCGCGGCCAAAACCCCAGTTGCTCCACGACAGCTTCAACCGTTGCTTGATTTTTCCGGGGAATTTGCTTTTCAACTCATCGAACCGCGCCCGAATTCGCTCGTTCTTCTCTTCATAGTGCTGCTGCATCGCAACTCTCCTCCGCTCCACATGCCTCCAAACCCGGTGGCGCATATCGCCCGGGCCGTTCGCGGACACTACTTCAAGTGATCCCCCACCTCGGGCAAATTGTCGTGCACATCCGGTCCAAAATACCTCAGCGTCACGAGGGGATCGGTCTTGGAATGATTCTCAAAAGTTATACCCGCCGTCGCTGCTTCGTAGCTCAAGAAAAGTTCGTCCTGTGTCATTTGCCCGAAGCGGATGAGCGCCGGGCAATCTACATCTAGCTGCCCGATTCGTCCATGGCCTTGTGTCACGATCAGCCCGGAGGCTCCCGCATCCTTGATCGTGCACTTTGCGCCCGGCGCCACCGTCAGCTCGCGCGCGCTGAACTTCTGCTTGCCCCCAACGCGGCCATACACCACCCAGCGGTCCACGTAGCCCTCGGTCTCGCTATCGGCTACCTGAATTGGCTCCAGGTAATGATGCTTTTTGAAATCGGGATCGAGGTTCGCATCCCAATCCACCAGCTCAGTGAGGTAATCGAGATCCCAGTGATATTTCTCCGGCACGTCCTGAGTCAGCAGGTGGCGCGGGACCGGGCGGCCCTCCACCATCGACTGGAACATGGCCAATACATCGCACCCCCATTGTGGCTCGAAGGTCACCAGCGATCCCGGCGCATGCAGAATCCGCGGCGGCACCAGCCAGCCCGTTCCCGGCTTCAGCCGGTAGGCCTTGGCCGAATCCAGAATCCCATTGTCACCCTGATCCCACCGCTCCAGCGCGTCGCGAATCGCCTGCTTTTTCGTTCCCGGTTCTAAACCAAAATACGTATGCGGAAAATTGCCGTGGGTGAAATTCAACTGCGGTGGAAAATAATACGCCTCCGGCTTTCCTTCCAGCCCCGCCGGCTTCATCTGCTCATCGCTTTGGTGCATGTGGTGCATGATGGGCCCCGAGTTGTCGAAAAATTTGCTATACACCGGCCAGCGGCGGTACTTCTCCCACATCGCCTTGCCTAGCAGCCGTGGGCCTTCGGCCTCTACTGCATCCTTCAGCGTAAAGCGTTCTCCTTCGTGCTCCACATAGCTGTACCCCTCGTCCGGGGTCCGGTTATCGTTCATCGCGGCGGTGGTGGAGGCAAGCCAGCGCTCGTCTATCCCGCCGCGGTGTG
>JAJZCY010000043.1 GCA_021828835.1 Acidobacteriota bacterium | reverse complement strand
GCAACTGCTGCAACAGGGCAAGTATGAGAAAGCTCTCGCTGCGCTCGAAAAGCTCGTGCCGGACGCCCCCATCGAGCTGAAAGAGCGTTGCAACATGTATATCGCCACGTGCCAGCGCCAGCTCGAAACGGTCCAGCGCGCCTTCGCCACGCCGGAAGAACACTACGATTACGCAGTGTCGCAACTGAACACCGGCTACTACGAAGAGGCTCGCGAGGAGTTCGGCAAGATTCTGGAGCGGCATCCGCAGGCCGATTACGCCTACTACGGGCTGGCCGTGCTGGACGCGATTATGGGCCACACCCAGGAGTGCCTCACCAACCTGGCGCAGGCCATCGAGATGAACCCGCGCAACCGCCTGCAAGCGCGCATCGACAATGACTTTCAGAACATGGCCGACGATCCCCGATTCACGGAACTGCTGTATCCTGAGGTTCCGTAAGGCTTGCATTTGGATCGTGCGAACTCCCTACTCGGCGAACTCCGAGGGAACCATCTTCCCTGCCCTGAAGGTGCATCTGAAGCGCGCACCCTGCGCGTGGTGGCCATCGGCGGGGGCACGGGCCTGTCTACGCTGCTGCGCGGTCTGCGCCGCCACGTTGTAGCCCCGGGCACGGAGCCGGGACCTGCCCAGATCACCGATCTTGCCGCAGTGGTGACCGTGACGGACGATGGCGGCTCCTCGGGGCGGCTCCGGCGCGGCTTCAACATGCTGCC
Source organism: Acidobacteriota bacterium (assembly GCA_021828835.1). Lineage (GTDB taxonomy): Bacteria > Acidobacteriota > Terriglobia > Terriglobales > Acidobacteriaceae > Telmatobacter. Next base: position 19,753 of record JAJZCY010000043.1, on the reverse strand, counting down.
TCCCGGCGACCTGCGCAACTGCATGGTGGCGCTCAGCGAGGAAGAAGACCTGCTGGTGAAACTCTTCAGCCATCGCTTCGAGAGCGGCGGCGACCTCAAGGGACACAACCTTGGCAATCTGTTTGTCGCCGCGCTCACGGAGGTGACGGGCGACTTCGCCCTGGCCATTCAACTGGCCTCCAAGATCCTGGCCACCCGCGGAAGCATTTATCCCGCCACCACCTCCAGCACTACGCTGGTAGCGGAGATGGACGACGGCTCGATGGTGCGCGGCGAGACCCAAATTACGGCGAGCAAGCGGCGCATCGTGGAGCTGCGGCTCGATCCGCCCAATCCTGTTCCCCTGCCCGAAACCCTGCATGCCATCCACCAGGCCGATCTCATCACCGTGGGCCCGGGCTCGCTCTATACCTCGCTGATCACCAACCTCCTGGTGGACGGGGTGAGCGAAGCGCTGGCCAAGGCGCGCGGTTTGCGCGTCTACATCTGCAATCTGATGACCCAGGCCAACGAAAGCCTCGGCCTCACCGCCTCCGAGCACATCGAGCGCATCTACCGGCATACCCGCGCGCCGATCTTCGACTACGCCATCGTCAACACCGCGCCCTTCTCTGCCGAGACGTTGACCCGCTACGCCGCCGAGGGAGCTTCGCCCATCGCGGCCGACATCGACCGCATCGAGGCATTGGGCGTCAAGTGCATCGTGGGCGACTTCGCCAGCGAAGAGAACGTGGTGCGCCATGCCACGGCCCTGGTCGCCGGCGCCCTGCTGGAGCTGGGGCGGAACGCGGCGCAAAAAAGCTGAAACCGTCAAAAAGAATCGCCTTGCTCCCGGTTTGGGGGTAGAGTGTACGCACGCACTCCCCGTGCCGTTTTTTGGGGGATTCCTGCGTCTTTGAGGAGAGAGTATGAGCAAGTCTCTGCTATGGATGCTGGCAGGCGGAAGCGCCCTGGCCCTGGTCGCCTCTGCTTCGGGTCAGATGAAACAGAAACCCGGCCTGTGGGAAGTGACCTCGACCATGAGCATGGCCGGCATGCCGCAGATGCCGGCTATGCCGCAGATACCCGCCGGCGTGCATGTGCCGGCGATGGCCTCGCCCTTCGCCCCGCACACCACCCAGATCTGCGTGACCCAGGCGATGATCGACAAGTACGGCGCGCCGTACTCCACGCCGCAGCACGGCGACTGCAAGGTGACTGATATGGTGACCAAGCCCGACGGCATGACCGCCAAGATCACCTGCACGGGACAGATGGACGCCACCGGTACCGTGGAATCCTCCTGGACCGACGCCAACACCACCCACACGCTCATGCACCTGAAGGGCAGCATGAACACCGGGTCGGGCGACAGCCCGATCGAGATGACCATGAAGGCGGACTCGACCTACAAGGGCCCCGACTGCGGCAACGTGAAGCCGATGGAGATGCCGGCGGACCAGTAGCAGTTCGCAATCTCGAATCCAACGAAGGGGTGGCCCGTTCGCTTCGAGCCGCCCTTTTCGGCGGGAACTGGCATGCTGCGAGGCTCGCCGAAGATGCTGATGCGCATGTTCAGCGCCAAGGGCAATCCGCAGGCCAAGAACCTGTTCGAGATCATTGCCTATCTAAGTGAGAAGAAAGAGATGCCCTGGAGCATTCCGCAAAGTGGCTTGCAGACAGAATAAAAACAGCCGCAGATCCTTCGGCTTCGCCTCAGGATGACAGGCGTCTAACGGGGAGGCACGCCTTGGCGCTGGGCACGTTTAAGAGCACCCCCGCCCCACCATCCTCTCCCTGCTAAACTCAACCCGTGCCCGAACCCGCCAAGCCGCCCGTCTTCCTCCTCGACGCCATGTCGTTCATCTTCCGCGCCTACCACGCGATGCAGCGCTCGCGGCCCATGTCCACGCGCGCAGGGCTTCCCACCGCGGCCACCTATGTCTTTGTCAACATGATCCGCAAGCTGCGCCAGGACTTCGCGCCGCAATACTTCGCGGCGGTCTTCGACGTGAGTGGCGCGGTCTTTCGCGACGAGCGCGCCAAGGCCATCGAATCGCTGAAGAAGTGGAACTCCAAGACCCAGTGCTTCGAAGAGGTGGGCTACGAGGGCTACAAGGCCAAGCGCGAGGCCATGCCCGAGGACCTGCGCCGCCAGGTTCCCTACATCCGGCGCTCGCTCGAAGTGCTGCACATCCCCATCCTCGAAGCCGAGGGCTTCGAGGCCGACGACGTGATCGGCACCCTGGCCCGCGAGGCCGCCGAGCGCGGCCACGAGGTCTTCATCGTCTCCGGCGACAAGGACATGATGCAGCTCGTCACCCCGCGGGTAAAGATGCTCAACCCGCAGAAGGACAACCTGGTCCTCGATCCCGCCAAGGTCGAGGAGACGCTCGGCGTGCCGCCCGAGAAGGTGGTGGACGTGATGGCGCTGCGCGGCGACGCCATCGACAATGTGCCCGGCGCGCCCGGCATCGGCGACAAAGGCAGTGTCGATCTCATCGTCGAGTTCGGCAGCGTGGAAGCGGTGCTCGATCGCGCCGCCGAGGTCAAGCGCAAAAGCTACCGCGAGTCGCTCCAGCAGAACCGCGACGCCGTGCTGCTGTCGAAAGAACTCGTCACCATCGACTGCCGCGTGCCGCTGGAGCTGGATCTCCACAAGTTCGAAACCCAGCCGCCCGACATCGAAGCCTGCCGCGAGCTCTACACCGAATTGGAGTTCACCTCTCTCCTGCGCGAGCTGGGTGCTGTCTCCGGCGGCGCTTCGGTTGAGTTGATCGAGCAGGCCACGCCCGAACAGGAGGCAGAGTTCTACCGCGCCGCCCGCGAGCATGGCTTCGCGTTTGCACTCGACGCTGTCGAGCCGGTCTCCCAATCTGCCGAGGACGATGAGCCCGCTGCTCCTTCGCTGCTCGATGCCATTGAATCTGCCGAGCGCAAGACGCAATCCAGCGTCGGCGTCTGCGCCGACCCGGCGCGCGCCCTCTGCCTGCCGCTCACGCCCGAGCTGCGCGCGCTGCTCGAAGACCCAAAAGTGCCCAAGCGCACGCATGACTGGAAGCTGGCGCTGCACGTCCTCTGCGGCCTCAATGTCGATCTGCGCGGCCCGGTAGATGATGTAATGCTGCTCTCCTATGCGCTGAACCCCACGCACAGCACGCAGGCGCTGGCCGACATCGCCGCCCGGAATAACCACACGCCGCCGACGTCCCTGCCCGCCAAGGCCGCCGTCATCCACGCGCTGGTCCCCGCCCTCCGCGCCGAGGTTGACCAAGAAAAACTCGACCGCGTCTACCGCGAGATCGATCTGCCGCTGGCCCCCGTGCTCTTCCGCATGGAAAAGGCCGGCATCCGGATAGATCGCTCCGCGCTTGCCGCTTTGTCGGAGCGCTTCGGCACGGAGATCAATCGCCTTGCCGAACAGATCTACGAGCTCGCCGGGCAGCGCTTCAACATCAACTCGCCCAAGCAGCTCGGCACCGTGCTGTTCACGCATCTCGGCCTGCCCACGCCGGTCGTTCGCGGCAAGGGCAAAGCCGTCTCGACCGCGCAGGACGTCCTCGAACAGCTCGCCGAGAAGCACGATGTTCCGCGCCTCGTCCTCGAATACCGCCATTTGTCCAAGCTCAAGAGCACTTATATCGACGCGCTGCCGCAGCTCGCCGACCCCGACTCGCGCGTGCACACCACCTTTCAGGCCGCGGCCACGGCCACCGGCCGCCTCTCCAGCGTCAATCCCAACCTCCAGAACATCCCCATCCGCACCGAGCTGGGCCGCGAGATTCGCGCTGCCTTCATCGCCGCGCCCGGAACGCGCCTGCTCTCCGCTGACTACTCGCAGATCGAGCTCCGCCTGCTGGCCCACTTCAGCGGCGATCCGCTGCTGATGCGCGCCTACTCCGAAGACATCGACATCCACGCGCTCACCGCTAGCGAAGTCTTCGGCGTGCCCCTCGACCAGATGGACAAAGAAACCCGCAGCCGCGCCAAGGCTGTCAACTTCGGCATCGTCTACGGCATCTCGCCCTTCGGGCTGGCCGCCCAGCTCGGCATTCCCCAGGCCGAGGCCAAGGCCTACATCGACCGCTACTTTGCCCGCTATCGCGGCGTGCAGGAGTTCATCGAGCGCACCCTGGAACAGACCCGCAAAGACGGTTCCGTGCGCACTCTCTTCGGCCGCCTGCGGCCCATTCCCGACATCGCCAGCCGCAATCCCAACCAGCGCGGATTCGCCGAGCGCACCGCCGTCAACACGCCGCTCCAGGGGACCGCGGCCGACCTCATCAAGCTGGCCATGATCGCCCTCGACCGCAAGCTGGCCGAACGCAAGCTGAAAACGCGCATGGTCCTCCAGGTCCACGACGAATTGCTCTTCGAGGTGCCGGAGGATGAGAGCGACGAAATCGCCGCCCTGGTTCGCGCGGAGATGGAAGGCGTAGTCCAGCTCAACGTGCCGCTGGTGGCCGACCTCGGCTTCGGCCCTAACTGGCGCGATCTCTAGCTGCCGTCCTTTCGACTTAGAATGTGGGTGTGGAAAGGCACTCCAGCTCGCACACCCACGCCCTTTCTGCGCCGGCTTCCACTCCGCCGCGCCAGCAGCAGAGCCTCTGGTTTGAGCTGGGCAAGGCGCTCTCCTTCATGCTCAGCCTTCTGTCGCTCTATCCGCTGGTGGTGAGCGCCTTCTTTGAGCCCGGCACCCACTGGATCGACCGCCTCACCATGTCGCTGCTCCGCATCGGCCTGGCCGGCTGCGTCTGCTTTGCCAGCGGCCTGTTCTTCTATCGTCCCGCCCGGCCGAACGACCCCGGCCTGCCGCTGACGCAAACGCTGCCCGTGCGCATCTTCTTCTGGACCCTGCTCGGCGTTGCCATCCTCTTCGCGCTCTCCTGGTATCTCGAGGCCTATTTCGTGCCCTTGCTCTGGCGCAATCAGCCCTACGGCATGATTCCGATCGTGCGCAGCGCGCTGCGCCTCGCCTGACTCGCGCTGCCTCCCCCCTGCCATTTAGCATCCATCCTGTGCCTGGCCTGGATACCAATGTGATGTACGTGCGCGGCGTGGGTCCGCGCGTCGCCGAGATGCTCGCCGCCAAAGGCATCCAGACCGCCGAGGACCTGCTCTACCACCTGCCCTTCCGCTACGAAGACCGCCAGAACCCACGCAGCCTCGATGAGCTCAAGCCCGGTGAAACCGCCAGCGTCATCGCTGAGGTGCGCGGCTCGGCGCTGCTGCGCACGCGCGGCGGCCCGCTCTTCGAGCTCACCATCGGACAGGGCCGCTTCGCCATGAAGTGCGTCTGGTTCCATGCCGGCTACCTGGAAGGCAAGTTTCACGCCGGGCAGACGGTGGCCGTCTACGGACGGCTGGAGCAGTCCCGCTCCAGCCGCAACCTCAAGATGATCCAGCCGCAGTTCGAGGTGCTGCCCGACGCCAGCGACGACGCCGAAACCCGGCTCCTCGAGGTCGGCCGCATCACCCCCGTCTACGAATCGCTGGGCGGCAACAAGCTCACCTCGCGCTGGCAGCGCAAGGTCATCTTTCATCTTCTGGAGCAGATGAGTGGCCGCATGGACGAATGCCTGCCGCGCCCGCTGCTCGAACGCCTCAGCCTGCCTGACCGCGAGACCGCGCTGCGCCAGGTGCACTTCCCGCCGGAGGGCACGCCCTTCGCGCAGCTTCAGTCCTGGTCCACGCCCGCGCACCGCCGCCTTATCTTTGAAGAGCTGTTCTTTCTCGAACTCGGCCTGGAGCTCAAGCGCCGCCGCATGAAAGACCGCACCGGCATCGCCTTCGCCACCAATGACAAGGTCCGCGAGGCCATCCGCGAGGTGCTTCCCTTTCATCCCACCGCCGCGCAAAAGCGCGCCCTAGGCGAGATCGTCGCCGACATGCGCCAGCCCGCGCCCATGCGCCGCCTGCTGCAAGGCGACGTCGGTTCCGGCAAAACCATCGTCGCGCTCCAGGCCATGCTGGTGGCCATCGCCAACGGTTACCAGGCCGCGCTGATGGCGCCCACGGAGATTCTCGCCACCCAGCACTTCCTCGCCGCGCGCAAGCTGCTGGAGCGCTCCAGCCACAAGCCGCGCGTGGTGCTGCTCACCGGTTCCCTCGACGACGATCGCAAGCGCGCTAACCGCGGCCAGATCAACCGCGGCGAGGCCCAGCTCGTCATCGGCACGCACGCCCTCATCGAAGAGAAGGTCGAGTTCGATCGCCTCGGCCTGGTCGTTGTGGACGAGCAGCACCGCTTCGGCGTGTTGCAGCGCTTCAAGCTGATGAAGAAACCCGGTCAGGCCGAGCCGGATGTGCTGGTGATGACCGCAACCCCCATCCCCCGCACGTTGGCACTCTCCCTCTACGGCGACCTCGACCTCAGCGTTCTCGATGAGCTGCCGCCGGGCCGCACCCCCATCGTCACCCGCCGGGTGCCCGACGAGCGCGCGGACGACGTGTGGGACTTCGTCCGCAAGCAGGTCGGCCAGGGCCGCCAGGCCTACATCGTCTATCCCGTCATCGAGGGCACGAAGGACGATCAGCCCGAGCTCGACTTCTCGCACGATCCGGAGGACGGCGTTGCCGCCCCGCCGCCACCCAGAAAAAAGACCAGCCGCAAAGCCAGGACCGCGGAGCTCTTCAACCCGGCCGCGCAGGAAGCCAGCCCCAACGGCAAGTCCGGCCTTAAATCCGCCGTCGATATGTACGAAAAGCTGCGCACCGGCCCTCTCTCCGGTCTGCGCCTCGGCCTGCTCCACGGCCGGATGGACGCCGACGACAAAGAAGTCACCATGCGCCGCTTTCATCGCGGCGAGATTCAGGTGCTGGTGGCCACCACCGTCATCGAGGTCGGCGTCGATGTCCCCAACGCAACGGTCATGGTCGTGGAGCACGCCGAGCGCTTCGGCCTCGCGCAGCTTCACCAGTTGCGTGGCCGCGTCGGCCGCGGCGCCGCCAAAAGCTACTGCATCCTGATGACCGGCCCGCGCGTCTCGCCGATTGGCGAGGAGCGGCTCAACGCGATGGTCCGCACCCAGAATGGATTTGAGCTCGCCGAGCTCGACCTGGAGATGCGCGGACCCGGCGAGTTCTTCGGCACCCGCCAGGCAGGCATCCCCGAGTTCCGCGTCGCCAGCCTGGTCCGCGACCGGCAGCTTCTCGAGGCCGCCAAGCAGGAGGCCGCGCGCTTTGTCGCCGATGCCGGTGCGGAAGCGACCGAAGCCGAGCGCGCACGCGTCCGCGCCCAGCTCAAGGAAACCTGGCAGCGCCGATACGGGCTGGTCGAAGCCGGGTGACCGCCCCCGGAGCTCCCGCGCCAACTTGCGGACTAATTCCGGGATTCAGGCAACATCGTCTTAGCTGGCGCTTCTCCCGAACCGCCCGGGAGAACGTCGGCGCGGCAGAACCTTGACATCTCGACAAGTCCTTTGGATTCCACACTTACGCAAGATATGGCCGTAAGCCCTTTATTTGCCCCACCTACAAAATGCCAAAGATTAAGTTCTTTGTTCCTTACACTTACGTGAAAAAGATGCCAATCGCAGCCGGAAAAAATGTGAGATAGCTCACATTGCCGTGGGGCCGCGCTACAGGCCGGCCATCGCCTGCGGCTTGGCCTGGGCCGAATAGGTCTGAATCTCCAGGTCGATGCTGGCGATCTCGGCGCCGCAGTTGCGCGGCTGGTTGCGCGTGCACTGGCACAGCTCGGTAAAGCGCAGGTGTCCTGTCTGGCTCAGTTCCAGCCCGGCGGCGATCAGCATGCTGTACACATCCACGCAATCGCGACGCTCGAACTCGAACAGCATATTGATGAGACCCGTGTCGCTGGCCCCCCGGCTCAGCACCCATCCGCCGCAGCCCAGGATCGCCCCGGTCAGGGTCTGCACCAGCCGCGACGGCTCTTCAGCCGCCACCGCCTTCATCTGCAATGCCCAGGAAGTATCCATGCCCGCCCCGCCACCTGCTGACTCGCTTATCGGACCGGAGGGGTACACGATCAACCCTGTGCGGGAGTCGAACGGCCTTTGACCGGCTTTCGCACAGGCCTCCTGCTTCGAGCGCCGCCGGTCTGCATGGAGGTAATTGGCAGCATCGCAAGCGGCGGAAAACCGGGCCGGAATGCCGGCTCCCCCTTCCCGAGGTGATCGCTTTCCCATCGCCCATGGTTTAGCCTAGAGGCAGGATGATTGTCGGCTCGGGCATTGATCTGGTTGAGATTGCACGCATCCAACACTCCATGGACCGCTTCGGGAGGCGTTTTCTTGAGCGCGTCTATACGGAGGCAGAACAGGCCTATTGCCTGCGCCGGCGCAACGCCGCCGAGAGCTTCGCGGCCCGCTTCGCCGCCAAGGAGGCCGCCGCCAAGGCGTTGGGGACCGGCATCAGCCGCGGCGTAAGCTGGCTGGAAATCGAGGTGACGCGCGCCCCCGGAAGACGCCCTGAGCTGCGCTTCAGCGGCCGCGCCGCCGAAATGGCAGCCCACATCGGTGCCCGCCGCGCCGCCCTTTCCCTTACACATACCACCACAACGGCCATGGCCAGCGTGGTGCTCGAAGACGCTGCCGAACCGGGGGGTTCTGCTATTCTCTAGGCGTCCACCGCCTTTGGTTGCAGCAAGAGGAGTGACGTGCCCAGTCGCAAAGAGATTCAGTGGTCACAACTTAGAGTGGGCGCACTCGTCCTGGCCGCCATGGTCGTGCTGATCGCGGTCATCTTTCTGATCTCCGGGTCCACGGGCGGCCTGTTCTCTCCCAAGCTCCGCCTGCGCGCCTTCTTCCCCAATGCCTCCGGGCTCAAAACCGGCGCGCCGGTCACCTTGGAAGGCGTGACCGTAGGTAATGTGATCCGGATGAACATCGTGCCCGGCCACAACCCCACCCCCGTGGAAGTGGTCATGCAGGTCGGCATGCGTGGCGCAGCCGGCATCCACACCGACTCCACCGTCACCATCGCCCAGGCTGGAGTGCTCGGCGATAGCTACGTGGACATCGATTCCACTCGCGCCACCGGCCCCACTCCTCCGCCCAATGACACGGTGCTGAAGGTTTCGGGAACCCCGACTGTGCAGGACGTCGTGCAAACCAGCCAGCAGACCATTCAGCACGTCCAGGCTCTCACCATCAAACTTGAGACCCTGATCGATAGTCTGAACAGCAAGCATGGTCTGGTCGGGGAGCTGATCAACGACCCGGTTTTGGCCCGGAAGGTGCTCTCCATCGCCACCAACCTGCAACAGGTGACCGACGCCATCTCCAACGGCCAGGGCACGCTGGGCAAGCTGACCACCGACGATACCCTCTACCAGAAGGCGCTGACCGCGGTCGATCGCCTCGACCAGATCACGGCCTCGTTGCAGGCCGGCCAGGGCACCGCGGGCAAGCTGCTCAAGGATGACGCCCTCTATAACAATCTGAATGCCGCCGCGGCCAACACCAAGGAACTCGTAGCGGGTATCAACGCCGGTCACGGAGCCATGGGCAAGTTCGCCAAGGATCCCGCCTTCGCCAAGAAGCTGGATGACACGGTAACCAATCTGGACAGCATCCTGAACAAGGTCAACCAGGGACATGGCACGCTCGGCCAGCTCGTCGAGAACCGCAGCCTCTACGACCACGCCGATCAGACTCTCGACCAGGCGCAGCAGCTGCTCCAGGAGTTCCGCGCCAACCCCAAGAAGTACCTGCAGATTCACATGAAGGTATTCTGAGCCGGCAATTTCTGCGTGTGCCCCGGCTGCAAGCGCGGCATGCGCACCCGGACTTGCCAGTTCCCTGCCCGCCGGCCCGTTAGCTCGCCACCGTCAGCTCTTCTTCGAGCTGCTGCTTCTGGTACAGGCTGGCATAGTAGCCGTCCAGAGCGAGCAGTTCCTCGTGGGTTCCCGTCTCCACGATTCTGCCGTGATTGAGCACGGCGATGCGGTCCGCGCTGCGCACTGTGGAGACGCGGTGCGAGATCAGGATCGTAGTCGTATGGGCGGTGAATTGGCGCAACCCGTTCAGAATGCGCTCCTCGGTATAGGTATCCACACTGGCCAGGGCATCGTCGAGGATGAGAATGGGCGGCCTGCGCAGCAGGGCGCGCGCGATGGCCGAGCGCTGCTTCTGGCCGCCGGATAAGGTAACGCCGCGTTCGCCGACCATGGTCTCGAATCCATGCGGGAACTCCTCGAACTCCTGGCGGATATGGGCAGCCTCGGCAGCCTGGAGCAGTTCCTCGGCGCCGGCCTGCGGCGCGCCAAAGGCCAGATTCTCGCGGATCGTCTCACTGAACAGGAAGGTCTCCTGCGGCACCATGCCGATGTTGCGCCGCAGCACCGCCAGCGGATACTCGCGGACCGGATGGCCGTCGATCAGCAGCGCGCCCTCCGGCGCCTCGTAGAGCCGCGCGATCAAGCTGACCAGGGTTGACTTGCCCGAACCGGTGGGCCCTACAATCGCCAGGCTCGATCCCGCCGGCACATGCAGCGAGATGTCGTGCAGCACCGCCGTGCCGTCATAGCTGAAGTTCAGATGGCGGAATTCGATCTCGCCCTTCAGCACCGTTCCCGGTCCGAAAGTGCCGGGCACAACGTGCCGGTCGTCGATCGAAGGCTCCTGGTCGATCAGTTCCTTGATGCGCGTGACCGAGGCCGTGCCGCGCTGGAAGATGTTGATGACCCAGCCCACCGCGATGATCGGCCAGATCAGCATGATCATGTAGGTGTTGAAGGCGACGAACTGCCCCACATCGATGCGGTGCTGGAGGACGAGATGCCCACCCTCCAGCAAGGTGATGATCATGGAGATGCCGAGGATGAACTCGAGCGTGGGCCAGAGCATGCCCATGAGCTGCACCAGTCGCAGGGCGCGGGCAATGTACTCGCGGTTGAGCCGCTCGAACAGGCTGATCTGCGACTGCTCGCGGGCAAAGGCGCGGATCAGCCGTGCGCCCGAGTAGTTCTCCTGCGCCTGCGCGGAGATATCGGAGAAGCTGGCCTGGATGCGCTCGAAGCGCGTATGAATGCGGCTGCCGAAGTACTGGATCAGAATGCTCGCCAGCGGCATGGGCGCCAGCGCCACCAGCGTCAGCCAGGGACTGATGCGCAGCATGAAGATCAGCGCAAAGATGCTCAGGAAGACGGTGTTGAAGCTGTACATCAGGCCCGGACCCAGCAGCATGCGCACCGCGTTCAGGTCGTTGGTCATGCGCGCCATCAGGTCGCCGGTGCGGTAGCGGCCATAAAAGCCGGTGTCCTGCTTCTCCAGCTTCCGGAAGAGGTCGTTGCGCAGGTCGTACTCGATGTCGCGGGAGATGCCGATCAGCACCCAGCGCTGGGTGTAGAGAAAGAGGCCCTTGCCCAGGGTGATGGCAATCAGCAGGCCGGCCAGCTCGAAGATGAACTGGCGGGTGGTCCCGTTCTTGAGAGCATTGATCGCGGCCTGAAGCACGCGCGGAAACTGCACCGCGATGATGTTGGTGCAGACGCATGCCAGGATGCCCCGGATGTACCCCCACCGGTAGCGACGCATGTAGGCGAAGAGCGGGGCCAGATCGCGCAACATGGCTCTATTGTACGGGAGACACAGCTTCCTTCCGCGACGCGATCCGTCCCCTGCCGGCGGGAAGCCTAAGTCCCGGAGACCGGATCAGTCTCCGGGAAGCAACTGCATCCGGGCCGTCACCATCTACCTACAGCACCTGAGTCGGGAGAAACCACTACTCGGGACGGCACGAGATCATCGTGCAGGAGAAAGGATGAAAAGCTCTCTGGCACGATGGCTTTCGACTTTGGCATGGATGGCCGCCTGGGGCTTGGGCACTGTTGTGTCTGCGAGCGCTCAGGACGCGCAGATCGCCGCGCGCCGCGTGGACGGTACCCTGCATGCCTATCTGGTGATGCGCAACGAATCGGGCCAAGTGCTGGCCTCTGGGGATCTGGTCCAGGTCGTCCGCCGAAGCCGGGTGACCAATCATCTGGTCTTCCATTTCAAAGACGGCTCAATCGATGACGAAACCACCATCTTTACCCAGCGCGGTGCCTTCCATCTGATCAGCGACCACCACATCCAGAAGGGTCCGTTCTTTCCCCATTCGCTGGATCTGCGGGTCGATGCCCGCAAGGGCGAGGTGACGGTCCAATCCTACGGCAGCGACGGCAAGAGCAATCTCCAGACCGAGCGCATGAAGATGCCGCCGAACCTGTGCAGCCCGTCGATGCTGGCGCTCATCGCCATGAACCTTGCCCCGGCAGCCGGGGGCCAGGTCTCGATGGTGGTGGCTACCCCCAAGCCGCGGCTGGTCCGGCTGGAGTTCACCGGCATGGGCGAAAGCAAGTTTTCCGTGGCAGGATCCGAGCGGCAAGCACTGCACTACGAAGGCAAGTTTGACCTCGGCGGAGTAGCCCAGGCGGTAGCCCCGCTGGTCGGCAAACAGCCACCCGATATTGAGATCTGGATCGAACCGGGCGAGGTGCCGGGCTTTGTGAAAGAGGTTGGCGTGCTCGCGGCAGGCGGTCCCGTGGTGAGCATTCAGCAGACCGGTCCGGTAGGACCAAAGTACACGGAGAGCGGATCGGGCAAGTAAGGGCGAAGACTTACGTGGGCGTGCGCAGCAGCAGGTAGCCGCCCACCAGCGCGAAGAGCACATCGGAAGCCCAGGCAGCCAGCCCCGCAGGCAGGTAGTTCACCGCCCCCATGGCCCCGAAGAGGCCGTCGAGCACCCAATAGGCCAGCGCCACGCCGATCGCCACTGCAATACCGGTGAGCGAGCCGCGCCTGCCCATGGAGAGCGCGAAGGGAATGGCCAGAATCGCCATCACGATCGCCACCAGCGGATACGCCAGCTTGTGCCACAGCGCCACGCGCAGACGCATGGTATCGAAGCCGCGCTGGCGCAGGTCGCTGATGTAACGCTCCAGTTGGCCGAAGTTCATCTCCTGCGATTGCAGGGCTTCCTTCTTGAAGTAGTCGGGCGCGACCCGAATCTCAGGGAACGAAGCATGCGCGAAGGTATGGTAGGCCGTCACATCCGCGCCGCTGATGTCGCGCATCCAGCCGTTCTGGAACTGCCACGAGCTGGTCATGGGATCCCACACCGCGCGCGGGGCGAAGATGCGCCGCACCAGTTGGAAGGTGCTGGGATCCACCTCGAAGACCGAGATGTTGGCGAACTCGTTGGCGTCGGGATCGAAGAATTGGTAGTAGAAGATGCGTTCCGGCTGGCCCGGCAGCGGCTTTTTGCCGAAGATCCACTTCTGCTCAGGGTGCAGGAAGGTCTGCGGCGGCCGGCCCTTGATGATGCTGCGCAGCGCCTCCTGGCGGCGATTGGCCTGCGGCAGGTAGTACTGATCGAACAGAAACAGCGAAACCGCCATGATCGCCGCGATCGAGACGATGGGCACCACCAGCCGGTAGAGGCTGATGCCGGTGGCCTTCATGGCCACCACCTCGCTGTTGCGGTTGAGCACGCCAAAGGTGACCAGGCCCGCGATCAGCACCGCCAGCGGCGTCGTCTGATAGAGCATGCTGGGCGTCAGGTTGAACAGGTACGCGCCCACAACGGTCAGCGCGATGTGATTGCGGATGATGTCGCCCACCAGCTCGAAAAAGGTGGAGATCAGTAGCAGCATCACAAAGCTGACCAGCACCAGCAGGAAGGTGTTGAGAAACTCCCGCACAATGTACTCGTCGAGGATGCGCGGAAAGGCGCCGCGGCCCTTGATGCGCTGCGGCCGCGAAGGCAGCTTGTCGAGCAGGCTGGGAATACCAAAGCCATTCCCTTTCGGCCCGGAGAGCTTGGGCTTGCCCAGCCGGGCGGTCCACTCCAGCAGTACCGCAAGCGCGCGTCCGCCGTTGGCCATCTGCCACAGCAGGAAGACGCCGGCGGCGGCAAACAGCAGGTTGGCCGACCAGACCGCCACAAAGACCGGCAGCTTGTTTTGCCGCCCGAGGGCAATCCCCGTGGAGGAGAGGAAGTAGTAGATAAAGACCAGCAGGATGGTGAAGACGAAGCCGGAGCTCTTGCCGCCGCGGCGTGAGCTGATACCCAGCGGAACACCGACCAGCATCAGCACCAGGCACGCCGCGGGGAAGGAGAAGCGGTTGTAGAACTCGATCAGGTAGCGCTTGCCGTCTTTGCCGCGCATGCGCGCCATCAGATCGTGCATCGGCAGTGCGTAGATGGCCGTCTCCAGGCGGCCGATGTGCACGCTGTTCTGCTGGCTGAGCGAGAGCGGCATGTCGGTGGTGTTAAAGGTGGAGATGTCGTACTGCTGCGGATTCCCGGTTACCGTCTCGTGCCGCGCGCCGTCGCGCAGGCGCATCATCAGCACCTGGGTATTATCGCTGACGACCGTAGCCGACGCGGCCGTGGTCACGATCGGATTGGTGGGATCGGAGACATCGGCCATGAAGACCTGGCGCCAGTTGGAGGCGCCGGCGCCGGCGCGCACGTCCTGCACGTACAGCACGGCGTTCTTGAAGTCCTCGTAGAAGACGCGCGGCTGAATCTCGTAGGAGGCCTGCTGCGTCTCCAGCGACCGCTCCATGCCCAGGATCGCCTGATTGGCGCGGGGAGAGAGGTAGAGCGAGTTGATCAGGCCCAGCAGCGTGCCGGCGATGGCCACAATAGATGCCACCCGCACAAAGTAGCCGATGCCCAGGCCCGAGGCGCGCATGGCCACCACCTCGCTGTCAGCGGCCAGCCGGCTGAGCCCCAGCAGGATGCCCACCAGCACCGACATCGGGATGGTTACCCGGAAGAGATTGGGCAGCGTGAAGAGGAAGATCTTGGCGACATCCGTCCAGGTGGAGCTGTTCCGCACCACCACCTCGAGGATGTGGGGCAGCTGCGGCATGAACAGAATGAAGGTGAAAAGCGCGCACCCGATGAGCGTGTGAGAGAGAATCTCGCCGAGAATGTAGCGGGTAAGGATGCGCACCGAGGAAACCCTGTGTCCTTAGTCTAGCTTGACCGGTCGATGGAGGGGCCTCGTCAAGCTTACCGGGCCGGTTGCCAGCCCCGCAGCCGCAGGCTGTTCGACAGCACGCAGACCGAGCTCAGCGCCATCGCCGCGGCGGCGATCCAGGGTGAGAGCAGCACATGAAAGGCGGGATAGAAGACCCCCGCGGCCAATGGAATGCCGACCGCGTTATAGCACACCGCCCAGAACAGGTTCTGGCGCATGATGGAGAGGGTCTTGCGGGCCAGCTCAATCGCAGAGGGGATAGCCGAAGGGCGCGCCCGCAGCAAGAGCACGTCGCCCGCTTCCTGGGCCAGATCGGCGCCGGTGCCTACCGCGATGCCCGCGTCGGCCTGTGCCAGCGAAGCCGCGTCATTGATGCCGTCGCCTACCATGGCCACGCGCGAACCTTCTTGTTGCAGGGCGCGAATGCGGGCCAGCTTACCCGCCGGATCGAGCCCTGCCTCTACCTCTTCGATGCCGGCCTGCTTTGCAATGGGCGCGGCCGCCGCCGCCGTATCGCCGGTCAGCATGAGCACGCGCAGCCCGTCAGCCTTCAGCGAGGCGATTGCTCCGGCTGCATCCGGGCGCAGCGCATCGCGAGCATCAAAATACCCGGCAGGCTTCCCGTCCAGAGCCATCCAGAGCCGCGTCACGCCGGATGCGGGCGCCGGCACATCCTTCGGCAGCGGAAGGAAAAATTCCTGAAATAATGCTTCATTCCCGAGCAGGCATTCCCTGCCCTCGACGCGCGCGCTCAGGCCGCGGCCGGGCAAGACCTGCACGTCCTCGGCTGGCATCCAATGCAATTCCAGGCCGCGGGCAAACTCCACGACCGCATGCGCCAGTGGATGGTTCGAGCGCTGCTCCGCCGCGGCAGCCAGGCGCACCAGCTCGCGCTCGGCAGCGCTGCTGCTTTCCCTGTTTTCGAACGCAGCCGACGGAGCCCCGGGCAGCAAGGATGCCGCCAGCACAGCCGGTCTGGAGACCGGCGCTCCATCCTGAGGCGGCGCTTCCGATGCAACACCTGCCTGCGTGTTCATGGACTGTTGCGTTGTCTCCAGCACGTGCACGGACTCCAGCACCGGACGCCCAACGGTCAGCGTGCCCGTCTTGTCGAGCACCACAGCATCCAGGTTCGCGACCCGCTCCAGCGCCTCTCCGCCCTTGAACAGCACTCCCAACTGCGCGCCACGGCCCACCGCCACCGTGAGCGCGGCGGGGACGGCAAGACCCATCGCGCAGGGGCAAGCGATGACGAGCACAGAAACCATGGTCGCCAAAGAAAGCTGAAGAGAGTGTGTCGCCAGCAGCCACACCACAAACGTGAGCGCGGCCAGTCCCAGCACCGTGGGCACAAAGATCGCGCTGGCGCGGTCGGCCAGCCGCTCCATGGGAGCGCGCGAGCCCTGCGCCTGCTCCACCATGCGCGCAATCTGCTCCAGCACCGTGGCCTCGCCCAGCGACTCGGCTTTGCACACCACCGCGCCGTCATAGTTCAGCGAGCCGGCGAGCACGCGCCCGCCCACTTCCCGCTCCAGCGGAGTGGACTCGCCAGTCAGCATCGACTCATCGACTGTGGTGCGGCCCTCCACGATGGTTGCATCCACCGGAAAGCGTTCGCCGGGCAGAACCAGCACGTGATCGCCGGGCTGAATCTCTTCGAGCGGCACCACCGCCTCGACGCGATCGACCACGCGCCGCGCGGTCGCCGGGCGCAGGCGCGAAAGCGAATCCAGCGCGCTCAGCGCCCGCCGCTTGGCACGCGCCTCCAGGCTCTTGCCCAGCAACAAAAATCCAAGGATGAGCAGGACCGCGTCGAAGTACACCATGCGGCCGGACGCGGGAAATACGGTGGCGTAGGCCGACCAGGCAAACGCAACGCCGGTGCCCAGGCTCACCAGCGTGTTCATGTTGGTGGCGCCGTGGCGCAAGGCCCGCCACGCGCTCGCGTAGATACTGCGTCCCGCCCACACCAGCAGGATCCAGGTGAGGGTCAGCAGCAGCCAGCGCAACAGGCCCGCCGGCGGCGAGTAGAGCCAAGGCAGCAATTCCATCATGTGCCGGTCCATCGCTCCGGTGTGCACGGTGGGATTGAAGTTGGCCGGCATCGACAGCAGCATGGCCAGTGCCCCGGCAACCAGCATGGCAACAGCCTTGCGGTTGGCTCCCCCGTCGCCCTCGCGTTCCGGCATCTTCCCCGTATCGCCGGCACGCGGCAGCACGGCGTCGTAGCCCGCGCCGCGAATCGCTTCCACCAGTTTTTCGGGGGCGGCAAGGCTGGGATCGAAGACCACGTTCGCGCGGTGCGCCATGAGGTCCACGCGCACACTCTCCACGCCTGCTGTAGAGCGCAGAGCCTCCTCGACATGGTGCTGGCACGACGCACAGGTCATGCCCAGCACCGGCAACGTGACCGATTCTGTGCTCTCCTGCGCCACTTATTGTTCCAGATGTGCCGTGTAGCCGGCCTTGGCGATTGCGGCGATGGCCGCTTCCACCGGAGCCGGATCCTGGCTGGAGCTGATCCGCGCGGCGCCCACCTGCACCTCATCCACCGCGATGCCCGGCGTTGTAGCCAGAGCCTGGCCCACGCGGCGCACGCACGAGCCGCAATGCATCCCATCGATTCTCAGCGTGAATTGAGTCATGTCGTCCCCTTCAGTTACTGATGATAAAACCGGCCGCTTCGATTCATCGCCCTGGTGCGGCTGGAACCGGAAAGCGCCGGGCGCTATCGTGAAGAGAGTCAATAAGGAGAACCGGATGCAGCGTGAGTATCCTTCAGCGCCGCTGGTAGGCGTCGGCGCCGTGATCGTCGACCACGGCCGGGTCTTGCTGGTGCGAAGAGGCAAGGAACCGCTCAAGGGGCATTGGACGCTGC
Source organism: Acidobacteriota bacterium (assembly GCA_021828835.1). Classification (GTDB taxonomy): domain Bacteria; phylum Acidobacteriota; class Terriglobia; order Terriglobales; family Acidobacteriaceae; genus Telmatobacter. The sequence continues at coordinate 1,958 of JAJZCY010000043.1, read as the reverse complement.
CCGGCGGGGCGCTCGAACTCGGCGAACCCCTGCTCCAAGGCGCAGTCCGCGAAGTTCTGGAAGAGACCGGTCTCGTCGTCGAGCCCGTCGAACTGGTCGAACTGCTGGATCGTATCCATCAAGTTGAGGATCGCATCCAATTCCATTACGTGATCGCGGACTACCTGTGCCGCGTGACCGGCGGCGCCTTACAGGCTGCCTCAGACGCCGACGCGGTGCGATGGGTAGAGCGATCGGAGTGGAATAGTCAAAGCGCCCTGACGCCTGACTTGAATCTCGACCCCATTACGGTGCGGGTGATGGAGAAGGGCTGGCAAAGGTCGCAGGAGCTCTGGCCCCACGTACCGGAGGCACGATGAGGTGGTGGAAAGGTTTGCTATGGGCCGCGGGTGTCCCGTTGGTTTGTCTCGGAATCGCCTTCTGGATGCGGCCCCTGAGCGTCTTCGATGATTTCACCTATTTGGAGATGGCGGTTCAAGGCGTGCAGCATCGCTGGGCCTGGGTGAACGGCTACCGCATGCATTACGAGGTGGAAGGTCCTGCCGGCGGGCCGCCGGTAGTTCTGGTGCACGGCCTGGGCGGCCGGGCCGAAGATTGGCGAGCTCTGGCTCCGCGCCTGGCCAAAGCAGGCTATCGCGTGTATATGCCCGACCTGATCGGCTACGGCCGCAGCCAACAGCCCCGCAACTTCTCCTACTCCGTCCATGACGAAGCCGCGCTGGTGGTGGACTTTCTGAACAAGCTGGGATTGCAGCGCGTGAATCTGGGCGGCTGGTCGATGGGCGGCTGGATCGTCCAGGTGATCGCCTACAACCATCCTCAGCGCGTCAAGCGGCTGATGCTCTTCGACGCCGCCGGCCTGCATGTGATGCCCACCTGGAACACTGCGATCTTCACGCCGCAAAACTTCGCCCAGCTCAACACCCTGGATGCGCTGCTCATGCCCACCCCGCCGCACATTCCGCACTTTGTGGGCGCCGACATTCTGCGCGCCTCCCGGCAGAGCGGCTGGGTCATCCAGCGGGCCATGGCGCAGATGCTCACCGGTCAGGACGTGACCGACAATCTTCTGCCCCAGCTCAAAATGCCGGTACTGCTGGAATGGGGCGCCGCCGATCGCATCATCCCGCTCGCCCAGGCGGAGCGCATTCATCGCCTGGTTCCGCAGTCGCACCTGGATGTGTATGCCGGCTGCGGGCACCTGGCGCCTCTGCAATGCACACCGCAGATGGCTCCGAACGTGGTGAAGTTCCTCAGAGCGCCGGCCGCGATCGCGCCCCCCACTCCGCTGACGCCGGTGAAGGTTGCCCCAGTTCCGAAGGCGGCCTCCTCCACCGAGGCTGCCAGGCTGAATGCTGCCACCGGAAATCTGGGAGCTCAATAAAAAGGCCGAAGCACATCCGGGCTTCGGCCTCTTGAGCTTGGGAGGAAAAACGATTTACTGGTATACCTCGAGGCTCTGCGGCCGGTCTTCTGTCTCTTCTCCGAGCGCTTCGCGCAGGGTCAGCACCGGGCAGCGGGCATGCGCCAGCACCCGGTAAACCGTGCGGTCACGGGCCAGATTTTCAAACGCGGAGCGATGCGTCGATCCGAGCACAATCAGGCTGGCCTGCCGCTCCGAGGCCTCGGCCAGGATCTCGATGGAAGGATTGCCGCGCACCACGACCGGCTCGATCTCGATGCAGCAGCCGGCGCCTGTGTCGGCAGCCAGATGGCGCAACTCCTCCGCGGTATAGGCGTCGATCTCGGAGGCCGGCCCCTGCTCTTCATACTCGCTGGCCGCTGGCAGAACGTGTAACAGCACCAGGTTCGATCCCTGGGTGGCTGCCACTTGGCAGGCAAGCGCCGCGCTCGGGCGGGAGGTCTCTCTGAGTGTGGTGGCGTGGAGAACGATGTGTTTCTCGTTCCCTTCCACCGGGAGATGAGCCTCAGGTCCCACGGTAATGACCGGGAGGTTG
>JAJZCY010000042.1 GCA_021828835.1 Acidobacteriota bacterium | reverse complement strand
GAATGTCCTTCCGCGAAGCGGTCGGTCATGATCAGATACATCACATCGGAAGGCGAGAAGCCAGCGTGCGCTGCATGCGTGCGTTGCGCGAGGATATACGAACAATGCGCCCGCCCCCGCAGATTCTGCGCTGTAATCGTCAGCGTCTGCGGCGCCGCGTTGTCTGTCGCCAGCCAAAGAAAGGCCCAGTGGCCGTTGGCAGAAATCTGGGTGCGCGTCAGGTGAACACCGTGACCGGCCACGTTGAATTGGGCACCAGTAAATCCATGGCCGTACACCAGCAGGATGGGACTGGGCAGGCTGGCCCACCAATTCGGCGGATCGATTTTTTGAATCTGAGGTGTCTCCACCCGTGATACTGCCGTCTGCGCCACGCCACAATGGGGAATGATGCACACAAAAATGCTGAGGAAAAACGCAGTCAAAAACGAACGTACAGCCGGCATCTCGTTCTCCGAAAGCAAAGATAGGCAACTGCAATCAAGCTGAGCCCGTCTCCGGACAGACCGCTCCCATGGGGGGCTGAAGGGGCTGGCCGCCGGTCCTGTGCCACACTTCTCCTCTGCCTCGAACGACGTGGTGCGAGGCCGATGCGAAGATGCTCGTTCTCAGGAAAGGCGCAGTGCGCTGCGGCCAGGCTCAGCGGCCGCAGCGCACCGTGCGGATTAGAAAGTGAATCGAGCCGCCAACTGCACCTCGCGGTTCGAGTAGACCTGGGTTCCTTCGATCTGGCCGAAGTTGCCGCCGGTCACGTTGTTATTCGGGTTGGTAAACGCTGCCGAGTTCAGCGCGTTGAAGGCGTCGCCGTGCAGTTCCAGGTTGTAGCGCTCGGCTACGCGGAAGGTTTTCTGCAAGCTGAGGTTTACGACGCGGTATCCAGGACCAAACACCTGATTGCGGCCCAACGTACCCAGGCGGGTGTAGACGGTGGTTCCGTCCGGCCCCACGAGGGTGGGAATGTTGGTGGAAAATGCCGCAGGATTGAACCAGTGGCCGGTGATGCTCTTCGGATAGCTGATCGGCCCCACCAGGTCAGGACGGTTGTTCGGCTGGTTCTGTCCGGTGGTCAGGTCAACCGGCGTGCCGGTCTGCACCAGGCCGATGATGCTGGTCTGCCAGCCGCCGATCAGCCAGTCCATCGGCTGCGAAACGCTGCTGCCGAAGCGCTGTCCGCGCCCGAAGGGCAACGGGTAGATGATCGACGAGCTGAACACCTGGCGCTGATCCTGGTTGGAGTTGCCGTAGCTGGCCATGGGATCGTAGTAGAGAGCGACCGTCTGGCCCTGGAAGGCGCCCGGCGAATCATCCAGCGTGTGCGACCAGGCATAGGAGGCAGTGGCGACCAGTCCGTTGGCGGCGTGATGTTCCGCGTGCAACTGCAAGCCGTTGTAGTGGGAGATGCCGTTGTAGTTGTTGTAGTTGATGCCCCCCATACCGGGGAAGTTCTGCTTGCCGGTCCCGAACTGGTACATGTTGTACGCGTAGTAGGAGGAGAGGTCGGAGCCCTTGGTGCCTACATAGGCCAGATTCACCATGTTATTGGAGCCGAACTGGCGCGCGAGCTGCACGTTCCACTCCTGGACCATGCTGTTGGGGTTGCTGGTATTCACGGCAATCATGCTCAATCCGGCGGGCGGGTGCGCAGGATCGAAGTTGACATAACCGCGCGCCGGCAGCGGGCTCACCACCGTGGAGGGGCTGGTGTAGCCGGTGCAGTTGTACGAGCCGGACTGCGTGGGCAGCTGGCCGGTAAAGGTGATGCAGTATCCGTTCGAGGCCAGGTAGCTGTTGCTGCCGCCGAAGGGCGCCTGCTCGCCGAGCTGGTTGTTGATGCCACCGTAATCGATGAAGTAGAAGATTCCGTAGCCGCCGCGGAGGACGGTCTTGCCGTCGCCGCCGAGGTCGTAGGCGAAGCCGAGGCGCGGGCCGAAGCTGTGGTAATCCTGGGCCACGATGCTGCGCGACACGCCGTTCTTGCCGGCAAGCATCACCGTTCCAGTTTGCACATTGAAGGCGGCCTGCTGGTTATGCGCTTCGTAGGGGTGCGACAGGAAATCCCAGCGCATGCCCAGGTTCAGGGTGAGACGGCGATTGACGCGCCAGTCGTCCTGCGCAAACAGTCCGTCCTCCTGACCGATATTGGCAAAGTAACCGGACTGGGAGCCGATCTGGTAGTTCATCACACCGCCGGAGAGCAGCTCCGAAACTTCATAACCGGTGAAGATGGTGGTGCCCTGATCGATCCAGAAGTAGCCCTTGCCTTCCTGCGGGTTGAAGAACGATACCTGGCGGCGGATCAGGGTGCCGCCGAACTTGAAGGAGTGCGCTCCCTTGTTCCAGCTCACCGAGTCGGTGATCTCGTAGGTGTTCTGCGGAACGGCATAGAGGCCGTAGTCGCCGGTGTACTCCAATTCGCCCGACCAGCCGCCGATCAGCGCGCCGCCGGTGGTTTCCTGGTTGATATTGGCGTTCACGATACCCAGGTTCTTGGAGACGTAGTCGCCATACATGGGAGGCGTGTAGCCGTAGTTGTCGCGGTTATAGGCGATATGCGCCTCGTTGACCACCGCCGGCGAAAAGATGTGCGTGTAGCCGATATCCCAGCTGCGCGCGTGCGTCGGGTTCATGCCGGTGCCGCCGCCTGCCGGCAGCTTCTGGAACTCGGAAGTCTTGGTATTCACCGAGTTGTCGTAGCTGAAGCGGATGAACGCCATGTCGTTGGCGCTGGGGTTCCAGTCAAAGCGAACATCGAAGGTGTTGTAGTTGTTTTGCTCGGTCTGCGTGTCGAGGTAGTTGTTCAGAAAGCGATCGTTCCGGCTCGGCAGCGGAAAAGCATTCAGGTAATTCACGGCAGCCGGATTCAGGCGGTCTTGAGGAATCTGGTTGTTCGCGAAGGGCTGACAGGTGGTGGGGTCGAAGATATCGCCGCCGTACGCTCCGAAGGTGCTGGAGCCCGCATAGGGATGGGAGTGGCCCTGCGAATCCACGTAGGTGCCGGGGTAGCAGAGCGGGAAATTGGTCTTATAGCCGTTGGCCACGTTGATGCCGGAGTTGGTCTCCATGGCCGCGTCTTGCAGTTCGCTGAAATCGCCGGTGCGCATCCGGGCGGTGGGCACCGTAAGGTAGTGCGGTGAAACCGCCAGGGTTTCACGTAGCGCCTGGTAATCGCCGAATCCAAACAGCTTGTTGTGCAGGATGGGCCCGCCGATGGAGAAGCCGGGCTGGTTGCGCAGGAAGCCGCCGGCCGCGGTCGCCGGGGCGCCGTTGAAGCGGTAGTTGGGATTGGAGTCGAAACTGCGGTCGCGGTAAAACTCAAATACTGATCCGTGGAACTCGTTGGTGCCGCTCTTAGTGGAGCTGATGACCACGGCGCCGCCAGCGCGCCCGTATTCGGCCGGCGCGATGTTGGTGTCAACTTTGAATTCCTGGGTAGCGTCGATGTTTGGGAAGATCAGGATGGTTCCCACCAGGCCGTCGTTGTTGTCCACGCCATCGAGGATGTAGTTGTCCGCCTGAGGTCGGAGTCCGTTGACGGAGATCGCCGCAGCGCCGCTCTCGTTATTGCGATTAGTCTCGGTCATGTTCGAGCTGCCGCCGCCGGAGGCGATATCGCCGTAAGCGCCGCGGGTCACGCCGGGCGTCAGCAGGGCCAGGTTCGAGAAGTTGCGCCCGTTGAGGGGCAGTTGCGTTACCTGCCGGCCTTCAATGGTGGCGCCGATGGTGGGATCGGTGGAGTCGATGATGGGCGCCGCCCCTGTGACCTGCACCGTGACCGCGGCACTGGCTGGCTTGAGTTGGAAGGACACGCTTTGCGTGGTGGTGACGGTCACCGTCACATTGGCAATGGCGCGCTGGAAGCCGGGTGCCGCCACCTGCACCGTATAGCGCCCGCGGGGCACGGCGAGGATGGTGAACCCGCCCGAGCCGTTTGAAACCGCGCTCAATTTCATTCCGTTATCAAGATTGGTGGCGTTGACCGCGGCCCCGGGAATGGCCGCCCCGGTGGAATCTACAACGGTACCGGCGATGCTGCCGGTATCGCTCTGCGCGAACAGACCAGGCGCTCCGAGCACCACCAGGCCGAGCGCGATCACCGCGAACAGGAAGCCCAGCCGTAGTCGGCCGGGGGGCATGCTGATAAGTTTCGACATCACAGTTCCTCCAAAGAATCGACAGGCGTTGGCATAGTTGCGCGAATGAGGCAGCGGGATCAACGCAGTTCTCGCGGCCAGGAATGAGGAAACGTGTTCCGGGCCGATCGCGTCAATCCACCGCCCGCCAATTGCGCGTCAATTGCAGATCAACAGATAACCGACTTATTTTCAGTATTTTTTGCGGTTATCTCTCTTACTTTCTGTGCTTCTAGAAGTGGGGTTACTCTTCTATTTTCCCTTTTTTCTGGTTTTCCCGTACACTGCATCTCAGAGTTCTCCCGGGAATGACGACCAAGACGAACAGCGTTGGTCTGAAGCGTGCCCAGTTCGGGGTCTTTGAAGCCGACCTGGAGGCGGAGGAGCTGCGCCGCTCGGGCGTGCGCATCCGCATCCAGAACCAGCCCTTCAAATTATTGGCGGTCCTGCTGGAACACGCCGGCGAAGTCGTGTCGCGCGAGACACTACAGCAGGAGCTCTGGGGCGCCGACACAACCGTCGACTTCGACCACAGCCTGGGGATCGCGGTCAACAAGCTGCGCGAAGCGTTGGGGGATTCAGCCGACAATCCCCGCTTTGTGGAGACGCTGGCGCGGCGCGGTTACCGCTTTATTGCACCCGTGCAGCAGCTCGATCCCCCGCCGTCGGTCCCAACGGCACCGGCGATCGTGGTCCCCGCACCCAAGGCCGACAGAATGGCGTGGTGGGTAGCAGGGGGTGTGGCGCTGGCGTGCGCGGGACTGGCAGCCATCCTGCTGCTGCGGCCCACGGTCCGCGAGCCCTACCACATCGCCCAGATCACATACTCTGGCCACGTGCTCACCAGTGATCTGGACAACGAAAGTTTCTCCAGTTCGGCCAGCGACGGTACGCGCATCTACTTTTCGCAGATGGACAGCGGCGAGCCGGTGTTGGCGGTCGCCCTCGCAGCCAACGGCGAGATCAGCTACTTCCATCTTCCCTCCGAAATCCAGGCGCCGCTCATCGGATCGCTTTCTTCCGACGGATCGCAACTGGTGGTACGCAGCCATCTGGAAACCAACCCGGAGCAGCCGTTATGGATCGTGCCTACGCTGGGCGGCGATGCTCGCCGGGTTCCCAATGTCCTGGCGCACGACGCCACCTGGATGCCGGACGGGCAGCACCTGCTGGTGTCCAGCGGCAATCAGCTCATCGAAACCAGCGTGGACGGCAGCGACCCGCATCCATTTCTCACCACCTCCGGGCTGGCTTTCTGGCTGCGCTGGTCGCCGGACGGCAAGCGCCTGCGCTTTACGCTACGCGATCCCAACAGCCAGACGTCGGAACTGTGGGAGGTAGCCGCGGACGGTTCGCACGCCCACCCACTTTTGCCGGGATGGAGCCACCCAGGTTCGGAGTGCTGCGGTAGCTGGACTCCGGACGGACGAAATTATGTCTTCCAGTCCTCGCACAACGGAGAGAGCGAGATCTGGCTGCTGAAAGAAGGACGGTGGCCGTTCGGCGGTGGCCCGCCCCGCCTGATCACCAATGGCCCGCTAGAGTACCAGGCGCCGAGCACGGAACCGGGGAGCGACCGAATCTACTTCATTGGGGCCAACGCGCAATACGAACTGTTGCATGCCGTGCCCAAATCAGCCGGGTTCACCCCGCTTGCTCAAAACCTGAGTTCGGCGGCGCTGGCAGAATACTCTCCGGATGGGAAATGGGTGGTCTGGCTCAACGCGGCAGACAGCTCGCTGTGGCGCAGCCGGGTGGATGGCAGCGAGCGGATCGAACTCACCACGCCGCCACTGCGCATCTTCACCATGAAGTGGTCACCGGATAACCGGCAACTGGCGTTGATGGGCAAGGAGCCGGGACAGCCGTGGAAGATCTATTTGATCGACGCAGATGGCGGCAAGCTGACGCCCATCCTGAATGAAGATCGCAATGAGGCTGATCCCGCCTGGACTCCCGATGGGAAATCGATCGTCTTCGGACGCCTGCCCGACCGCATGGACGCAAGCGGACCGAAGGCAATTTACTCGCTCGATCTCGCAACCCACCGAACAACCGAGATCCCCGGATCCGAAGGCCTGTTCAGTCCGCGCCTCTCGCCCGATGGCCGCTACATTGCCGCCATGCCGCTCGACCAGAAGGCGCTGATGCTGTTCGATCGGCAAAGCAACCGCTGGACTACGCTGACCAAACAGGGCGCCGGCGATCCGAACTGGTCGCACGACGGTCACGCTCTCTATTTCCAGGACTTTCTGGCGCCCGGCAAGCCGATCTACCGCATCGCCGTTCCCAGCGGTAAACCCGAGCCGGTCGCAACCATCGAGAATCTGCGCTCCATTGCGCCCACCGATTACCGCCTGATCGGATTGGCACCGGGCGACCTGCCGATCGTCACCGCGCGCGTGCCCGCCGTCAATATTTATTCGGTCAATCTGAACGAGCGCTAGTGCCAAGCTACTTGCCGGCTGCGCCGGCCAGGTAAGGAACGAGCCCGAGAGGCGCAGGCTAGCTGCTGATCTCCGTCTGATTGCGGAGCACTCGCTGGGCGCATTCGGCGTCGAAGGCCTTCTCCCAACGCGCGACCACAATGGTCGCGACGCTGTTGCCGACTACGTTCACGAGCGCGCGAGCCGCGTTGACCAGCCGCTCCACGCCCAACAGCAGCACCAGGCCGGCCACCGGAATCTGCGGCATGGTCGCCAGGGTGGCGGCGAGGGTCACGAATCCCGCTCCCGCCACTCCGGCCGATCCCTTCGAGGTCAACATCAGCACCAGCAGCACAACGATCTGATCGCGCAGGGTGAGGTGCGTATTGGTCGCCTGGGCGATAAAGATCGCGCCCATGCTAAGGTAGATCGCGGTGCCGTCGGCATTGAAGGTGTAGCCAGCCGGCAGCACCAGCCCTACGACTGTCTTGTCGCAGCCCAGCCGTTCGAGCTTTATCATCAGTGGGGCCAGCACCGCCTCCGTCGAAGAGGTGCCGAAGGTGATCAGGAGCTCTTCGCGCAGGTAGCGCAAAAGCTGGAACAAGCTGAAGCGCGCAAATCTTGCGATGGCGCCCAGCCCCACCACCACAAACAGCAACGCCACTACCCAGACTTCCACCGTGAATTGCGCGAGCTGCTCCAGGCTGGCCAGTCCGAATTGGCCCACGCTGTAGGCCATTGCGCCAAAAGCCCCGATCGGAGCGAGCATCATGATCAAGTTCACGATCCCGAACATCGCCTTCAGGACCAGCTCAAGAATTTCAATCAGAGGCCGGGCGGTAGCGCGAAACTGCGAGAGCGCAAAGCCGAACAACAGACCGATCAGGATGACCTGAAGCATGTTGCCGCCGGAGAACGCGCCCAACATGGACGAAGGAATCATGTTGAGCAGGAACTCGACCACGCCGGGCTGATGATGCGCAGCGGCTGCATAGCCACTCACCGCCTGCGCGTTCAGAGCGGCAGGCTGAACATTCATTCCGCTCCCGGGATGCAGCACATCGACAGCAAGCAGCCCCAGTCCCAAGGCAACGGTAGAAAGCACTTCGAAGTAGATCAGCGCCTTCACGCCGACCCGGCCCACCTCGTGCAGATTGCCCATGCCGGCGATGCCGAGCACCACGCTGAGAAAGATGATGGGGGCGAGGGTCATGCTGATGAGGCGAATGAAGCCGTCGCCCAGCGGCTTCAGATGCGCGGCGGCGTGGGGGAAGAGCGCGCCCACCGAGGCGCCCAGGATGACGGCCACCGTGACCTGTAGCCACAGCGGCCCGAGCAGCGCGCGGCGCTTTTGCGTCTGGGTTCGTTGCTCCTGCAAGGGATGGCTCGGCACGGTCTCTCTACTCGGCTAGCTGGCGCATGACCGAGATCAGATCGCTCTTGCCTTCGAATCCGATTCCCGGCAGGTCAGGCATGGTGATGTAGCCATTCTCCACCCGCACGCCATCGGGGAATCCCCCGTAGGGCTGGAAGAGATCGGGATAGCTCTCATTGCCGCCGAGGCCGAGACCCGCAGCGATGTTGAGCGACATCTGGTGGCCTCCATGAGGAATGCAGCGGCGCGGCGACCAGCCAGCCACATGCAGGGCCTCAAGGGTGCGCTTATATTCGCAAAGCCCGTAAGATAGCGCACAGTCGAATTGCAGCCAATCGCGATCCGGACGCATGCCGCCGTAGCGGAGCAGGTTGCGCGCGTCCTGATGGCTGAAGAGATTTTCGCCTGTAGCCATGGGCCCGGGATAAAACTCGGCCAGTGCCGCCTGCAAGGCGTAATCGAGTGGGTCTCCGGCCTCCTCGTACCAAAAAAGTGGATACTGGCGCAGCATTTTGGCGTAGGCGATGGCGGTCTCCAGATCGAAGCGGCCGTTGGCGTCGACGGCGAGCTGAGCCTGGCTGCCGATTTCGCTGAGCACCGCCTCGATACGCTGCCGGTCCTCGTCGAGGGCGGCGCCGCCGATCTTCATCTTGACGACTGTGTATCCGCGGTCGAGATAGCTACGCATCTCGGCCCGCAGCGCGCTGAGGTCCTTGCCGGGGTAATAGTAGCCGCCGGCCGCGTAGACGAAGACGCGCGGATCGGCCTGGAGGCCGTGCTGCTCGGCCAGCAGGCGGAAGAGCGGCTTGCCGGCGATCTTGGCTACCGCATCCCACACCGCCATATCGATCGTGCCCACGGCCACCGAGCGTTCGCCGTGACCGCCGGGCTTCTCATTGCGCATCAGGGTGGCCCAGATGCGATCGGGATCGAGATTGTCGCCGGAATCGTTGAGCAGCGATTCCGGCTTGGCCTCCAGCACGCGCGGCGCGAAACGTTCCCGGATCAATCCTCCCTGGCCGTAGCGGCCGTTGGAGTTAAAACCGTAGCCGACCACTGTGCGACCGTTGCGCTTGACATCCGTGACCACCGCAACCAGCGAGCAGGTCATCTTTGAGAAGTCGATGTAGGCGTTGGCAATGGCGGAGGCTATCGGTGCTGTCTTCTCGCGAATCTCTACTATGCGCATGCTGCAACTGTCCCCTTGATGATCTTCTTACACTTCACAAAAAAGGCCTGCCTCTAACCTGCTCGACTAAACTGCGCCTGTCGATTGCAGCCAGCCCAGGCCATCGGTGGTTTTGCCTGCCGGGCGATATTCACAGCCCACCCAGCCGCCGTATCCGAGCTTATCCAGAAGGCGCAACAGATACTCGTAACGGATTTCGCCGGTGTCCGGCTCGTTCCGCTCCGGGCAACCTGCGATCTGTACGTGACCGCACCGCGGCATATAGCGCTTGAGCTTGGTTGCGAGATCGCCTTCCATTACTTGCATATGATAAAGGTCCATCTGCATCTTCAGGTTATCGGCGCCGACCGCTTCGCAGACAGAATGGGAATCGCTTTGCGTGGAGACAATAAAGCCGGGCATGTCGCGCGTGTTGATCGCCTCGAGCAGCAGCGTGATGTTGTGCTGGGCGACTTTCTCGGCCGCATACCTCAGGTTCGCGATCAGCGTCTTGCGGCAGGCCACCGCATCGGTTCCCACCGGAACGATGCCAGCCATGGCGTGCAGACGCGGGCAGTTCAGACACGTCGCGTATTCAATGGCCTTCTCCACTCCGGCGCGAAACTCCTCTTCGCGGCCGGGGAGGCAGGTGATGCCCCGCTCGCCGGCGCTCCAGTTTCCGGCGGGCAGATTGAAGAGCGCCACCTCCACCCCCGCGGCCCGGCGATGACGCTCTACCTCTTCCGCAGGAAAGTCGTAGGGAAACAGAAACTCGACGCCAGCGAATCCGGCCTTTGCAGCCGCGGCAAAGCGGTCCAGGAATGGAAGATCCTGGAACATCATCGAGAGGTTTGCTGCGAACTTGGGCATTACGCCTGTCCTCCTCTATCTCTTCGCGCTACTGGGTACGGACCGCAGAATGAGAAGAAGCCACTGTTTAACCGCACATTGATTGCACTTCAATTGGAGCGGCCGAGGGCTTACGCGCCATCGCCCGCCGCGTAGCATCCACAATGGCATCGCTGCTCAGGCCATACTTCCGGAGCAGATCCTCATAGGGGCCACTCTCTGTAAATGTATCGCGCACGCCAACCCGCTCCAGCGGAACCGGATAGCTTTCCCCCAGGCATTCGGCCACGGCGCCGCCCAAACCGCCGACAATGGAGTGCTCCTCGGCTGTCACCAGTGCGCCGGTTTCGCGAGCGCAATGCACAACCATCTCAGTATCCAACGGCTTGATGGTGTGGATTTCCACGACGCGAGCGTGAATCCCCTCCTGGGCGAGCCGCCGCGCGGCCTCCAGCGCAATGCCGACCATTACGCCGCAGGCGATGATCGTGGCGTCCTGCCCCGGCATCAGCATGACTGCCTTGCCGATCTCCGGCTGGTAATCCTCGCCAAAGATATCGGGCAGTTCGTTGCGGCAGAGACGGAAGTACACCGGCCCGTTCCATGCCGCGACCTGCGGCAACAGCATTCCGACCGCGCGGGCGTCGGCCGGCACCACGACGGTCATGTTGGGCAGGCTGCGCAGAATTGCCAGGTCAGCGATGGTCTGGTGGGTGGGCCCGTCGAAGGAATCGGAGAGCCCGGCGTAGGCGGCTGCAAGCTTGACGTTTGCACCAGAAAAGGCAAGATGCGTACGGACCATCTCCAAAGCGCGCGTGGCAAATAGAAAGCCGAAGGTGTTGGCAATCGGCACCTTTCCGCCGTTCGCGAGCCCTACGGCAACATCCACAAGGGCAGGCTCGGCGATGCCAACGTTGATGAAACGCTCGGGAAACGCCGCTTCGAACATGCAACTGAAGTCCGAGCTCTGCACATCGGCGCTCAACACCACCACGTCTTCCCGTGTGTGCCCCAGTTCCACGAGCGCTTCGCCGTAGGCTTTGCGCATCAGGGTCACTCCCGGCGGCGGATTCAAAATCAGGCGCTCCATTGCCGCGCTTCCTCCTCGAGTTCCGCCAAGGCTTCCTGGAATTGCTCATTCGTGGGAACCCCGCCGTGCCAAGCCGGAGAATTTTCCATAAAGCTCACGCCCTTCCCCTTGGTCGTGCGGGCAATGATGACCACCGGGCGGCCATGCATCTCATGCGCAGTGTCCAGAGCTGTGAGAATTTCCGCCACACTGTGGCCGTGAATCTCGATGACATGCCAGTTGAAGGAGGCCCACTTGGCCGCGATCGGCTCGGTGGGCATGATCTGCTGCGTGGTCCCGGTCTGCTGTACGCCGTTATAGTCGACGATCACCGTCAGGTTATCGAGGCCATACTTGGCGGCGACCATCGCGCCTTCCCAAATGACGCCGCTGTTCAGCTCACCATCCCCCAGCACCACATAGGTTCGGCGCTTCGATTTTTCCATGCGCGCGGCGAGCGCCATGCCGGCGCCGATTGCCACGCCGTGTCCCAGCGGCCCGGCCGCCGCCTCAATGCCTGGCGTCTTGGCTGGTTCCGGATGTCCCTGGAGACGGCTGTTCAAAGCGCGAAAGGTCTCCAATTCCTCGACAGGAAAATAGCCGCGGTGCGCCAGCACGGTATACAGCATGGCGCAGGCGTGCCCCTTCGAGAAGACCAGACGATCTCTGTCCGGCAATTCGGCCCTGGCGGGATCCACACGCATTTGATGGAAATAGAGGCAGCAAAGAATCTCCGCAATCGAGAATGCGCCGCCAATGTGCCCGGATTTCCGGCCGTAGACCATGCGCAGGACCTGGGCCCGGTACTCATAGGCCCGCCGCGAAAGATCCGCAATCATGCCGGCCGAATGATGCATGCCGAAGGCATACACTTTGGCAGGCAGAGCGACTCTGTCGTTGGTTGACGCCAAAGCACTGGCCCCCTCTTCCCGCAATCGAAGAACCGGATTCGGCCGCGACAGGCGCCGCGTGAGCGTGGAAGGCGGTTGGGGCGCTTCCAGAAGGTTTTCGATGCGCGAAGAAATGCTATAGTGGTCGGACCACGCCGGTCAACTCGGTACTCACTGCGGACAGAGAATCTGTTGGAACACACACTTGTGCCCAACTTTTCTACGCATAAGGCATCTTCTTGACACTCGTGGTCAGACCTTATTACCATCGCTGTCACACCGTAAGGACAGGGGGAATGCGCCGCGGGAGAATGCAAGCACTCCGCCCCTTGTTTTCGGCCTCAGCAAGCCGACCGGCGCGAACCCGAACTGCTTCGGCCGCACCCAGAAAGCAACTGGAGAATCGCTCCGGTTGATTGGGACGGACGAGGAACGCATCCGGAAGGAACCGATCATGAAGCGCAGTGTCCTCTCTTTTGTATGCGCGGCTCTTTTAAGCACTACCGCCCTTTCGGCGCAGACTGTTCACTGGACAGTCACCAATCATTCGCCCAACCCTTCCGACGACACCAAGCCCAACAGCAGCGCCGTTCCTGACGCCTACGCGATCACCGGAAACTTCGACCGCATCGTCATCATTCGCCTCAAGAACGGATCCGATCTTCTCAAGGGAATGATGAAGGTCGTCCAGGAACAGAAGATTCGCAATGGAGTGATTCTGGCGGGCATCGGGTCGCTGCGCGGCTACGAAATCCATCAGATCAGCAATCGGGAGTTGCCTACGCAGGATACGTTCGAGAAGGCTCCCATGCAGCCGTCTGACCTCGTCAGCATGAACGGCTACATCATCGACGGCCGCATTCATGCGCACGTTACGCTTGCCACTCCCGATCACGTTATCGGCGGACATCTGGAAGAGAATACCCAGGTCTATACCTACGCGATGGTGACCGTCGGCGTGATGAGCGACGCCGATCTTTCCAAAATTGATGACAAGGGCTATCGATAGAACTCCGAAGGAGATGTATGCGAGGATGCCGCCGCATCGGGTGGATGCCACTCGGCGCTTTCCTGTTGTGCTTGTCGATGTATTGGAGCTTTCCGGCGTGGGGCGCCGCGCCCCAATCTGCTCACCCACCCTTCTTCAATGTTATGAACTATGGAGCGCATAACCATGGTTCGGCTCCCTCGACTGACGCCTTTCGGGCTGCGATTCAAGCTGCCAGGCAGGCGGGCGGTGGCACCGTCTATATTCCTGCCGGAGATTATGTCTCCGGCCCGATTGAGTTGTTCAGCAACATCACGCTGTACATAGATGCCGGCGCGGTCCTTCACTTTCCCGCCACCCGCCTGCCATTGACGCCGGGGCGGCAGCAAGGCATCGAGGTTCCCACGCCGGTTCCGTTGATCGGCGGCCACGACCTTGAAAACGTCGCGATCATCGGACGCGGAATGCTGATGAGCAGCAACGCTGACTGGTTGAAGCTTCATCCACGCCAGCAGCGCACTGGCGCGAACATCGGGAGCGCCAATGGACCCAAATGGGAGAAACTGCTGCGCGACCTCAACGCGCACAAGCCGATCTCGCAAGCGGAGTACGATGCCGCGGGCGCCGAGCTGCGCCCCTCTTTCATCCGCTTCATGAACAGCAAGAACGTGCTCATCGACGGCCTGCACATCATTGGCTCGCCGATGTGGACCGTTCACCTGCTCTACACCGAAAACGCAGACGTCGAGAACATGGTCATTGAGACCTATCCCGGCGTTCATACCGACGGGGTGGTGATCGACTCCAGCAGGTTCGTTCGGTTGGCCAACGACTACATCGACACCGGCGACGACGGCATCGTCATTAAGTCAGGCAAGGATGCCGACGGTCTGCGCGTCAACCGGCCGACGGCGGATGTCACCATTACCAATTGCACCGTCCACCACGCGCACGGCGCCCTCACCATCGGCAGCGAAACTTCGGGCGGTGTACGCAATGTCGTGGCCAGCAACATCACCGCCGTGGATACGGAGAATGGGATTCGCATCAAGAGCGCGCGGGGCCGGGGCGGCGTGGTTCAGGATCTGCGCTTCGACAACTGGACGATGGAGAATGTGGGCGCGGCCATCACCATCAACAACTATTACATGATGGAAGGCGAAAAGCCGACTTCGCAGCAGCCGGTTTCCATCACCACGCCGGTGTTCCGCAACATTGCCATCAGCAACGTCACGGTCAATGGCGCAAAGATCCTGATCAATGTTCTCGGGCTGCCGGAGATGCCCGTCAAGAATGTGCATATCAACAACGTGATGGGTACCGGGAAGGTGGGCCTGCTCGCCGACGAAACCGATGACCTTGAGTTGCACAACGTGCAGTTGAACACCGACGCAGTCGCAGCGTTTCAGGCAAAGAACTCGACCAATCTGGAGTTGGACAGGGTGAGCACGCGCAAGCCGCACGCCGGCACGCCTGTCATTCGCCTGGACAATACACCCGGAGCCATCGTTCGCGACAGCAAGGCTTTTCCCGGGACGGATGTCTTTCTCTCTGCTGGCCCGGGAGAACTAAAGAACCTGCAACTCGAAGGTAACCTGCTCAAGAATGCGCGGGTTGCGCAGGAGGAGAAGCCGAACCCGGATAAGAACCAGCTCCCGGAACAGCGTTCCGACCGCTGAGGGCGCCGGACCGATCCAAGAGTTCGGTGGCAGAGATTCAGTCCATTGCGGCGCTCTTCAAAGAAGGAGGAGATTCTATGGGTTATCGCACAGTGGGGTTCTGGATGGTGCTGGTTTTTGCGATCGCACCGGCAATCGCGTCCGCGAGCAGCGTGGAAAAGATCAGGAACGATAAGGTCTTGACCGTGGAGGTCACTCTTGCCCCTGGCGAATCCGAGACCATTCCTGCAGATTACCCGAGCATAGTCGTCTTCATGACGCCGGGAAACGAGGAGATGACGCGCGCAGATGGTACAAGACAGCGAGAAGATGTCAAAGAGGGCGAGACGGTCTTTCAGGCGGCTCATTCCGGATCCGTCATGAACGCAGGCGCAATGCCGCTGCGCTACGCGCGCGTTGAGTTCCACACTGCCGGCAAGGACGTGACCTGGGGAAGGACCGGTATGCCGCCCAATTACACGGTGCTCCTCGAAAACAGATATGCGCGCGCCTACGACATCAAGATTGCAGCTCATGAATTCGAGCAGCGGCATACCCATCACGCTCGGGTGGTCATTTCGCTCCAGGGCGCAACGCTCGAACATCTTCTCCCCAATGGTCAAAAGCAGCCCTCCACCCTCAAAACCGGCGAGATCGTCTGGCGGCCGGGCGCTACCCACGTCGGCCACAATCTTGGTGACACAAATCTCTGGGTGATTGCCATCGAGCCGAAGTAAGAAAGGACGCCGGCCATGAAGAGATCAGCTATCGGCCTCACCGCAACGGTTCTCTGCTTTGGCCTTTTCGCGATTCTTTCCGCCGCTCAGGAATCGCCCGTTCAGGCCGCAGGTTCGGGGCGATCGCTTTTCAACGTGGTCGACTACGGCGCCAAGAACGATGGCAGCGCCCTTGCTACGGATGCCTTTCGTAAGGCGATCGCGGCCGCAAAGGCTGCTGGGGGTGGAACGATCTATGTTCCCCCGGGCAGGTATAAGAGCGGTCCCATCGAATTGTTCAGCAACATGACGCTGGATATCGATGCGGGAGCAACCGTTGATTTTCCGGTGGCACCGATCCCGTTTGAGAAGGTTCGCTATCTCGGAGTCGAAGCACTCGGCCCCGAGCCTTTGATTCAGGGACGCAACGTGGAGAACGTGACCGTGACGGGCCGCGGCATCCTCACTACCGGCCGCTACGCAGATTGGGGAAAGGCCTATGGATCTCCGCCGGTTATTCCGAGTCACTCCAACAACGCCAACGGCCCGCACTGGGCCCGCCTGCTGCAGTTGATCGAAGCCGGGAAGCCTGTAACCGGCAAGGAAGCACGTGAGTCGGCAGCCGAACTCCGCCCGGATTTCATCTGCTTCAGCAATTCGAAAAATATTCTGATCGAGAATATCCGAATCATCGGCGCGCCGATGTTCGTTGTGCATCTCCTCTACTCGGAGTACGCCACGGTACGCAATGTGATGGTCCAGGCAAACCCGGGGCCGCATGCCAACGGGATCGTGGTCGACTCCAGCCGTTTCGTCCGGATCTCCGACGATTTCATTGATACCGGCGATGATGGCATCGTTATCAAATCAGGCAAGGACGCAGACGGACTCCGCGTCAATCGCCCGGCAGAAGAAGTGACCATCACCAACTGCACCGTGCATCATGCGCATGGCGCCGTCGTCATCGGCAGTGAAACCTCGGGAAGCATCCGCAATATCACGGCCAGCAACATCACCGCCGTCGACACCGAGAACGGTATCCGCATCAAGAGCCGTCGCGGGCGCGGCGGAGTTGTCGAAGATCTGCGCTTCGATAACTTCACGATGGAGAAAGTCGGAACCGGAATCGTGGTTACCAGTTACTACACGATGGGCGGCGAAGGAGCCACAACCGCCGAGCCCGTTTCCCGCCGCACCCCGATCTTTCGTAATATCGGCATCAGCAACATCACCATTACGCATGCTCGGCGTCGGGCTGTCGATATTGAAGGGCTCCCCGAGATGCCCATCGACGGATTGCGATTGACGGATATTGTCGCTTCAGGAAACACCGGGCTTCTTGCCACATACACCAATGCGCTCGAGTTGCACCACGTCGAAGTGAACGCCGACAAGGGACCAGAATTCAAGCTTGACCATGCCGGGAATCTGCTGCTGGACGACATCAGTTCCAGCAAGCCGCTTGCCGGCGAACCGGTGGTGCGGCTCACTACAAGTCCAGGCGCGATCCTGCGCGACAGCCGCGCATTTCCAGGAACCGGCTCCTTCCTTTCCGTGGAAAAGGGAGAACTGAAATCGGTGCATCTGTTCGGAAATCTGCTCGAGAACGCCAAGACACCGGCAGTGGAGCAGTGACGGTGCCGGAGATCTCCGCGGACCACGACGCGCCCACATCCGGCGTGGAGAAGGATCAGGCACACGCGGTGTCCGCCCGCAGCACCGTCATGTCGTCCCGCCAAGGGACCATCGTTCTCCTGCTGGTGGTCTCCGTCATCATCAATTACGTCGATCGCAGCAACCTGTCCATCGCCGCTCCGCTGGTTCAGCGGCAGTTCTCGCTGATTCCTTTGCAGATCGGCGCTCTGCTCTCCGCCTTCTTCTGGACCTATGCGCTGATGCAGATTACCGGGATTGCAGGCTGGCTTTCCGACCGCCTTCCGGTGGGCTCGGTGATGCTCGGCGGGTACGCGCTGTGGTCCTGCGCCACCATCCTGACCGGCCTCAGTTCGAGTTTCGCGACGCTGTTCATGTCGCTGTTGCTGCTGGGCATCGGCGAGTCGGTGGCCTATCCCTGCTACTCCCGCATCTTCGCCGAACTTCCGCAGCAGAAGCGCGGCCAGGCCAATGCCTTCATCGATGCGGGGACCAAGCTTGGACCGGCCGCGGGCGCATTCGTCGGCGGCCTCATTCTGGTGCATGTGGGCTGGAGGATGCTGTTTCTCCTGCTGGGCGCCGGCGGGCTGCTGTGGATTCTTCCCTGGCTGCGCGTCATGCCGCGGCCTCGCCCTGATGGACATTCTGACTGCGCTCCGGTGCTTCCTTCGTTCGGCCGGCTCCTGCGCATGCGATCGGCATGGGGAACGTTCCTGGGACATTTTTGCGGCAATTATTTTTTCTACTTCCTGCTCTCCTGGCTGCCCATCTATTTCGTCCGCGAAGAGAAGATGTCGGTTGCTTCGATGTCGCGGGCGGCCTCAGGCGTCTACCTGCTGATCGCGCTGTCTACCATTACCACCGGCTGGGTTTCTGACCGTTTGATTGCAGCGGGACTTTCGCCTACCCGCGTCCGCCGCACCATTGTCGTCAGCGGTCTGCTGGTTGCGTCAAGCCTGGCGGCGCTGACCTTTATTCACAGCAGCCTCCTCCTGGCGCGCACCGTAATGATCGTCGCCTCCATCGGCTATGGCGTACAGGCCTCCAACCACTGGGCGATCAGCCAGACTCTGGCCGGGCCGCTGATGGCGGGTCGCTGGACCAGCCTACAAAACGGTATCGCCAATCTGGCTGGTATCGTCGCACCCTGGCTCGCCGGGTTCATCGTGCAGCTCACAGGAACTTCGCGCCTGACGTTTCTGGCCGCTGGAGTTGTTGCACTGGCTGGGTCCGTGATTTGGGCGACCCTGGTACCGCGTGTGGAGCCGATTGTCTGGGAATCAGGCTCAGCTTAGCGCGGAATCAGGCCTCATGCTCCACCGGAGCGGCTTCGATCTCGGCCGCGGAGCGTCCACTTTGGGTCTGCGAGGAGATCACCAGCGCAACTGCGCAGATCACCATCACCATACCCACGTACTCGGTTGTGCGCAGATGCTCCCCGAGAATGAGAGCGCCCAGAATCACGGCGATCACTGGATTCACAAAAGCATAGGTGGCGACCTTGGCCACCGGGACGTGATGGAGCAGCCAGATGTAACAACTGAAGCCAAGCAGCGATCCGAACAGGACCAGGTAGCCGATTGAGCCGATGCTCGTCATGTTCCATACCGCGTGCGGCCACTGGCCGCCGACTGTCGCGATCGAAAGGTTGCAGAGGCCCGCCGCCAGCATCTCCCAACCCGCGGCGACCAGCGGGTCCACCGGTAGCTGCGAACGCCGGAACATCACCGATCCACCGGCAAAGCTTAGCGCGCCGAGCAGAACCACAACTGCCGCCATCAGTTGGATGGACGCGCCGTGATGGTTTATCGCTGAAGCAGCACGGATACTCGGCCAGAGCAATGCAGCCAGCGCCAGCAGGCCCAGGAAGAGACCTATAACACCGCGCCCGCGAAGCCGCTCTCCGCCGGGCAGCAGCCGCTCAATGAGCGCCACGTAGAGAGGCATCACCGCCACCAGCAGAGCGGCCAGGCCGCTGGCCACGTACTGCTCGCTCCAGACCAGGCCGATATTCCCGCCAAAGAGCAGCAGGATGCCGATGAGAGCAAGCCGGGCCATGATACCGCGGCTGTAAACGAGTTGCTTCCCTCGAATCGCGCAGAAGGAAAGCATGAGGAACGCACCCGCCAGCATCCGGGTTCCCGCCAGAATCGTGGCCGGGAGCAGATGTACGCCGACGCTCATCGCCGTGTACGTGGCGCCCCAACAGAGATAGACGCTGGCGAAAGCAAGAGCGATGAGAGCGCGCGCAGGAAGTTTTCCGGACATTGGCGAAGCCGACACATTCCATCGTATCGTTAATCCCGTCCGGTTCGCCCTCCCCATGCCGCCCTCCGGGTGAGGTTACATCGCAGGTTCCCAGGACAGCTACTGCACTTCGCCTACATAGACGCCGAACGGCGCCAGTTCGATGCGATCAACGGATTGCGGCTCGCTGCCTCCCGGCGAAATCAGCAGCTTGTGCAAATGCGCGTGCGCCGGCAGATGGCCATCCGCAGCCAGGTTCACGGTCTGCGGCTGTGCGGTGAAGTTGGCGCTCACCACCACCGCCGGGGCACCGGGAGTCTGCCGCATCCAGCTCAGAACCTGATCGTTGCTTATATCCAGCATCACGTTTTCGCCATGCTGCATCGCCGGATTCGTCTTCTTGAGCTGAATCAGCTCGCGATACCAGGCGAGCATCGAAGTGGGATCGTGCTGCTCGTCCTGTACATTCACGGTCGCGGCTGTGGGCGGTACCGGCAGCCAGGGCTTGCCGCTCGTGAAGCCTGCGTTCGCACTCGTGTTCCACTGCATCGGGGTACGCTCGCCGTCGCGGCCCTTCTGCTTGGGCCATCCGGTGATCCCAATCGGGTCCTTCACGTCCGCCCTGCGCGTGGGCGGAGTGGTCTTCATGCCGATTTCGTCACCGTAGTAAAACAGCGCCGTACCGCGACTCGCGAACAGAACTGTCGAAATGACGCGCTGGATCGCCAGGTTGTGAACACCGTCTCCGTACCGCAGGTCGAGGCGCGGATTGTCATGGTTGTCAAAGACCAGCAGAGGCGTATTCCCGCCGATCTTCGTCTCCGCATCGGTCAGCTTGGCACGAAAGGCCGCCACATCGAGTTTGTTGATAAAGCCCAACTGCGTGTCCATGGGAAGTTCGAACTCGGGGTGGGCCGGCGTGCCGTACATCTTGCGCAATTCCCCAATGTTCCGCAGATAGGTCTCGCCAATCAGCACCCGGGTGCCGGGAAAGCTGGCTGAATCGAATGTGTCCATGTGCGCGCGCATCTCCTGCATCACGGTGTGCACGCCGGGCAGATTGTTGGTCTTCGAATCGTCGAGTACCGGATCGCCGAATGCGTTGATCAGGGGCTTGCCATCCTTGCCCTTGATCACGGTTTCGTCCGCCAGGCTGGGATCCTCGAACAGATTGGTGATGGCGTCGAAGCGGAAGCCGCCCACCCCGCGCTCCATCCAAAAGACTACCCATGTCCGGGTTTTATAGGTATGCCACAATTCTTAAAGCAAACAAATTTTTGAAGGCTACCTCCGATAGCGACGGCAGCTATTCGAAACCTGGAGCCGAATCGCTC
>JAJZCY010000317.1 GCA_021828835.1 Acidobacteriota bacterium | reverse complement strand
TGCCCGGGGTGAAGGCGGCGTAGGCGTCATCTTCGGGCAGATAGATGGCGACGTTATTAGCCGGCTGGCCCTGGCGCAGAATCCAGCTCACGCGCTGCATGTAGCCGGTGACATCCGGCATCACGATCCACCAGGGGTTGTGCGCATTGAACGCGCCGGCGGCATAGAAGCTCCAGCCTGGCTGGCCGGCCGACGGCGGCGAATAGGGCCAGCCGTGGGCCATGAGCTGATTGATGCCTTGCAGGAAGAAACGGTCGGCTTCGGCCTTCATGTCCAGTGGCGTGGCGCGAAATGCGGGCGAGTGCAGCCAGGTCCAGGTCTCGGAGGAGGTGATGGGGCGGCCATAGACATGGCTCGCCGAGGTGGCCCAGCGGGTGAACGAGAACTGCTGCCACTGCGGGCCTTCGCCTTCAGGCAGATCGACCAGCGCGTTGCTGGAGAGCGACACCGCCGGCGAACCGTAGGTCTGCGAGCGGAAGCGCGTGTGGTGCTCCCGGGCCCACTGGTCGATGGGGGTGAGGTAGTTCTGGTCGATCAATTCGGTCAGGGTGAGACCCCAGTCATGACGCACCGAGAGCGCCTCTGCGTCGGGATTGGCCGAGAACAGTTCCGGCAGGTGGGGCAGCAGATCGTAGCCGCGGCGGCTGCGGAACTCCGCCAGCAGATGGGGCGTCCAGTCGGCTTCAAAGACCTCCAGCGAATCGCTGAATACCGAGTAGGGCGGCTGGCTCCCGAAGGCCGAGATCAGCTTGTCGGCAACATCGTGCAGGTGCTTCTGCACAGCCTCAGCGGAGAAGTGATCAAGCACGAAGCCTTCCGCGTCGACGGCGGCGCGCTTCACCTGCTGGCCGGTACGCGTCATCACGTACCAGCGCAGGACGCTGCCCGCGGGCAGATGGCTGGTGTCAATGCGCGGCGCGGAAGGGGCGGGCAGCGGTAACTGGTGCAGGGCTGATGGCGCGGCATCGGCCGGACCGGCAAAGACGGCCAGCAGTTGCTCGCCGTTACCGATGGCGGGCACCGGGGCAGAATTCTGGCCGGGTTGGAGCGGCGCGCGCAGCTCGCGGATCATGGCGGCCGCGTCGGTGACCGGCGTATGCGGTCCGCCGTAGGGCCAGCCGCTGGCGAGCGTCAGATTGGCGCGCAGACCCAGCTTGTCGCCCTCGCGGTTCACGTAGCTGACATCGTCGAGGAACTCAGGGGAGAGATAAGGCAGATTGCGAAAGCCGGTCTGTGGATCGTCGAGCGCGAGCGGATACACGGGCTGAATCTCATAGCCGCCGAAGCCGCCCTGCTTCATCTGCTCCAGTTCCTTCAGCAACTCCGGCTTGACGACGGCGGGGCCGAACCACCACCAGCGCACCATCACGCGGGCGTCATTGGGCGGCGTCTTGAAGGTATGTTCGATCTGCGCCACGGAGGTTTGCGTCTGCGCTGAGAGACAGACAAGAGAAAGCGCGAGAGGGGCTGCTGCCAACAGATGCCGTATCTTCACTGGGAGCTCCGTGGTGCGCGTGGCGTGCCGCGCGCGGGTGACAAATGCAGATTCATGTTACTTCTCGGCAGCCGCGCTCTCCGTGGGAACGGGATGCACGGGTGCGTTCAGGATCGGCGCTGCCAGGCCTGCCAGATGCGGCAGGTGATCGCGCGCGAAGAGGTCGAGCACAACAATCTGATTGCGGCCTGCATGAAGCCAGGGGCCGGGGACGTAGAGCGTCTCCTGCGGGCCGATGTTCCAGTAGCGGCCGATGGGATGGCCGTTGATCCACACCGCGCCCTTGCCCAGGTCGCGCACATCCAGGAAAGTGTCGGCGTGCGGCTGCGCAGCGGAGACGGTGAAGCTGCCGCGGTAGAAGGCAGGTCCGCGCATCGCCTGCCTGGCGTTCGCGTGGTGCGTAAAGCGGGCCTCGCGCGGCATTCCCAGCGGATCGGTGATGCTGTCCGGCGCCATGGGCAGCGGGTACATCTCCCATCCCGTGAGCGGCGTTCCATTGAGGGTGGGCGCGGCATTCAGGCCCTTGCTTTCGCCGCGCATCATGCGCGTGGAGTTGATGCGGCCGGAGTTCTCCACCAGGATGTCGATCTGATTGGCAGGTTGATTCGAATGCAGGGGCAGAGCGGTCTGGCCGGCGGTGCGGTCCAGCGTGCCGGCGAGCGCGCCGTTCACGTACACCAGCGCGTAATCGTTCATACCGTCCAGCGTGAGCGTGCCGTTCAGGGGATGTGCGATCTGCGTGCGGTAGAGGATGAAGCCGTAGGCCTGGCCGAGCTCTTCCATGGGCTTCGGCCGGTCTGCGCGGATCGGCTGGGGCAGCCCCGCCCAGAGCGAAGCAGCTTCGTGCAGCTCGAAGGGGGCGATAGTCTGTACCGGAGGCGCGGCGGGAATGGGCGGCAGCGGTTGCTTCACGTAGTGCGCAATCTCATCGCGGTAGGCGTGGTACTTAGCGGTGGGGTGGCCGGCTTCGTCGAGCGGCGCGTCGTAGTCGTAGCTGGTTACGTCAGGCAGAAACTGGCCCTTGGTCCAGCTTGAGCCGCTCATCATGCCAAAGCTGGTGCCGCCGTGGAACATATAAATATTGATTCCGGCGTGATGGCGCAGAATGTAGTCCAGGTCCTTGATCTGCTGATCGATGGGGCGTGTCTGGTGGGGCTGGCCCCAGTGATCGAACCAGCCGGGCCAATACTCGGAGGCGAACAACGCCTGGCCGGGGCGCAGCTTCTGGAGCGCGGCGAATGCCGCCGCCGGCCGGCCGATGCCGAAGTTCACCCCGGCAAACACCCCGGGGATGCTGCCGTTGGGCAGCGCGCGCGAGGGATCGGCGGTGTAGAGCAGGGTGTCGGTGAAGCCGGCCTTGAGAAAGATCTGGTGCAGATGCTCCATGTAGGCGTGGTCGGAACCAAAATCGCCGTATTCGTTTTCGATCTGCACGCCGATGATCGGCCCGCCGCGCCCGATCTGCAAGGGCGCGACCTCCCGACCGAGACGCATGATCCACTGCTCCACCGGTTGCATGAAGGCTGGATCGTTGGAGCGCAGCGCCTGGTGCATCTGCGGGTCGGCCATGAGCCAGGCGGGGAAGCCGCCAAACTCCCACTCCGCGCACGAGTACGGGCCGGCGCGGAGAAGCACTTTCAGGCCCTCCTGCTGGGCCTCGCGGATGAACTCGGCCAAGTCGGCATTGCCGCTGAAGTCGTACTGCCCGCGGACCGGTTCATGCACATTCCAGAAGACATACGTCGCGATGGTGTTCAGGCCCATGGCCCGCGCCATCTTCAGGCGCGCGCGCCAGTAGGCGCGGGGAATGCGCTCGTAGTGCAGCTCGCCGGAGAGGATCTCAAACGGTTTGCCATTCAACTCAAAATGATCGCCCACGGCACGGAAAGAAGGCGCGGCAGAGGGGCGTGGGGAGGCGTGCAGAAGCAAG
>JAJZCY010000041.1 GCA_021828835.1 Acidobacteriota bacterium | reverse complement strand
CCATCGCCGAATGCGCTCGTCGCCACTGCGCCGGAGGTGCCGTTGCAGTACGCGCCCGCCGTGGTGGATTTGCCCGATGACGAGAGGAGCGTGCGGATCGTCCCTGTGTAGATGTCGAAGAACAGCGCCCGGGTGTTGTCGCCAATGTAGATATTTCCCTGCGGACTCACTGTCAGGCGGGTGATCTGACTGTCGGGAATCTGAACGTTGTTTCCCAGCACAGGCGTTGCCGAGAGACTGCTGCCGCTCGGAGAGGTCTGCATGCCGCTGCCGCCAGCCAGGGCGTAGATGAAGCCAGGCTGCGGCGTCACGCCAGGATTGTTGAGCTTG
The DNA here is from genome assembly GCA_021828835.1 of Acidobacteriota bacterium. Lineage (GTDB taxonomy): Bacteria > Acidobacteriota > Terriglobia > Terriglobales > Acidobacteriaceae > Telmatobacter. The sequence goes on along the minus strand of JAJZCY010000041.1, from coordinate 20,317 downwards.
ATGGCGTTGTACATGGCCACGCCCGCGCTTGCAATAGAGCCGGTGGCCCCGGCGGTTGTCGCGTCGGCCGCCGTGGCCCAGCCCTGCACAAACAGAACGCGCAGTCCGCCGCCAACGGTGCCGTTGCCGGGGTCGGTAAAGAGCATGTTGCCAGCCCCATCTGCCGCTGCATCGTTCGTGTTACCCCCGTTGGCATCTACCGAGCTCAACCAGTAGGGGCACCCATCGCCACGGATGTCGGTTGCTGTTCCGGTAAACGTGTTGCCGCTGTTACTGTCGGTGCAGCTTGCGCCCGTCGTCGTCGGGGTTCCACCGGTGCTTGTGCTGGTGCCGGCCTCATTCACCACGGTGTAGACGTAGCCGGCGGTTGGATTCGACCAATGCGTCTTCAATGCGGCGTAGAGCGGATTGTTACCGCTGAAGTAGGGAGAAGTCAGCGGGCCCAAAACGACGCGCGTGCGTGAGGTGTTGGTGTCCGCGTAGTAGACATTCCCGTAGAGATCGGCTCCGACGCCACGCGGACCATTAGTCTCGCCGAGCGAAGCGCTGCAACTACCGCTGTTTTGAAACGCAGGGAGACTGTTCGTAACAGTCGAGAAGGCCGGCGTGTTGTCCGCGCCAATGCCAGCCTTTCCATAGCTTGCGGTGCTCGCCATGCAGCCGGCGACCAGCCCCATGTTCCCCACTTGGATCTGAATGGGAGTACTTGCCGTTGGCGCCGGCGTGCCGCTTGTGCACAGGGGCGACGCCGTGCGGCATACAAGATGAATTCCCGCATCGTTGTAGCCGGCGAGCAATACATTGCCGTAGGGGTCGGTGGCAATGCCGCGCAAGGAGCTGGCCTTGCCAAAGTAAGTCTGGGTGGCAGCCACGCAACCGTCGCCCATTACGTCGACCGCATTCGAGCAGGCCTTGCTGTTGCCTGCCAGAATGCTCATCACTCCGGTTGTTGGATCGATCACATGCGCAACTTTGCTGCTGTCGTCCGACACGAAGACGTTGCCGTAGGAATCTACGGCTACGCCCCCTCTTCCCCCGCTGCCGAACTTCGCAGCCACTGCCGCGCAGCCATCGCCATAACTATTGCTGGCCTTTACTGTGGTCGAGCCGGGGCAATAGGCGCCACTCGCCGGCGTGGCAACAAGGCCGCCGCCAATCGTGCTCATGGTGTAGGGCAAGGCAACCGGCTGCTGCGCGCTCAATGCCGCGCAAAGGAAGAGAGCGCCCGACAAGGCGCACAGATATCCTGCAACTCTGCGAACGTGATGCGTCATCTGATTCTCCCAAAAAAAGAAAGAGGAGGTCTGGACTCACATTTCACGAATCATTGCGTGGTCAGACCTTTACTGGAGGACGATCTTAGGCGTGCGCCTTCCACGCTGTCAACGAAAAATTGCGCGTAAATCAAGATTTTTCGCGAAGGATGCTATTCGATAAAAAGGAATGAATTTCGATCAGATAGGTGCACGAGCATAGGAGATCCTTACAAGCAAAGGGGTTGCGGTCCTACCACTCGATAGGAAATATCTTTTCCAAATGAAATCGAGAGGGTGCACACCGGGATCGTATCGATCGTCAGTGTGCGTTTTTCTTCGCCAGCCTCTCCTCAAGGGATGCGCGCTTCGAACTTAATCTACCAGCCCAAGCTCGCGCTTCCCTTCTTGCTTGTAGAGGTGCGGCGTCGGCCGGCGCACAGCTCAATCAGACGCTGCTCGGCAATGTAAATATCTTCCGGCTCCTGTAGATGCTCCTCGATCGCCTGGGTCCCATAGAAAGTCTTCGAGCGCCCGGTGCGCTTTGCCAGTTTCTCGATGCGCTTCCCATGATCGGCGCAAAGACGGCTGGAAAGGGCGGAATCGACTCGTCCTCCCGTTCTACAAGGATCGCGCCGGCTCCAATACCAAGCCGTGTCAGTAAGCCCCCCCGACTTCTCAATCGTAGCCTCGATCGGATGTTCCCCCTCATGCAAAGAACAAAAACGCGCCGCCGACACTTGGTCAGCGGCGCGTTTGTTTTGGATCTCCAGTTGCCCGGTGAGCTCACTAGGTGGCCAGGATCATGACGGCCACTGCTTCCAGAAAGCCCCAGATGGCCGCGATCACTTCCACGGTGCGGCCGGTGCCTACGAACCACCTTCCCAGGGTGGCGCGGGAGGCGGAGCGGGAGGAGAGAACTTCAGACCAGCTCCGGGCTTGCTGGACCATCAACCTGCCCAGCAAAAACACCGTGACGAGAATCGTGAATCCGAGCATGTGATGTGCGAGACGCATGAGCTTCCTCCCCCGGGGTGCGATTCGGCACCTGCTGCTTCCGTGCCCGCCTCTTACGATGCATGCCCAGAGCCAAACCGGTGGACGAGCGCCGGAGAGGGAGTTTGGGGGGATCAAACGCCAAAAACACGATGCAGAGCGCCGGAACTGGGTTGCACCGCCGACTTCGATGCCCTCTGACCAGGCAAGATCTACGTGGTCTCGGAAGTTCTTACCTGCCTAAGCCGAGAATCCCAGGCCGCCCATTCTACTTCCTGGCCCGCTTGTAGAACGGCAGCGGCACCTGCCTGGCCCGCACCTTGTTGCCGCGCACATCCACCAGCACATCTTCCCCTGACGCAGCGACGGCCGCCGGCAGCAGCGCCATGGCGATGTTCTTCTTGAGAAATGGCGCGGGCGAGCCGGAGGTCACCCGCCCAACCTCTTCTCCAGAGAGTGAAAACACGGGGTAGGAGTCGCGGGCGATCCCGCGCTCGATCATCTCCAGCCCCACAATCTTTCGCTGCGGGCCGCCGGAGTTCTCCACAGCCAGCAAAGCATCCCGTCCAATAAAGGAACCCTTGTCGAGCTTGAGCCAGCGGTTGAGGCCGGCTTCGAGGACGTTGATCTCCTCGGAGATCTCGTGGCCGTAGAGGCTCATGCCGGCTTCCAGGCGCAGGGTATTGCGCGCACCCAGGCCGCAGGGGCGGATGCCGAACTCCTGTCCGGCTTCCATCAGCGCATTCCACACTTTGACGGTAGTGGGCTCGTCGCTGGGGGTGTAGACCTCGAATCCGTCCTCGCCGGAGTAGCCGGTGCGCGCAATCAGCGCGTTGGGCACCCCAGCCACCGTTCCCCAGGTAAACCAGTAATTCTTGATGGCGGCGAGATCGGTTTTGGTGAGCTTGCCCAGCGTCTCCAGCGCGCGCGGCCCCTGCACGGCGAGCTGCGAGTAGTAGCCGGAGTAGTCGCTGATGTGAATGCCGGGGAATCCGCCCGCCTGCTTGCGGATCCAGGCGTAGTCTTTGTCGGTGGTGCCGGCATTGACCACCAGCAGGTAGTCGTTGGGGCTGAGCCGATGCACCAGGATGTCGTCCACAAATGCGCCCTGCGGCGTCAACAGCGCGGAGTAGTGCGCCTGCCCGTCGGCCAGCTTCGAAGCGTCGTTCATGGTGATGTGCTGCACGGCCTCCAGCGCGCCGGGGCCGCGGAACTGAATCTCGCCCATGTGCGAGACATCGAACAGACCCACGCCCGTGCGCACAGCCATGTGCTCCGCGATCAGGCCTCCGCCTGGCCCAGGGTACTCGACCGGCATATCCCAGCCGCCGAAGTCGACCATCTTGGCCTTGAGGGCGCGGTGGGTCGCGTTGAGGGCAGTCTTTTTCAGCGGCGTGGCAACGGAGGCGTCAACAGAAGGTTGCGTGGGCGTGGTCATAGCGATTGTTCTCCGACACATTATCTTCTCACCGTCGGCCGGCGGCTTACCGTGACGGAGTGCGTCTCGGTTCAAAGTCCGTATTTTCCAACCTTGACGCGCGCTCATTCGGCAATGGAACGAATCAGGCGCGCCGGGTTCCCTCCAACCAGAGTATTGGGGGGAACATCGCGGGTGACGACCGATCCGGCTGCGACGACCGAATTCTCACCGACCGTCACGCCACCGATGATGGTTGCGCCGGCGGCAATCCACACATTGCGCTCAATCACAATGGGGCTTGCGGTCACGTAGCTGCGCCGCTGCGAAGGCTCGATGCCGTGGCCGGAGGTAATGAGACTGACGTTCGGCCCGATCATCACATCATCGCCGATGGTGAGGCCGCCAAGATCGTAGAAGGTGCAATTCTGATTGACGAAGACATTGCGCCCGACGCGAATCTCCACCCCGCCGGCAGTGTAGAAGGGCGGAATCAAGAAGAAGCTATCGTCCACCTCTTGGCCGGTCAGCTCGCTGAACAGAGCCCGCACTTCGGCAGCGTCATGGAAGGTCAAGCAGTTGAGCCGGGCAGTGAGGGCCATTGCTCGTTGCACGTTCGCCCGCATCGCCTTGGACTCCGGAGTTCTTCTGGGAATGATCCTGGTGCGGTCGTGGTTAGGCATGCGCGCATTCCTCGGGTGATGGTCGGGCGGAATCTTAAGCGCGATGAAGACGTCGCGATTCTCCGATTGTAGCCACCAAGCATAGGAGACCCTAAACGACCGGGTTTCCAGCTAGAACATCCTGCTGAGCACAACCTGTTCCTGTCCCGCGCGCATTAGGATGAGGAGACGAGCGGACAATGGCCTGCCGCGATGGAAGAAAGGACCGGGATGAACCCAGTGCGAGGCTTCGTGATGCTGCTGGCCGCGGCCGTGGCGTTCTGGAAGGGCTGGCAGATTCACCACGGACACATGGCCATCATGGCCTATCTGCTGGGGGCGCTGGCCCTCGCGGTGGCGGTATGGCATTTCACCCACAAGCCGCCGCCGCGGCGCACCTGACCTCGGCCGGGAGAAATCTGCTGACTGACCAAAGCAGCTAAGCGGCCTATAATGAGATATGGCGACTGTCCGGCACCTCACGCCGGCAGAGGTCTCCCCGCAAGCTGCCTCCTCTGCCGAACAGGCGACGCCGCATCCCACTCCCGCCGCGGAGTCGACAGCCGCTGAGCGCCCATCCGCCGCCGAAGCAAAGACCCCCTCGATCCAGCAGCGATTTGAAACCCTGCTGCGCCACGTCCAGGCCAACCGGCCGCATGAAGACGTTTCCCTGATCCGCAAGGCGTGGGAGTTCTGCGTCCGCCATCACGAGGGGCAGACCCGCGCCTCGGGTGAGCCTTACATCATTCACCCCCTTGGGGTTGCGGAAGTCCTGGCGGAGATGAAGCTGGACTCCACGGCCATCGCCGCCGGCCTGCTGCACGATGCGGTGGAGGACACTCCCGCCACCAGCGAAGAGATCGAGGCCGATTTCGGCGAGCAGGTGGCGCACATCGTCGAGGGCGTCACCAAGATCGACAAGATCCAGTTCGCCAACCGCGAGGACCGCCAGGCGGAAAACGTGCGCAAGATGCTGCTGGCCATGGTGTCGGATGTGCGCGTGGTGCTGATCAAGCTGGCCGACCGGCTGCACAACATGCGCACCCTGGAGCACCTGAAGCCGGACCGGCAGGAGGCCATCGCCCGCGAGACCCTGGACATTTACGCACCGCTTGCCCACCGCCTCGGCATGGGCAAGGTGCGCGGCGAGCTGGAGGATCTGGCCTTTCGCTACACCGACCCGGTCAGCTTCGAGCGGGTGGCCGCGGCCGTCGAGGCGCGGCGTATAGAGGGCGAGCAGTTCCTGCGCGGCGTCGAAGACACCATCATGGAACAGCTCCGCGAAAACGGCATCCAAGCCCGCGTGGAGTGGCGCATCAAGCGCATGTACTCCATCTTCCAGAAGATCGAGCGCGCCAAGATCAACTTCGACCAGGTCTACGATCTGCTCGCGGTGCGCGTGATTACCCAGGACGTGGCCTCCTGCTATGCGGTGTTCGGCCTCATCCACACGCTGTGGCGGCCCGTGCCGGGGCGCATCAAGGACTTCATCGCCATGCCCCGCGCCAACCGCTACCAGTCCCTGCATACCACCGTGATCGACGGCAGCGGGCACCAGTTTGAAGTGCAGATCCGCACCGAGGAGATGCACCGCATCGCCGAAGAGGGCATTGCCGCGCACTGGAAGTACAAGGCCGGCGAAAGCGCCATCACCGCGCGCGACGAGGAACGGCTGAACTGGATCCGCCAGCTTGTGGAGTGGCAGAAGGAGATGACGGATCCCAACGAATTCCTTTCCAGCCTGAAGATGGATCTCTATCCCGACGAGGTCTACACCTTCACGCCCAAGGGGAAGGTGGTTGTGGTTCCCGCCGGGGCCACACCGGTGGACTTTGCCTACACCATTCATACCGAGGTGGGCCACACCTGCGTAGGCGCAAAGGTGAACAGCCGCATGGTGCCGCTGCGCACCAAGCTGCGCACCGGCGACATCGTCGAGATCGTCACCCAGAAGGACCACAAGCCCAGCCGCGACTGGCTCACCTTCGTCAAGAGCCCGCGCGCGCGCAACAAAATCAAGCACTGGCTCAACGAAGATCAGCGGCGTCGCGCGGTCGAGATCGGCCGCAAGCTGCTGGATCGCGAGGCACGCAAGTTCAAGGTGCCCATGGGCCAGATCGGGGATCAGGACCTGAGCCGGATCGCCAACGAGTTCGGCGTCGCCACGGCCGCCGATCTGCTGGCCACGCTGGGACTCGGCAAGCACTCCGCGCACCAGGTGCTGAACAAGCTGGCGCCAGGCTACTCCGCACAGCCCGAACCGGAGGCGTTGCCCGAGACCAAGCCGGGTGAAGCTCCGATGACCGATGCGGTGCGCAAGCTGCATCTGCGCGGATCGGATTCCTTGCAGGTGGAAGGCCAGAACGATCTGCTGGTGTACCGCGCGCGCTGCTGCAATCCCATCCGCGGCGAAGAGATCGTGGGCTACGTAACGCGTGGCAAAGGCGTGGCCGTCCACGCGCGCAACTGCCCCAACGTGCAGAATCTGCTGTATGAGTCCGATCGCCGGATCGCGGTGGAGTGGTCGCGTGCCGCCGCTCCGGGCCAGGGCCAGCAGCAGCGCTTCCCGGTCAAGATCACAATCTACTGTGACGACCGAACCGGAATGCTGAAGGAACTGACCGCGGCCATCTCCGACGAGAACACCGACATCCGCGGGGTCGATATCCAGCACAGCGACAGCGGCGAGGCGGTGATCGAGTTCCTGGTGGAAGCCGAGGACCTGCGCCACCTGAATCGTATGGTGCTTGGAGTACGGCGCGTGCAGGGCGTGCGGTCGGTGCTGCGCTCGCAGAAGGTCTAGAACCCCTCTAACAAGCAGCAGTGGCAAGGCCTGCGAAGGTGCGGGCCGGCAAGCCCACACCACGGCAGGCGCTCCCTTATGTCGCTCAGGCTACCGCCGACGATCCTTCACCGCCGCCGGAGATCTCTTTCAGCTTGTTCAGAAGTTTCTGGGGATGCACGGGCTTGAGAATGACTTCAAATCCGCGCCCCTCGGCATGGGCGTCCTGGATAAGCTGCGGCGCGATGGTCTGCCCGGAGATCAGCAGGACACGGCAACCGGGCGCGAGGTCTGCGATCCGGACCGCCGTCCGGATACCGTTCGCGCCGTCCAGCAGCACATCCGAGATCACGATATCGGGCGGCAGAAGCTCGGCAAGGCGCACCGCTTCCTCAGCGTGGTAGGCCACCCTTACGGCAAAGCCGTTCTTGCCAAGAATCAGGGCGAGTGTATCGGCAATCACATGCTCATCATCGACGACCAGCACGATGGGCCTGCCTGACATATCAGGCATTCGAACCTCCGCAGCGCATCCAGCGGGCGCGGGAAGCGCCCCGGCGATGCAGCCGATCTCAAAATTTAAGCTTGGTTCTGGGGAAACCGTACTTCACTATGCAGTTTACGGCAACTCCTGCGTCAAGACGGCTCAGGCCAGTGCCGGATGCGCGGCGCTGGCAGCGTAGACCACCCGGCCCTCGCTGATGGTCCAGTGCACGCGCCCCTGCATGGTCCAGCCGTCAAAGGGGGTGTTCTTGGATTTCGACTTCGATTCAGTGGCCCGGTAAGTCCACTCCGCCTTGGGATCGAGGACCACCACATCGGCAAAACTGCCGACCGTGAGAGTGCCCCGTCCTTTGAGGCCGAGCAGCGCCGCCGGTTGGGCGCTCAGCAGGCTGAGCACGCGGCCGATCGGCATCTTCCACTCAGCGTGCAGCCAGCGCAGGGAGAGGCCCAGGGCCGTTTCCAGCCCGGTGATGCCATTGGGCGCCTGCTCGAACTCGACTTCTTTCTCGTGCTGGGCGTGCGGCGCGTGATCGGTGGCGATAGCATCCACCACGCCGTCGAGAATGCCTTCGATCATGGCATCGCGATCCGCGGCCGAGCGCAGCGGGGGATTCATCTTGGCGTGGGTGTTGTAGAGCCCGACATGCTCCTCGGTGAGCAGGAAGTGATGCGGTGCCACCTCGCAGGTTACACGCAGCCCGTTGCGGCGGGCCTGGCGAACGGCGCTCACCGCGGCGGCCGTGGAGGTGTGCGCCACATGAAGGTGCGGATGCATCTCACGCAGCTCCGAAACCAGCCGGATATCGCGCTCCACCAGGCTCGACTCGGCCTCCGGAGGCATGCCGCGCAACCCCAGCTTGAACGACATGGGTCCCAGGTTCATGCTGGCGCCCTGGGTCATGCGCGTATCCTCGGCATGCTGGATCACGCTCAGTCCGGCGCGGGCGGCGGCGATCAGCACCTCGCGCATCACGCTGTCCTGCAAGATGGGGCGGCCATCGTCGGTGACGGCAACCGCTCCGGCGGCTTTCAGCGCGGCGTAGTCGCTCAGCGCCTCGCCCCTGGATCCGCGGGTGGCGGCGGCGATGGGAAACACGCGCACACTGGCGCCGCGCTCCGGCTGCTGCATCCAGCGGGTGATCTCCGGCGAGTCGTTGGCCGGGGTGGTGTTGGGCATGGCTGCCACCGACGTGAACCCGCCTGCGGCCGCGGCTGCGGTGCCGGTAGCGATGGTCTCCTTGTAGCCCTGGCCCGGCTCGCGCAGGTGCACATGGATGTCGATCAGACCGGGGGCGACAATCAGGCCTTTGGCATCCAGTACTTCGGCGCCCTCGGCGCCCTTCAGTTTGCCGGGCGCCGCGATCTCTGCCACGCGCCCGTCCTTGAGCAGAATGTCTTGCTGTGCATCGACTCCCGCTGCCGGGTCGATGAGATGTCCGCCACGAATCGCAATCGCTCTCATGCGCCTTCTCCCTGTTCGTGCTTCAGCGCACGTTCCATGACGGCCATGCGAATGGCCAGTCCGTTGGTGACCTGCTCGAGAATGGTGGATTGCGGGCCGTCGGCGACGCCGGCGGTGATCTCCATGCCGCGGATGATCGGGCCGGGATGCATCACGATAGCGGTGGGCGCATGCGCGGCCAGCCGCTGCCCGGTGAGCTGGTACTTCGCCTTGTACTCGTCCAGGTCGAGTTGCAGTCCGGCCAGCCGTTCGGCCTGGATGCGCAGCATCATGACGGCCTGCGATTGTGCCAGCGCCCGGTCGAAGTCGCGCTCGATCTCAATCCGCGGAGCCGCGTGCGCCGCCTGCTCGGGCAGCAGTTCCTTCGGCCCGCAGAACAGCACGCGCGCGCCCAGGCGGGGCAGCAGAAGCATGTTGGAGCGCGCCACCCGGCTGTGCAGAATGTCGCCGACGATGGTGACGGTAACCCCGGCGAGGGTCTCGGGACCAACGGCAGTGACGCCCGGCCGCAGATGCGCCAGGATAGTGCGCAGGTCCAGCAGCGCCTGGGTCGGATGCTCGTGCATGCCATCCCCAGCGTTGACCACAGGCAGGTGCGTGGAAGCTTCGAGCAGCCACGGAGCGCCGGAGGAGTTGTGGCGCAGAATAATCGCTTCGGCCCCGAGGGCGCGCAGGGTCAGGCCCGTATCCTTGAGTGATTCGCCCTTCTCGATGCTGGAGCTGAGGTTCGAGATCAGCGCCGTATCGGCGCCCAGCGACTTGCAGGCCAGCTCAAAGCTGGTGCGCGTGCGGGTCGAAGACTCGTAAAAGAGCAGGGCGATGCGGTGCTTGGCCAGAATCCGGTCGCGCACAATCGGATCCATGTGCTCGAGCTCGGTGGCGCGGGCAAGGAGCCGGCTCACGCCTTCCACAGAGAGATCGAGGATGGAGAGCAGCGAACCGGGATTGTGGGGAAAGGCGGATTCCGGCGCGGGCGGCGTGGCCAAGGTGCGGTGAAGGGCTGTTGCAGTAGGCGTCATGCTAAAGACAGCTTACAGCTTGCAGCGAGCAGCGGTCAGTGATCGGAGACAGGCTTCGGCAGCTAAGGATCGCGACCAGTCCCCAGTGGGCAGTGAATAGTCAGGAAAGCTCAGTTTGCTCTTTCCACCAGCAGCACTTCGTCGCTGTCGTCCACCTCGTGGAACTTGACCTCGATGATCTCGCGCTGGCTGGTGGGGATATGCTTGCCGACGTAGGTGGCCTCGATGGGCAGCTCGCGGTGGCCGCGGTCGATCAGCACCGCCAGTTGCACCCGGCGCGGACGGCCGTGATCGAAGAGCGCGTCCAGCGCGGCCCGAACCGTCCGGCCGGTGAAGAGCACGTCGTCGCAGATGACCACGTCGCGGCCTTCCACATTGAACCCGATGGAGCTGGGATTCACGGTGGGGCGAACGCCGGTGGTCGACAGATCGTCGCGATAAAACTGGATGTCCAGGCTGCCGGTGTCGACCGGATGCTTCTCGATGTTGGAGATCAGCCGGGCCAGGCGCTCGGCCAGCGGAACCCCGCGGCGCTTGATTCCGACCAGCGCCAGATCTTCGCTGCCGTTGCTCTTTTCCACAATTTCGTGGGCCAGGCGGACCAGTGTGCGCTCGATCTCGGAAGCCGACATCAGCCGGCCTTTGACACGCAGATTGGGCTTGATTGCGGTTTCGCTCATCGCTCTGTCTCTTGCCGGATGATACGAGGGCCGGGGGGGCGGGAGCAAGTTGCAGAGGCACGCTGTCTGCTGCAACTGCTGCGCCGGCATGCGAGTGCAAGCCGGGCAGCCGGCTGTGAGGTTGGCAATTCCTACAGGTGGGGACGGTTCCGGCGAATCTGCATGCGCGCGCCGAGCGCGCCGCCGGCGACGGCAAAGATCAACATGCCGGCCGTGAGAAAGCCCAGGGCGCACAGGATCCATCCCGCCCGGCCAGCCGGCGACAGCAGCAACGATTGCAGCTGTTGCATGGTCTGGGCATCCACGCCCATCGCGGTCCATTCCTGCACAAGCTGATGGTTCACGACCGACGACCAGAAGCCGTCAAAGACCTGTCCCTGATGAAGCCCGAAGCGCAGCACAAACAGGGTGATGCCGGTGGTCGCCGCCGCCGCCCAACTGCCCACGATGCCGGTCACAAAACCGATGCGCGCGCCGGCGCCAAGAGTGATCCAGGCGGGCTGCCGGTGGCGCATATAGGTCGAAACCACCCAGGCGCCAGCCGCGCCCATCAGCAGGAACCCAAAGATACCGACGGGGGAGAGAAAGGAACACATGATACCCGCGGGAATGCCAAACAGCATGGCAGAGCGCATGGCAGGACGCCATGCGACAGTGCTCGCATCGCGCACGGCCTCATTCCAGCGCGCCGGAGGCGTGCCAGCTTCGCTCGCATTCTCGCCGGCATAGACCAGTTGCGGAAGACCGCAATAAGGGCAATAGCTGGTCCCCGCCTGAAGCGTCTGATGGCACCGGTTGCAGGCGATCTCCATGACTAAGAGCGTATCACCGCGCTCTCAGTGCTCAGCTGACGCTCTTCACGGGGGTGGAGTGCTTGCTGCGGTGAGGGAGACGCAGTGCCACGTGAAACGACAGGTAGGTCCGTTGTCTGCATGACCTGCAGCGCACGGGGAACTGAAAGAGCAGGAGGTGGGACATGTCGCCCATCCTGAATTTAGACACGCGGAGACTCTTTGAGGTGCAGAACTTGCAGATCGGGGAAGGCATCCTTGCTCCAGACCACAGATACCGGGTCTTCTTGAGACCTCTGTGGACAGGAGTATAGTTCCCGATGAGTCCAGATACCTAGAATTTTCTAGTGAAACGAAAAGAAAAGCTGGTCGCCGCAAATCAGAGGCAAACGCCCATCTTGCGGGCCACGATCGCCTCGGCCGCCTGAACCACCTGGTCGAGAGTCATGTTCGTCGAGTCGAGCAGGACAGCATCTTCGGCCGGCCGAAGCGGAGAGTCAGGCCGGTTGCGATCGCGTTCGTCGCGCGCATGGAGTTCACGCAGCACCTGCTCGGGCGGAATCGCCGCGGCGGGACCCATCTGATCGAAGCGGCGCATGCCGCGCACCTCGGGTGCGGCGTCCAGAAAGATTTTCACATCCGCCTGAGGAAAAACCACCGTGCCGATATCCCGGCCTTCCATAACCACGCCGCCTTGCTCCCCAAGCTGCTGTTGCAGGCGGACCATCCAGGCGCGAATGGCGGGGAAGACGCTCACCCGGGAAGCGGCGTCCGTGACTCTTTGGTTTCGAATCAGCCCGGTAACATCCTCGCCATCGAGCAGAACCCGGTTTTCCGCCTCGCCGGACTCAAGGCGAATGGAGGTTTGCGAAGCCAGGCGCTCCAGGGAACTGCTCTCGTCCAGAGGCAGCGCCGCGCGCAGCGCCTTCAGGGCGAAAGCGCGATACATGGCGCCGGTTTCCAGGTTCAGTAATCCGAAATGGCGGGCGAGATGGCGGGCGATGGTGCTCTTCCCTGCGCCCGCCGGACCGTCGATGGCAATAATGGCCCGGCTGACGGGCTTACCGCTGGTCGCGCCGCTCATCCCCGCTTCTTGGTCCCGGAACGCGAGGAGCTCAGGCCGAAGTGCTTGCTGCCGCCTGCTTTGGCGCCAGCCGGAACTGCGCGGCCGCGGGAGGCGTGCGCGCCTGAAGACTTCGAAGCCGGCTTGCCGGCCACGTGCTTGGCGCGGGACTGCGCCACGCCCGCTTTGTGGCTGCTATGTGCGTTGGAAGCGGAAGCCGAGCGAGAACTGCTGCCGCTGGCGCTCGAGTGGCCGCGATGCGCGGACGTCCCATTCGAATGCGTGCCGGCTGGCTTTCCGTTCTTGCTGGTCTTCGAAGCCCAGCGCGGACCGCGGCTGTCGGTCGCGGCATGCCGCGCAACCCGGCCGTTCGAGGAGGTCTGAGCGGGTTTGCGGTCGCGCGCATGCACGGCCGAACGGCTGAAATGCGGGCGAGACGCCGGAGACTTCGCGACCGGCGCAGCCTCGCGCGAAGGAGCGGTGTGCTGCTCCTCGCTCTGCACAGCGGCAGCAGTCTCCTCGGCTTCCGCCACGGAGGCCACCGCTTCAGCCGCCGGGTGCGAGTCCACGGGTGCATCGTCGTGGTCATGGCCGTGGTACAGATAGCTGGAACCGAGCAGGCCGATGTTGCCATACACCATCGGCGGCGGCGTAAACTCCGGCAGGGTTCCCGCCACGTAGAAGTGCTGCAGATGGCCCATGGACATGGAATGCACCTGGCGCGTGGCCACCAGCCCGCGAATCACCTCGCGCACCTTGCTGCGCGAAGTCAACGGCGCCAGGAAGGCTTCCACATCTTCCATGCTGCCGGCAATCACCGCTTGCAGGTAGATGGAGGCGAGCACCGAGATCGCCGTAACCTGCGAGGTGGATGCGCCTTCCGCGATCGCCTTCTGATACCGGTTGCGGAGCAGTTGCCACTTCGCCATCTGTCCCGGAGCGGCAATCACTGGAATGATGCGAAGCTGCTGCCAGAGCTCGGTGATGGCGCGCCCCACCGCGGCCTCAGACACCTCGCGGCCGAGCTGGTGCTTCAACTGCGGAATCGACAACTCGCCCGTTTCCAGCAGCTTATAGGTCTGGATGGCGAGGGGAGACACCTGGCGCGAACCGGTCAGTTGCGGAGTGCGGCGCCAGTCGCGGTCGCCGCGCAGCGCGTACACGTAGGGCAAAACCCATGCGGCCACAACGAAGTCCGGCTGTTCGCCCGGCTGGCCCAGCAGGTTCAGGCGCACGGCAACGTCGCTATTCTCCAGGCGGACCAGCAGCTCCTCTGCCAGAGCGACCTGCTTGGGCTCCGGATTGGGATTTCTCTGCCCGGACACCGCCTCCACGAAAGAGGGGGATGGCGCCGAAGAATACTGCTTGCGGGGCATGAACAGGCACAACCCCGTCTCTTCCAGCCAGGTACGGGCATCCTCAAAGGTGAGAGCCCCAGATCCGTTCAGGCGCATCCTCTCGACGCGCGATGCTTCCAACTGTTCTGCTGTCAAAGAAAAAACCTCGCTTCCAGGCTGGCTTTCGGCAAGACCAGAGGTACTAAAACTAGTTTAATCCTCTTTAGCATTCAGCGCATCCCCTTCTAAGCCGCACAATTTAAGTAGCTTAGATAGTGATGGCGAAAGGCCGTCGCACAGCGATGAGTGCACTTTACGCTGGATCTGCCTCACTGGACCGTAAATTCCGGGCAAGACGACGGCTCTGGCGGCCGCCTGTCAGATGCGATGGAAGGCACGCAGAATCTCCTTCCAGGAGTACAGCAAAGCGATCGGGCGGCCGTGGGGACAGCTCGTCGGGTGACTCGTCTTCGCAAGTTCCAACAATAGCCATTCCATTCGTGCGGGGTCAAGGGGCATGTTGACCTTGATCGCCGAGTGACAGGCCAGCGACGCGGCGATGCGCGTCCGGAGAGCCGTAAGGTTCTCAGCCGGAGTGGCTTGCTCATCGGCGGTGGCCGACTGCTCGATGACCTCGGCGAGCATGCGCTCGAGCGCCGGACCCTCCAGTCCGGCCGGAGCGGCTTTGACCGCAAGTGTTTGCGGCCCAAAGGGTTCAACCTCGAACCCGTTCCGCTCCAGCTCCTCGGCGATACGCGCGAAGACCACCATCTGATCGGGCTTGAGATCAACCAGGAGCGGCATCAAGAGCCGCTGCCGATGCGCCTGTTCCACCTGCCGGTCGCGCAGAATCTTCTCAAACAGCACCCGTTCGTGAGCCACGTGCTGGTCAACGATCCATAGCCCGTCTTCATTGGTGGCAAGAATGAAGGATTCGCGAAGCTGGCCGAGCGCCTTGAGCCCGGCAAGATGGTTGAGATTGACGGCGGCCTGCTCAGCTTCTACGAGCGCCGCGCTGGCAGCCGATTCGAGCGCACGGAGCGCATCGCCATCCCCGGGACCGGGGGCAGAGGGAGCGCTGGCGCCGTCGGAGGAAAGCGGCGGCGTGAACAGCGCCGCGGCGGCTTCGCCCCACCCGCGGGCATCGAAACTGCGCGGATCGATGGCCTGAGCACTGTTGAACGGCAGGCGGCCGGACGTGGGCGACGGCACGCGCGGTGTGAGCCGGAAGGAGTCGGCTCCGTTCGCTCCCGCGGCAAAGGCCGCTGAATCGGACTCTGCCCCGCCCGGCGTGGCGGGATCGGGCGCACCGGGCAGCGGCGAAAGCGCCGCCGGCATCAGCGAAGGACTGGCGGTGGGCTGCGCGTCGAGCGCCGCCAGGAAACCTGCGGCCGGACGCGCTTTGACCAGCGCGGTGCGCAGGCTCTCGCGCACGAAGTCATGCACCAGGCTCTGCTGGCGGAAACGCACCTCGGTCTTGGCCGGGTGCACGTTCACGTCCACCTCTTCGGGCGGCATCTCCAGAAACAGCAGCACCACCGGAAAGCTGGTGGGCGGAATCACGTTCCGGTAGGCCTCGGTGATGGCGTGCATCAGCAGGCGGTCCCGGATGAGCCGCTGGTTCACAAAAATATAGATAGAGTTGCGATTGAGCTTCTGCAACTCGGGCTTGGAGTAAAAGCCGGAGAGCCGCATCGTGCCCGGGTCACGCGGCGGCGCCTCGGGATCGCGCTTCCAGGGCGGCGGTTCGGGCAAGCCGGCGTGCTGCAAGGATGTTTCCGCGGCCACGGGCAGAAGCAGGCTCAGCGTTTCCTTGCCGAAGATCTGGTAGATGCGCTCGGCAGTGCGCGCCACCGGCGGCGCCGACACGATGGTGTGCGTAGCCGAGAGCAGCTCAAAGTGCTTCTCCGGATGCACCAGCGCGTAATGGGTCACCAGCGCCGTGACATGGGCGAGTTCGGTGGATTCGGCACGCAGGAACTTGCGCCGCGCCGGGGTATTGAAGAAGAGATCGGCCACCGCGATCGTGGTTCCCTGGGGCAGCGCCGCATCCTCCACCCGCAGGATCTTGCCGCCGGCAATCTCCAGGCGTGTGCCTGCTCCATCGCCTCCGCCGTCCGCGCAGGTCTCCAGCGTGACCCGCGCCACCGAAGCGATCGAGGGCAGTGCTTCGCCGCGGAATCCGAGGGTGGCAATGGCCAGCAGGTCGTCGGCGGTGCGCAGCTTGGAGGTGGCATGGCGCTCGAAGGCCAGCAGGGCGTCGTCGCGATTCATGCCGCAGCCGTTATCGGAGATACGAATGAGCTTGCGGCCGCCTGCCTCCACCTCCACACGGATGCGCATCGCTCCCGCATCGAGTGCGTTCTCCAGCAGCTCTTTCACCACCGATGCGGGGCGGTCGACCACCTCGCCGGCGGCGATCTGGTTCGCCACCTGGTCGGAAAGTATCCGGATACGGCCCATAAGGGACAGTCTATAGCGGGAGCGCCTTTGCCACATCCGGCTCGATCCGGCAGAATGCCAAGCATGCGCCACCCGCAATTTCCACCTTGGCAACTCCGGTTTCTGCTCGCAATGCTGCTCTTTGCAAATACGGCGACCTGTTGCGAGGCCGCGCAGCCCAGCGCAGCCGCGACCGCGCATTTTGATGCCTACACGCAATTCCTGGAGGCGCGGCTGAGCCAGCAGCATCGGTCGGCTTCCGGGTTCATCGCCGGCCTGCAGAATCCCGATGTCGCGGCGCGGCTGCGCAACGGAGAGCCGATCATCGAAAATCGAACTCCCGCGGATAGCTCCGTTGGCGGGGCGTTGCTGCACGCCTGGCGCGGCACTGTCTTTGTTCCGGGAGCGACGGCGGCCGATTGCGAGCGGTTGCTGCGCGACTATAGCGCCTACCCGCGCGTCTACGCGCCCGAGATCCTCTCCTCCCGGGTGCTCAGCCAGCACGGTAATCAGTATCGGGTAAAGATCCGGCTGCTGCAGAAGCACGTAATCACCGTAGTGATGGACACCGATTACGACGTGACCTTCGGGCAACTGGATGCAGACCACGGCTACAGCGCCTCGCGCAGCACGCACATCGCGGAGATCTCCAGACCGGGTACACCCCAGGAGCATCCGCTGTCTGCGCCCGAAGATCGTGGATTCCTCTGGCGGCTCAACATCTACTGGAGCTGGGAGCAGCGCGATGGCGGAGTCTACATGCAGATGGAGACGGTCACGCTCACCCGCACGATTCCAGCCGGACTGACCTGGTTGATCGGGTCGTACATCAACAAGGTGCCACGCCGATCGCTGGACTTCACACTGCGCGCCACGCGCAATGCGCTGCAACGCTGAAGACCGCACGTGCGCATCATGCGCGAAGAGTTTTAGCCCGTCACAATCGAGTGGGTCCGCAGCCGCATGGCTGGGCTTCGCCGGGCATCGAAGCAGGCAGGAGGAAAGCCATGCCTGAAACCGTGCGGGACCGGATCAACAACTATCTCGAGGACGCCATTGCCGCGGAGCGCAACTTTGAGGACGCGCTGCATTCGTTCGGCAAAACCGGTGTCCAGGAGCCTGTCCGGGCGCTGCTGGCCGCAGCCGGAGACAAGGCCCGAACCCAGCATCAGCGGCTCACGGCGCTGCTCGAGCAGCGCGGCGGATCACCGTCAGCCGCCAAGTCCGCCCTGGCCCACATGCTCGCCTTCAGCACGCTCACCGCGCAGGCGGGACACGAGCCCGGCGAGAAGAACACCCAGCACCTGATCGTTACTTTCGGAGCAGCCGGAGCCGAGCAGGCCATGTACCAGGCGCTTGCCGAAGCCGGCGCCGAGGCCGGCGATACGGCGGTTGTCTCGCTGGCACGGCAACTGCAATCGGAAGAAGCCGACGATGCCCGCCAGGTGTGGCCTCTCTTGCGAACCAGCGCGCGCAACTCCTTCCGCGAAGCGGTGGGCGCGGGACACAGCCCTTCCGACGTGCTCAGGTCCTACCTGGAAGACATCATCGCGGCGGAAAAGAGCTTTGAGACGCAACTGACCGCGTTCTCAAAGGAAGGCGATTACGCGCCCGCGCAGACGGCCTTTGCGCAGCACGCCAAAGAAACGCGCGCCCAGCATGAGCGGCTGACCTCGCGGTTGGAGGCGATCGGCGGCACCACCTCAACCGCCAAGGGCATCCTGGCCCAGGTGTTTGGAGCGGCGCCCAAGCTGGCGCAGGCCGGCCACGACGCCAGCGAGCGTACCACGCAAAACCTGATGATCGCCTACGCCGTCGAGAACGCTGAGATGGCCATGTACGAAGTCTTCTGCGCAGTGGCAGCCGACGCCGCCGATCATGAGACCGGCCACATCGGCGCGGAGATCCAGCAGCAGGAGAAAGAGACCGCCGAGAAGGTGTGGAAGCTGGTAGGCCCCGCGGCCCGCCGCTCCATTCAACAGGTCACGCTCAGGAAGGCTTCCTAAGCGGAAACAGTGAAGCGGCCGTCCGTTCCCGGCGCGGCCGCTTCACACCGGTCTAGTGCGGCCGTGTCGCGCCGCCGTTGCCGTTGCCGGTCGTCGTGCTGCCCCCGTTGGGAGAATTCGCGCTGTTGCCGGCCGGGATATTGCCGGTTCCGTTGCCGGTGGTGCCTGTTCCATTCGTGCCAGCGCCTCCGCCGGTGCCGTTGATGATGGCCCCGTTCGGGCCGTTGATGCGATCGGTTCGATGTCCCCACCACCAGCCGCCGGAGTTCCCCCAGCCCCATCCGGCCCACCAGATCGCCAGCGCGATCACGATGATCCAGAGCCACCACCAGGTGACGCGGCTGCCGGTTGAGGCCGTGCGGCGGACCCGCCTCTCTTCGGCTGTGTTGTATTCACGACGCATCTCGTCCGGGTCTTGTCTTTGCGGTAAAGCCATGTCTGCACCTCGTTGGTCGAAGGATGATTTCTTCCGACTGGAGGCCCGCCCGGACCGGCCTGCAACACGGCTGCGGATGTCGTCCGCTCCCTGCAAGCCCTGCGCGGCGATACCGCCCGATGACCTCCGACTTGGGAATACGATGGAGGGCCTTGGATGCAGGATGGCCATCGGAGAAGTGTGCAATGCACCTTGCCTGTGACGCGATCAAAAGCCGCACCCGCCGTCTCGCTTCACGAAAAAGCCCGCCGCAAGGCGGGCTGGAGAACGCTCTGCTGCAGAACAGCCGGATCAGATACCGACGCCAAACTCGCTCGCCTGCTGCTCGCCGGCGTTGGAGTAAAAATCGTAGGGCGTCCGGTGATTGAACTTGTACCGGCTGCGAAGCTCCGCGCCCACCAAAACGCCGATCGTGGCCACAGCGAGTCCGACTGAAAACCAGCCAATCATCATCAGCGCGTTGGAGCGCTCCCTGGTGACGGCCTGGTCGTCTCCGTCAGGCGTAACGGGCTGCAAATCCGTGGACATGCGCGTGCTTCCTCCTGATGGCACAATCATACCGCACAAGTTGATGAGCTGGCGTGAGACTGCGGTGAGGCAAAGGGGACGCATCGTTACTCAATAGTTTCGATGCGGGCCAGCCACCGGAATTTATCTGAATCGGGAAGAAAACTTGCGCGGAAAGAATTGGCCGCCAGCGCCCGCAGTTCCTCGCGACTGAATCCCTGTTCGGTGTGGGCCAGTACGTACTCGTTTTCGAGATCGGAGCCGAAGAACGCCGGATCGTCCGAGTTGAGCGTCACCAGCAGGCCGAGATCGAAGCAGCGGCGCAGCGGATGCGCGGCGAATGAACCGCAGACGCCGGTGCGCACGTTGGAGGTGGGATTCATCTCCAGCGGAATCTGCCGCTCTTTCAGCTCTTGAACGAGAGATTCGTCCTGGACGACCGACAAGGCATGACCCAGGCGCTCCGTGCCGATGGCGAGCGCCTCCCAGATCGCCTCGGATCCGGTGGTCTCCCCCGCGTGGTTGGTGAGCCGCAAGCCGGCCTGGCGGGCCTCGGCGTAGAGCTCGCGGTAAGGTGCCGACCCGGTACGCCGCTCATCGCCGCCCAGGCCGATCCCCACAATCGAGGCATGATTCGTCTTCAACTGCGCCGCTTTGCGGAAGACCTTGGCAGCCTCATCGAGAGGAAAGTGGCGCACGGCGTCCAGAATCCAGTAGAGGGAAACGCCCAGTTCGCGCGCCGCCCGCTCCCGCGCCCTTTCCAGGCCTGCAAAGATGGGATCGAAGGAATCGGGATCGGGATTGCGCCAGTGATAGATGACGCCGACCGAGAGGAAGACCTCGGCGTGAACGACCCCTTGCGCGGCCAGCTTCTGGGCCATCCGCCAGGCAGCCAGCTCGAAGTCTTCGCCGGTCGTGAGCCGCTCGCTCACCGCCTTGAAGGCCAGCATGAAAGATCGG
>JAJZCY010000316.1 GCA_021828835.1 Acidobacteriota bacterium | reverse complement strand
CCGCCCCATAGCCCACGCGCTCAGCGTTACCAGTACGAAGAGGGCCGCGGCCGCATACCGGCGCAGTTGCGGCTTGAACTCGCGCGCGGCGCTCAGAAGGAATTGTGCCACGAAGCCGAGCCCCAGCGCGAAGGCGGGCAGAATCTCCATGCCGTAGCGGGTGTTGTACCAGGAGTGCGGCCACCAGGCGGGGAAGAAGATCGGCACCCACCCGTAGGCCACCGAGTAGGCGTAGAAGGGCACCGGAACCCACAGCAGCAGCGCCCAGTCGAAGGCGCGGCGGCGGTAGGCGAACCACGCGCCCAGCGTGCCCAAGGCGGTGAGGGCGAGCAGGAAGTTCCGGGCCACTGCGAAGGTATCCATCTCCGACACCTTGAGGTAGTAGGCGAGCGCCACCCAGGGATTGTGAAAGCCCGGATGCAGCGGTCCCGAGCCGTGCGCGGTGCGTAGTTCAATGGCTTTGGCGGAGTAGGGGCCGCGGGCGAAGTCGAGCCAGTCGCCAAAGTAGATGGCGTTGTAGGCAAACCAGACGAGGGGCGCGGCGACGACAAACGCGCTGGCGATCCAGAAGCTGCGCGAACGCAGGCGGCCGCGGCGCAGCAGTTCGATGCCCATGGTGGTCCAGGCAAACAGCGCCATGATCCAGCCGTCGTAGCGGGTGAAGGTAGCGGCCACCAGCACCAACGCGATCCAGCCGTGCAGGCGATCCACGCGTGCGTTGTCCTCTTCCACGAGCGCGGTGCGCCACTCCACGAGGGCAACGACCATCCAGATCATCTCGCAGAGGAACAGCGGCTCGGTCATGGCGGTGGTCTGGAGGTAGGCGAGGTTTGGATTCAGCGCAAAGAAGGCGAGTGTTACTGCCGATGCCGCGGGCGACAGCCAATGGCGGGCGAGACGGTAGATGCCGACGCACGCGGCGAGCCAGGCAATCGCGGAAGGAATGGTTCCCGCCAGGCCGTTCGCCCAGAGCGAGTACACCTGCACGAAGGGCAGCATCAGCACATGGGGCAGGGGCAGCCACACGGAGCCGAGCTGGCTCAGGCCGGGAAAGCGGCTGTCGAAGACGCGCCGCGCGATGTGCAGGTGGGCGATGGCATCGCCGTAGTTGAGGATGGCGTGGTTGCGCCAACTCCAGAGAATGGCGAGAAGAGAGAGTGCCGCGCAGGATGCGGAGACCACCCATTGTTCGGTGCGGCTGAGACGGGACCGGTGACTGCCACGAGCGGAGCCGGCGGTGCTGTTGGAGGCGGGTCTAGCTCCGCTTGTTCCGCTGACGCTGCCGGCTCCGCTCATGGTTCGTTCAGTCAAGGTGGGTCAGATCCCGGAACTGCTGGAAGCGTGCGTCGATATCGGCGCGGGTGAGCTGCTGGAGGCGCTCGGTGCCGAAGCGCTCGCAGGCGAAGGAGCCCATCACGCTGCCGTAGAACATGGCGCGGCGGAAGGCGCCCGGCGTGATCTCTTTCTGCGAGGCGAGGTAGCCGAAGAAGCCGCCGGCAAAGCTGTCGCCCGCGCCGGTGGGATCGACGACCTGCTCGAGCGGCAAGGCCGGAGCGCGGAAGGTGTGCTCGCCGCTGTTGCTCTTCGAACCATGAAACAGAGTTGCGCCGTACTCGCCGTGCTTCACGACGAGGAAGCGGGGACCGAGGCCCATGACGGCGCGGGCGGCCTGCACCAGGTTGTTGTTGCCGGCGATCATGCGCGCCTCGCCGTCGTTGATGAGCAGGATGTCGAGGCCCTGGAGGACCTTTTCGAGCGCCGCGCGATGATCCTTGATCCAGAAGTTCATGGTGTCGCCGGCGACCAGTTTTACGCCGGGCATGGCATCGCGGACGCGCTTTTGCAGCACCGGATCGATGTTGGCCAGGAAGAGAAAATCGGAGTCGCTGTAGGCGGCGGGGATCTTGGGCTCGAAGCTGGCAAAGACGTTGAGCTCGGTGTTGTGGGTTTTGGCCTCGTTCAGGTTCTCCAGGTAGGAGCCTTCCCAGAAGAAGCTCTTGCCGGGGGCGCGCTCCAGGCCGCGGGTGTCGATGTTGCGGGCTTTGAAGACCGACTCCTGATCAGGGCCGAAGTCCTCGCCGACGACGGCGATCACGCGCACATCGCAGAAGAAGCTCGCGGAGAGGGAAAAGTAGGTGGCGGCTCCGCCCAGGCAGCGCTCGCGGCGTCCTGCGGGAGTCTCAATGGTGTCATAAGCAACGCTGCCGACTACGGTGATGGCCATGTTTTTCGTGGTCCTGAATGAAATTTGTGGTGCCAAGCGAAGTTCGCGGATTTCGCAGCTCTCTCGGCGCGCGTGGAGCGGGTCCAGCGCCACCGCCGTGGCTAGCTCCGCTCGATGTACTTTCCAAACAGCAGCTTGAGGCGGTCCTTGGTTGCCGCGGGAATCAGATCGGGCTGGGTGAGCACGGCATACTTGGCCGCCGAGGCGCAGGCGCAGGTGCGCTCGCGGGGCATGGCGGCGACGGCGGCCCTCACCACCTTGCAGGCGTTGCCGGCATTCTTGTGCAGCACCGCAACGATCTCCTCGATGGTCACGGCGTCATGGCCTTCGCGCCAGCAATCATAATCAGTGACCATGGCGACCGTGGCATAGCAGATTTCGGCTTCGCGGGCCAGCTTGGCTTCTTGCAGGTTGGTCATGCCGATGACGTCGGCGCCCCAGCTTCGGTAGAGATTGGACTCGGCTTTGGTGGAGAACTGCGGGCCCTCCATGCACACGTAAGTGCCGCCCAGCTTGCCTACTACGCCAGCCTTCGCACAACCTTCCGCCGCTGCCTTGGAGACGGTCGCGCAGACCGGATCGCCAAAGGCCACGTGGCCCACGATGCCATCGCCAAAGAAGGTCGAGACGCGGTGGAAGGTGCGGTCAATGAACTGGTCGGGCATGACGAAGTCGGTGGGCTTGTGCTCTTCTTTGAGCGAGCCGACGGCGGAGACGGAGAGAATCCGCTCCACGCCGAGCTTCTTGAAGGCATAGATGTTGGCGCGGAAGTTCAGCTCGGAGGGCAGAATGCGATGGCCTCTTCCGTGCCGCGCCAGGAAGGCAACCTTGCGGCCTTCGAGCTCGCCCAATACGAACGGATCGGATGGTTCGCCGAAGGGCGTCTCCACGCGCTCTTCATGGACGTTGGTGAATCCGGGCATGGAGTAGAGCCCGCTGCCCCCGATGATGCCGATCTCTGCTTGCGCCATGCGCGGTGTCCTTTCTTACCACAAGAGCCATCAGGCTTCGGCTCCCGGCTGGTGCTTTCGAAGCGCTGGATGCTCTATGGGGAGGAGCCAGGCGGATCGCTGAAAGCTGGGAGCTGGCTTTTATCTTTGGTTCAGCAGCCGGATCGATTCCATGATGACATCGCCGTCCACGGTGAGGCTATGGGCGCTGATCTTGTCCATGGTGTCCTGCGCGGTGTGGTGATAGCTGTTATTGGGTCCGTAATCCATGTCAATGAT